>NZ_DASXJD010000087.1:0-42426 GCF_036497585.1 Actinomycetospora sp. | reverse complement strand
CGGGCGTGGAACCCGATCGCCGATAGCGTCGAACCGGACCCGGCGCACCGCGAGCTGTACGACGAGTTCCACCGCCACTACCGCGACCTCTACGACGTCACGGCCGGCACCGCGCACTTCCTCGCCGAGGCGCAGCGTCGGGCGGACGGCTGAGCCTCGAGCTCGTAGCGCTGCTTGCTGCCGTGGCGGACGACGTCCTCGACGTCGGCCCGCGTCACCGGATCGCCGGGCGTGTCGAGGCCCCGGACCAGCGCGTCGAGCAGGGTCCACCCCCCGACGTCGAGCTCCAGACCGAGACGCCCGGGGTCGTGGCGCAGCGCCCGGGACATGCACTTGGAGAGCCGGACGCGGTCGTCGGTCACCGCCGCATCGCCATGACCCGCTCCCAGACGTCGTCCGGTACGGGGGCGCCGGTGCGCACGAACGAGGCGCGCAGCGCGGGCCACGTCGCAGTGACCGGGTCGGCGCGCAGGTCGGCGAGCCGCACCGGCTCGGTGAAGCGCTCGACCACCTCGGCCTCGCAGTTCCAGGGCCGGGGCCCGGGCTCGTGGGCGGGCTCCGAGGTCGCCCGCAGCAGGTAGGCGAGGTCCTTCGCGCGCTGCGAGCGGTAGAGGACGGCGAGGTCGCCGGGGCGGGTGTCGCGGTGGCAGGCCCAGCGCATCGCCGGGGCGCCAGGCGTGAGCTTCGGGTGCTCGCGGCCGTCGTCGTCGAGGTAGCAGTCCGGGCCGACGACCCACACCCAGTGCCCGGTCACGTCCACGAGCGTGTCACGGGAGGCGCTCGGCGACCGGCGCCAGGGTGAACGGCGCGTGCGGCTCGGCCTGGTACCAGTACGCGACCGAGGACCAGTCGTCGCTGCGACGGTTCGCATGGCCGTGCTCGATCGTCACGCGGACCGAGCGCTCGAACACCACCGGGTCCTCGACGTGGAAGCGGTACAGCGAGACGGGTCCGCGCCAGTTCCGCCCGCCCGGCAACGTCACCCCGTGGTACGGCGCCGAGTACGGCTGGGTCGGGCACCAGGCGGTGTTGACGTAGTCCTCGGTGCCCGTGCCGTGCAGCGTCGGGGGCCAGTCGCCGGGCTCCTGGTCGATGAAGATCATGTCGTCGCCCTCGCCGTACCAGTTCCAGCGCCGTCGTCGCCGCGGCACGACGTTGAGCACGCACCCGACGTAGTGCCCGTGCCCCCGCGCCTCCAGGATCGTGTAGTTGCCATCGCCCGTCAGGTTCGTGCCGCCGAACTGGAAGTCGGCGTTCGACCGGCCGGGCCGCACGCCCCGCGTCGGGTTCTCCCGGTGCCACTGGGCGTGGAAGCGCCCGACGTCGTCGCCCAGGTCGTCGAGCTCCTCGAGGTCGACGTAGAAGTAGGCCCACACCTCCTCGGGTGCCTCGTTGACCAGCTCGATCCGCGCGCCGGCGGCGAACGGCATCGCGAACCAGCAGTTCAGCGCCTTGCCGTCCTGCGGGCTCATCTGCAGCGGCGCGGCGACGAAGTTCGTGGTCCGACCGTGCCCGACGCCGAAGAAGTCGCCGAGCGGCACGTCGACGCTCGGGTGCTCCTCGCCGTCCCACCACATCCGCAGGACCAGGCGGCGCAGCAGGTCGGCCCGCCGCCCGCGGGGGTTCCGCAGCGACCGGGGCGTCGCGACGGTCATCCAGAGGTGGGTGACCACGCCGGGCCCGGTGACGTCGAGCAGGGTGGCGGTCGCCCCCGCGGCGACGTGCGCGCGGTCGTCGTTGCCGCCGCTGCGGTCCCAGCTGGAGCTGCGACGACGGCGGGTGTGCCGCAGCCGGGGCAGGTCGCGCAGGCTCGAGCCGTACGGGCCGTAGTCGGCGGTCATGTCCGGAGTCTTCCCGGAAAAACACGGAACCGATCGGCGCCCGCGCTCCTCCAAGCCCCCGACGAGGCCCGGCGGCACCAGGGAGGACTCCGATGGCGGGGACGGCGAGGAAGACCAGGCGTCGAGCGGGACGGGCTCCCGCGGGACGGCGGGCACCGCGGCGGGCGCCGGGAGCGCTGACGGTCCAGCTGCTGCCCCACCTGCTCGCCGCGGGCGAGCTCCCGCGGGCGCGCGTCGGCGAGGCGCTGGAGGTGGTCCCCGCGGTCTACGCGGGCCTCCTGCACGAGGCCGGGCCGTTCCACGGCTCGCCCGCGCCGGGGTTCTGGTCGGTCGACGAGTTCGGGTGTGTCGACGCCCGCGGCACGGTCACGGCCGTCTCCCTCGATCCGGGAGGCGGGTGCACGTGCCGCATCGACGTCCTGGACGCCGCCGGGTGGCTCGTCCCGGTCAACTGGGCGACCACCGAGCCGCCCGAGGGCGACGGCCCGCTGCACGTCGAGGGCTCGCTCTACCTCGACCCGATCCTCGACGCCGGCTCGGCGCACGGCGAGGCCGTCGCGCTCTGCCGCCGCCGGTTCCGGGTCGCCGCGCTGCGGCGCTACCGCCGGACCGCGGACCGGCCGGTCGGGCCGGTGCCCCTCCGCCGGGTCCCGGCTCCGGCCGAGGCGAGCGAGGACGCGGTGTACGTCGCCGACCTGGTGCCCGAGCGGGAGGACGGCCCGGCCGTCGCGATCGGGGCGGCCGGCCACGCCGGTGGGAGCCGGTCGTGACCGCCGACGCCTGCGCGCACCCCGGCTGGACCACCCGGGCGCAGGCGCGCTACCGCGAGGTGACGACGGTGCGGCTCCAGCCGCAGCACCTCCGTGCCGGTGGTCTCCCGGTGGTCGCGGTCGGGGAGGTGCTCGAGGTCGCCCCGGTCCTCTACCTCAGCGAGGTGGACGACCTGCGGTGCCGGCCGGCCAGGGCATGGGAGGCGGGCCCGTTCGGGATCGTCGGCGCCTGCGGCGTGGTCGGCGAGCCCCGGGTCCTCCGGGAGGACGGCGGCGCGCTCGGGGTGGAGATCCTGGAGGTGGGGGACCGCGAGGTCGTCGTCAACAGCGCCGGGCTCGGGGACGTCGAGCCGCTCGAGCCCGGGCGTCGGGTGTTCGTCGAGGGCTCCTTCTACCTCGACGTCGACCTGGTCGCCGCCGAGACCTCGGTCCCGGTCCCGATGCGCGGCCGCTACCGGCTCGCAGCGGTGCGCCGCCACCGTCCCGTGCCGGGCGGGTCGCCCCGGGAGGAGGGCCTGCACCGGGTCCCGCGTCCCGAGGACGTCGACCCGGAGGTGTTCCTCCACGTCGCGGACCTGCTCGGTCCGGTCAGGACTCAGCCGTGACGCGCCATCTCCTGCAGCCGGGCGATGCGGTCCTCGATCGGCGGGTGGGTCGAGAAGAGCCTCGAGGCGCCCTCGCCCGGCCGGAACGGGTTCGCGATCATGAGGTGGGACTGCGAGACCAGCTCGGGCTCCGGGGGCAGCGGCGCGACCTGGGTGCCGTACTGCAGCTTGTGCAGTGCCGAGGCGAGGGCCAGCGGGTCGTGCGTGAGTTGCGCGCCGCTGGCGTCGGCCTGGTACTCGCGGGTGCGGCTGACCGCCATCTGCACGATCCCGGCGGCCAGCGGGCCGACGAGCGCGAGCAGGATCGTCGCCAGGAAGTTCCGGCTGCCGCCACCGAAGAGCTGCGCCCCGATCACGACGTAGGTGACGACGCTCGAGAGCGCGCCCGCCACCGAGGAGATGAGGATGTCGCGGTTGTAGACGTGGGAGAGCTCGTGGCCGAGCACGCCGCGCAGCTCCCGCTCGTCGAGCAGCCGCAGGATGCCGGTGGTCGCGCACACCGCCGCGTGCCGCGGGCTGCGCCCGGTGGCGAAGGCGTTGGGCGCGTCGGTCGGGCTGACGTAGAGGCTGGGCATCGGCTGGTGCGCCGCCGAGGCCAGCTCGCGCACGATCCGGTACATGCCGGGCTGCTCGGCCTCGGTGACGGGCACCGCGTGCATCGCCCGCAGCGCGATCCGGTCGGAGAAAAAGTACGAGTAGCCGTTGACGCCGATCGCGACGAGCAGCGCGATCAGCAGCCCCGTCCGTCCGAACAGCGACCCGATCACCAGGATGAACGCGCTCAGCCCGCCGAGCAGGAGGGCGGTCTTCAGCCCGTTGCGCACCGTGGTTCCCTTTCGCCGTGGCCCGTGAGACCTCTCCCGGGCCGCCCGAGGGTTCCAACGTACGAGCCAGGCGCCGGAGTTCCGGCGGCCGCCCGCGCCGGTCACGAACGGGCGGCGCGGATCTGCTCCGGGGAGGCGCCGAGGGCCTCCAGGTCCTCGGGGCGGCTGTGGCGCAGGAAGTGCTCGACACCAACCTGGACGAACAGGGCCCGCGCCGTGCCGGCCAGCGTCCCGTCCTCGGCGTCGAGGCGGGCGGCGGCGCTGACGAAGTACTTGCGCCCGAGCACGCCGTCGAGCCGCGCCCGCAGCCACAGGGTCGTCCCGACGGGGATCGGAGCGCGGAAGTCGGTCTCGAGCCGGGCCGTCACGCACGCCCGCGTCACGAGCGCGGGAACCGAGCCGAGGCACTCGTCGAAGGCGGCGGTGAGGAAGCCGCCGTGGATCAGTCCGGGACCGCCCTGCATGTCCTCGGTCACCACCATGCGGCTGCGCACCGCGACGCCGTGGCCGGGCTCGCCGCCCTCGCCGCGGTCGTCGTCGACCCACGACTCGAGCCGGATGCCACCGGGGACGTCCGCGCAGCCCCGGCACGCGGGACCGTGCGGCGGTGTCCGCTCCCCGACGCCGGGTGCCTTCGGGTGGCGGGGCGGGATCGTCGCGTCCTCGGGGAGGTCGAGGGAACGGGGGCGCGCCTGGGTCATGTGCGCACGCTAACCGGCTTGGGCACGATGTCCCGCGTGGCTGAGAGCACCGACGCACCCGCCGTCCTCGTCGAGCACCTCCCCCCGGACGTTCCGACGGAGGGCAGCGGCGTCACCGCCCTGCTGACCCTGCGCGATCCGCGCCGGCGCAACGCGATGTCGCGCGCGCTCTCCGACCGGCTCGTCGAGGCGCTCGACGGGGTCGCCGCCGACGAGCGCGTCCACGCGGTGGTCGTCACCGGCGCCGCCGACCGGGGGCCGGCGTTCTGTGCCGGCGGCGACCTCGACGAGCTCGCCGCGATCGGGGAGTCCGAGGGCACCTCCGGCGAGGCGAACATCAAGGCGGTCTACGCGGGCTTCCTCGCCCTGGCCGCGTGCGCGGTGCCCACCATCGCCGCCGTCGACGGGCCCGCGGTCGGGGCCGGGATCAACGTGGCGCTCGCGGCCGACATCCGGCTCGCCGGGGACACCGCGCGGTTCGAGCCGGGCTTCCTGCGGCTGGGCCTGCACCCCGGCGGCGGCATGACGTGGATGGCGCAGCGGCTGGTCGGCCAGCAGGCGACGCTCGCGATGCTGCTCGGCGGGGAGGGCATGGACGCGTCGGACGCCGAGCGCAGCGGGCTCGCGCTGCGCCGGGTGCCCGGGGAGATGCCCGATCCGCCGGTCGGCGCGGACGGCACGGCAGCCCGGTCCCCCGTCGTCGTCGAGGCCCTGCGCCTGGCCGCGCACTCGGCGCGCGCCCCGCGGGACCTCGTCGTCGCGACCAAGGCCAGCGTCCGCGCGACGGCCGACCTCGCCGACCACGCCGCGGCCGTCGACGTCGAGGTCGGGCCCCAGCTGACGTCCCTGCACTCGCCTGCTTTCCGGGCCGGGCTCGAGCGGGTACGTCGCCGTTGACCGGCGCGTTCGCCCTTGCGGTCCCCTTGTTCGGTCAAGTGTGTTGTGACCCGCACCCGGGTGGCGCGCTGCGCCGATCACCACGCGGTTAACGTGGGATGTTGGTGACGTCGCCGGCGTCCGGGGGCCGGGTGAGAAGGACACGGACCCGGAGGACGGCCCGGAGAGCACGAAGGGGTTGGATCGCTCGATGAGCACGGACACCGAGGTCGGGGCGCAGTTCCCCGACCACCTGGTGGCACACGGCGAGATCCGGCAGACCGAGGTCAAGCAGACCCACCGGGTGGTGATCCGATTCGCCGGCGACTCCGGTGACGGGATGCAGCTCACCGGTGACCGCTTCACCTCGGAGGCGGCGGCGTTCGGCAACGACCTCGCGACGCTGCCGAACTTCCCGGCCGAGATCCGTGCTCCGGCGGGGACCCTGCCCGGGGTCTCGAGCTTCCAGCTGCACTTCGCCGACTACGACATCCTCACCCCGGGCGACCGCCCGGACGTGTTGGTGGCGATGAACCCCGCGGCGCTGAAGTCGAACCTGAAGGACCTGCCGCACGGCGGCGTCCTCATCGTGAACACCGACGAGTTCACGAAGCGGAACCTCGCGAAGGTCGGCTACGAGGCGAACCCGCTCGAGGACGGCTCGCTGGAGCCCTACCAGGTCCACGAGGTCGCGATGGCGACGCTGACCCGCACCGCACTCGAGCCCACCGGCATGTCCAAGAAGGACGCCGAGCGGGCGAAGAACATGTTCGCACTCGGGCTGCTGTCGTGGATGTACCACCGCGGCACGGAGAGCACCGAGGAGTTCCTGCGCGAGAAGTTCGCCAAGAAGCCCGAGCTGGCCGAGGCGAACATCCTGGCGTTCCGCACCGGGTGGAACTACGGCGAGACCACCGAGTCGTTCGCGGTCACCTACGAGGTGGCCCCGGCCGCGCTGCCCACCGGCACCTACCGCCAGATCACCGGGAACCTCGCGCTGGCCTACGGCGTGGTCGCCGCCGGCCAGCTCTCGAAGCTGCCGGTGTTCCTGGGCACCTACCCGATCACCCCCGCCTCGGACGTGCTGCACGAGCTGTCCAAGCACAAGGGCATGGGCGTCACGACCTTCCAGGCCGAGGACGAGATCGCGGGGATCGGCGCGGCGCTGGGCGCCTCGTTCGGCGGTGCGCTCGGGGTCACCTCGACCTCCGGGCCCGGGGTGGCCCTCAAGTCCGAGACGATCGGGCTGGCGGTCGCGCTCGAGCTGCCGCTGCTGATCCTCGACGTCCAGCGCGGCGGCCCGTCGACCGGCCTGCCGACCAAGACCGAGCAGGCCGACCTGCTGCAGGCGATGTTCGGGCGCAACGGCGAGGCCCCGGTGCCGATCATCGCGCCCGCCTCGCCGAGCGAGTGCTTCGACGCCGCGATCCAGGCCGCGCGGATCGCGCTGACCTACCGCACCCCGGTGTTCCTGCTCTCCGACGGCTCGATCGCCAACGGCTCCGAGCCGTGGAACGTGCCCGACGTCTCCTCGCTGCCCGACCTGTCGGTCGAGTTCGCCACCGAGGCGAATGCCCCCGACGGCTCCGGGGAGTTCTGGCCGTACCTGCGCGACGCCGACACCCTGGCCCGTCCCTGGGCGGTGCCGGGCACCCCGGGGCTCGAGCACCGCATCGGCGGGCTGGAGAAGGCCGACGGTCGCGGGTCGATCTCCTACGACCCCGACAACCACGACCGCATGGTGCGGCTGCGCCAGGCCAAGATCGACGGCATCGAGGTGCCCGACATCACCGTGGACGACCCGGACGGCGACGCCGAGGTGCTCGTGCTCGGGTGGGGCTCCACGTTCGGCCCGATCGGCGCGGCGTGCCGGCGGGTCCGCAACGCGGGCCTGTCGATCGCCCAGGCGCACCTGCGCAACCTCAACCCGCTGCCCGACAACCTCGGTGAGGTCCTCGGGCGCTACCGCCGCGTCGTCGTGCCCGAGATGAACCTCGGGCAGCTGGCGATGCTACTGCGCGCGAAGTACCTGGTGGACGCGCGCTCCTACACCAAGGTGGCAGGCCTGCCCTTCGGGGCAGAAGAGCTCGCCGGCGTCCTCACCGACGCCGTGAAGGGGGACCTTCCCGCATGACCGCCCTGTCTGGCTCCTCAGTGACTGACCTCCCCGACCCGAAGCTCGGTGGCCTGGACCTCGTCCCGACGACCGACGAGGTCCAGAAGGCCAAGGACTTCACCTCCGACCAGGAGGTGCGCTGGTGCCCCGGCTGCGGCGACTACGCCGTGCTGGCCTCGGTGCGCTCCTTCCTGCCCGAGCTGGGCCTCAAGCGCGAGAACATCGTGTTCGTGTCCGGGATCGGCTGCTCGAGCCGGTTCCCGTACTACCTCGACACCTACGGGATGCACTCGATCCACGGTCGGGCGCCCGCGATCGCCACCGGGCTCGCCGTGACGCGGCCCGACCTCTCGGTGTGGGTCGTGACCGGCGACGGCGACGCGCTCTCGATCGGGGGCAACCACCTGATCCACGCGCTGCGCCGCAACATGAACATCACCATCCTGCTGTTCAACAACCGGATCTACGGGCTGACCAAGGGCCAGTACTCGCCGACCTCGGAGGTCGGCAAGGTCACCAAGTCGACCCCGATGGGCTCGGTCGACGCCCCGTTCAACCCGGTCTCGCTCGCCCTGGGCGCCGAGGCCACGTTCGTCGGGCGCGCGCTGGACTCCGACCGCAAGGGCCTCACCGAGGTCCTGCGACAGGCCGCCGCCCACCGCGGCGCCTCGCTGGTCGAGATCTTCCAGGACTGCCCGATCTTCAACGACGGGTCCTTCGACGTCCTGCGCAAGGGCGACGAGGTGGCCCAGCGGCTGGTCCCGCTGGTCGACGGCGAGCCGATCCGCTTCGGCAACGACGGCGAGTTCGGCGTGGTCCGCGCGGCCTCCGGCGGCCTCGAGGTGCGCCGGGTCGACGAGGTCGGCGAGGACGCGCTCGTGACCCACCACGCCGACGAGGAGGACCCGACGCAGGCGTTCGCGCTCTCGCGGCTCTCGGACCAGGACCTGACCCACACCGTCACGGGCATCTTCCGCAACGTCGAGCGCCCCACCTACGACGACGGCGCCCGCGCCCAGGTCACCGCGGCCACCGAGCAGGCCCAGCAGCGCGGCGACGACCTCCAGACCATGCTGCGCGGCAAGGACACGTGGGCGGTCATGCCGACGCCCGACAACGAGCAGTAGCCCGGTCCCGGAGCGGGCGGCCCCCCGGAGCGGGTGCCACCTGCTCCGGGGTGGCAGGCCGGTGTGCCGTGGCAGACAAGGATCTCGCGTGCCGAGGTGCCCGGCGCCGTGGTGAGGTCAGGTGTGGTCGATGACGACTCCCCGGCCCGCCCGTCCCGATCCGGCCTGATCGCCGCGCTCGGCGCCTACACGCTATGGGGCACCTTCCCCGCGTTCTGGCCGCTCCTCGAGCCCGCGGGGTCGGTGGAGATCCTCGCCCACCGGATCGCGTGGACGCTCGTCGCGATGCTCGTGCTCCTCACGGTGCTGCGGGGCTGGTCGCGGTTGCGCGGGCAGTCATGGCGGACCTGGGTCACCATCACGGCCGCGTCGGCGCTCATCACGGTCAACTGGGGCGTCTACATCTGGGGCGTGACCCACGGGCGTGTCGTGGAGAGCGCGCTGGGCTACTACATGAACCCGCTGGTTTCGGTGGTGCTGGCCGTCGTCGTCCTCGGCGAGCGGCTGCGGCGGCTGCAGTGGGTGGCGGTGGGGGTCGCGGCGGTGGCCGTCGCGGTCCTCTGGGCCGGGACCGGGGCGCTGCCGTGGATCGCGCTCGTGCTGGCGTGCAGCTTCGGCCTCTACGGGCTGCTCAAGAAGCGTGTGCCGCTCGAGCCGGTGGCCGGCCTGACCGCCGAGGGCTTCCTGCTCGGGCCGGTCGCGATCGGCTACCTCGTCTGGCTCGGGGCGACCGGGGTCGGCACCTTCGGGCACGGCACCGGGCACACCCTGCTGCTGATCTCGGCGGGCCCGGTGACCGCGCTCCCGCTGCTGCTCTTCGCGGTGGGGGCCCGCCGGCTGCCGCTGGCCACGCTGGGCCTGTTGCAGTACGTGAACCCGACCCTGCAGTTCGCCTGGGGCGTGCTGGTCGACCACGAGCCGATGCCGACCGCCCGGTGGGTCGGCTTCGTCCTCGTCTGGATCGCCCTCGCCGTCTTCGCGGTGGAGGGCTGGTGGGCGTATCGACGGCGCCCGTCCCTGCGGACGGCCGGCGCTCAGCCGACGCGGTCGACGGTGTAGTCCAGCAGCCCCGACAGGGCGTCGCGGGCGGGGCCGGCGGGCAGCCCGGCGAGCTCGTCGCGGGCGGCCCGCGCCTGGGCGTCGAGCGCCTCCCGGGCCCGGACGAGTCCCTCCGAGCCGCGGAGGACGTCCAGCGCCTCGGCGATCACCGCGTCGTCGGTGATCTCCTTCTCCCCGACGCCGAGAGCGCGCAGCCGCCGGGCGTCGGGCCCGTCGTCGGCCAGCGCGAACAGCACCGGCAGGGTCGCCACGCCCTCGCGCAGGTCGGTGCCCGGGGTCTTGCCGGAGTCGCCCGACGGCGAGGCGATGTCGATGATGTCGTCCGAGACCTGGAACGCGGCCCCGATGATCTCCCCGAACCGGCGCAGCGCCTCGACGTCCGTGGGCCGGGCGTCCGCGAACATCGCCCCGAACCGGCCCGCGGTGGCGATGAGCGAGCCGGTCTTCTCGGCGACGACCGCCATGTAGTGCTCGACGGGGTCGTCGCCCCGCGGCCCGCGGGTCTCGCGCATCTGGCCGGTGACGAGCTCGGCGAACGTCTCGGCGATGATCCGCACCGCGTCCGGACCGAGCTGGGAGACGAGCCGTGAGGCGTGCGCGAACAGGTAGTCCCCGGTGAGGATCGCGACGGTGTTGTCCCATCGGGCGTTCGCGCTCTGCGCCCCGCGGCGCATCACGGCCTCGTCCATGACGTCGTCGTGGTAGAGCGTCGCGAGGTGCACCAGCTCCACCGAGGTGGCGGCGACGACGACGTCGTCGCTCGTCGCCCGCGAGGAGGTCGCGCTCCGTTGCGCCCCGTCTCCCGCGCCGACCTGCGCCGCGAGCAGCGTCAGCAACGGGCGGAACCGCTTGCCGCCGGCCTCGATGAGGTGCAGCGAGGTGTCCGCGACGAAGCGGTAGTCGCTGTGGACCTCCTGGCGCAGCAGGTCCTCGACGCGCTCGAGCCCGGCCGTCACCTCCGTGGCGAGCGCCTCGTCGGCGATCGGGAGACCGGCGACCTGGGTCGCGGCGGTGGGCGAGGAGCCTGCCGGTGTGGAGCTCTGCACGATCACATTGTCAACCTTCCCGACGTCGGGGACCCGTCGGGTATCGCGTCTCAGCCGAGGAACCGGGCGGCGGCCGCCCAGTCCAGGGCCGCCGTCGGGACGATGCCGAGCAGGAGCGTGACCACGAGGCCCAGCGTGATCGACACGGTGGTCAGCGGGCCCGGCAGGCTCACCGACGGCCCGTCCGCCGCCGGCTCGGAGAAGTACATCATCACGATCACGCGGAGGTAGAAGAACGCGGCGATCGCGCTGCACACCAGGGCGACGATCACCAGCGGCGCCTCCCCGTCGGCCAGGCCCGCCGAGAACACCGCGAACTTGGCCGTGAACCCGCTGGTCAGCGGCACCCCGGCGAGGGCGAGCAGACAGAACGACAGCGAGGCCGCCACCACCGGCGAGCGCGTCGCGAGCCCCGCGTAGGCCGAGAGGTGGGTGGCCTCGCCGTCGCCGGTACGGACCAGCGTGATCAGCCCGAGGATCGCGATCGTCGTGAACCCGTAGGCGAGCAGGTAGAACAGCGTGCTCGACAGGCCGGCCGGGGTGATGGCCAGGCAGCCGATGAGCAGGAACCCGGCGTGGGCCACCGAGGAATAGGCCACCATCCGCTTGAGGTCGGTCTGGGTGAGCCCCAGCACCACCCCGATGACCATCGATGCGATCGCGACCGCCCACAGCACGCCGCGCCACTCGGTCGCCGTGGGGCCGAACGCGACGAAGAACACCCGCAGGATCGCGCCGAACGCGGCGACCTTGGTGCAGGCCGCCATGAACGCGGTCACCGGGGTCGGCGCGCCCTGGTAGACGTCGGGGGTCCAGGTGTGGAAGGGGCCGACCGAGGCTTTGAACATCAGCCCGACCACGAGCAGCGCGAGCCCGCCGAAGAGCAGCGTGTCCGAGCGCAGGCCCCCGGCGGCCGCCGCGGCGATGTCGGAGAGCCGCACCGAGCCGGCGTAGCCGTAGAGCAGCGCCACGCCGTAGAGGAAGAAGGCCGAGGCGAACGCCCCGAGCAGGAAGTACTTGACCGCGGCCTCCTGCGAGAGCACCCGACGACGCCGCGCCAGCCCGCAGAGCAGGTAGAGCGGCAGGCTGAGCACCTCGAGGGCGACGAACATCGTGAGCAGGTCGTTCGCAGCGCAGAACGCGAGCATCCCGCCGAGCGCGAAGAGCACGAACGGGAAGACCTCGGTGTGCATCTCCGGCGGCGGCGCCTGCCCGCCCCGCGGTGACCGGCCGGCGCCGTCCCCGGCGGAGCCACCCGTCCCGCCGGAGCCTCCGGACCCGCCCCCCACCGTGACCGGCGCGCGCACCCGGGCCCGCTCCTGGGCCTCGGCGAGCGCCTCCGGGTCGGCCACGAACGCGCCGCCCGCCTCCACGGAACGGTCGGCGATCATGAGCACCGAGGGGATGGCGAGGGCGAGCAACGTGCCCCAGAGGAACAGGCTCGGGGTGTCCACCGAGAGCGAGCCGGCCAGCACGATCGTCGCCGGCGTCTCGCTCACCGCCCGCACGATCACGAGGACGAGCGACACCGCGATCGCGGCGAGCGAGAGCACCAGCTGCCACGACGCGCGGCGGGCCAGCGGGACGAACGCCTCGATCAGGACCGAGACGCAGGCCGCGCCGAGGATGATGAACAACGGGGCCAGCGCGCCGTAGTCCACCCCCAGCGACGCGGAGAGCGATCCGCCCTGGGCGGGGAGCATCGTTGCCGTCATCGGGCGACTCCGTTCGGGCCGACCGGGTCGGCGACGCCGACCTCGCTCATGGTGGCGGAGACCGCCGGGTTGACGATGTCCAGGACCGGCTGCGGGAAGAACCCGAGCAGGAAGATCAGCAGGACCAGGGGCGCGAGGACCCCGATCTCCCGCCCGGTGAGGTCGCCGAAGCGGGCGCGGGCCCGGGCGGACGCGTCGTCCTCGAGCATGTCGCGCAGCCCGCCGTCGGACACCCCCCCCAGCGCCGCCGCCGAGGCCGCCCCCGGTCCGCCGCCGAGGACGGCCTCGCCGCGCAGCGGGCGGGTCATGGTGCGCTGGAAGACCCAGAGCACGTAGAGCGCGGCGAAGATCATCCCGACGGTCGCGATCACCGTGTACACCGGCTCCCGCGGCCAGGCGCCGAGCAGCACGAGGAACTCCGAGACGAAGGAGTTCGTGCCGGGCAGCGACAGCGTCGTCAGGCCGGCCACCAGGAAGAGCCCCGAGAGGACCGGGGCGATCCGCCCGACGCCGCCGTAGTCGGCGATGCGACTCGACCCGCCGCGGGCGGCGAGCATCCCGACGACGAGGAACAGCATCGCCGTCGAGATGCCGTGGTTGACCATGTAGAGCGACGAGCCCGCGAGCGCCTGCTGGGAGAACGCGAAGATCCCCAGGCCGATGAACCCGAAGTGGGCGATCGAGGTGTAGGAGACGAAGCGCTTCATGTCGGTCTGCATCGCGGCGAGCAGCGCCCCGTAGATCACGCCGATCACCGAGAGCACCAGCGCGAGCGGGGCGAGGGACTGCGAGGCCAGCGGGAACAGCGGCAGGCAGTAGCGCAGGAACCCGAACACGCCGACCTTGTCCAGGACGCCGACGAGGATGACACCGCCGCCGATCGGGGCCTCGGCACCGGCGTCGGGCAGCCAGGTGTGCAGCGGCACCAGCGGCGCCTTGATCGCGAACGCGGCGAAGAAACCGAGGAAGAGCGGGATCTGGGTGGACAGCGGCAGCTGCGCCGCGAGGTGCTGCAGCGTCGTCCAGTCGAAGCTGGCCTGGCCGAGGCGGGTCCCGCTCGCCACGTAGATCCCGATGATCGACCCGAGCATCAGCAGGCCGCCGAGGAACGAGTACAGGAAGAACTTGACCGCCGCGTACTGCCGCCGGGCCCCGCCGAAGCGCCCGATGATGAAGTACATCGGGACGAGCATGACCTCGAAGAGCACGTAGAACAGGAAGACGTCGGTCGCGGCGAACAGGGCGACGAGGATCCCCTGCAGGGAGAGCATCAGCGCGACGAAGCCGCCCGCGCCGCGTCCGTCGGGGAACCGGCCTGTCCCGCCGCGTCCCGTCGCTGCGCTCGCCTCGGAAGAACGCGTGAACGACGTGTACGCGATCACGATCGGCACCAGCACCGCGAGCAGCGCGATCATCACGAGCGCGATGCCGTCGATCCCGAGCGCGAACCGGGTGCCGAAGGCCGGGATCCAGGCCACGGAGAGCTCGCCCTGGAAGCGGGTCGGCGCGGCCGGGACGAACATCGCCCACACCACGGCGACCAGGACCAGCTCGACGAGGGAGACGACGAAGCCGACCGTCTTCGCCGTCGTGTCGCCCTTCGGGCCGGCGCCGGCTCGCACCAGCGCCCCGCACACCGCCGCCCCGACGAGCGGCACCAGGATGATGACCAGGAGCAGGGCACTCACGGGAGTGTCACCGCCAGCAGCGCCGCGACCAGCACGAGCGAGCCTCCCAGCATCGTCAGCGCGTACGAGCGCACGAACCCGGTCTGGGTGCGCCGGGCCCGGCCCGAGGCACCGCCGAGCAGGGCGGCGGTGCCGTTGACGGCGCCGTCGACCCCACGGTTGTCGAGGTAGACCAGCGCCCGCGAGAGCCAGAGCCCGGGGCGGGCGACGAGCCCCTCGTTGATGGCGTTGGCGTACAGGTCGGCCCGGGCGGCGCGCACCGGCCACGAGACCCGGGCGGGACGCTCGACCGGCACCGGCTTGCGCCCCACGCTGAGGTAGGCGATGCCGGCGCCGAGGACCATGAGCACCGACGCGATGCCGGGCACGAGGCCCGTCGGGATGACGGCGTCGGAGACCTCGCCGACCGGGCCGACCGCCGGCTCCAGCCAGCCCCCGAGCCGCTCCCCGATGACGAGGAACGCGCCCGCGCCCGCCGAGCCGACGGCCAGCAGGATCATCGGCACCGTCATCACCGACGGGGACTCGTGCGGGTGGTAGCCGTGCGGTGCCGAATGGTCCAGCTCCCCTATCGGCGTGCTCCCCTGATCGCTCCGTGTTCCGTGCCCCGCCTCCGGCGCCTGCGGCCGCGCCTCGCTCTCCGCCTGCGGATCCCAGGGCGCGCGGCGCGGCGTCAGCTCGCGCCAGCGCTCGGCGCCGAAGAAGGTCATGAGCATCAGGCGCGTCATGTAGAAGGCGGTGAGGCCCGCGCCGAGCAGCGCGGCGCCGCCGAGCAGCCAGCCGCGGGTCAGCGATCCCCCGAGCGAGGCCTCGATGATCGCGTCCTTGGAGTAGAAGCCGGACAGGAACGGGAAGCCGATCAGCGCCAGGTAGCCGAGGGTGAAGGTGCCGAACGTGATCGGCAGGTGGCGCCACAGCCCGCCGAACCGGCGCATGTCGGTCTCGTCGGCCATCCCGTGCATCACCGAGCCGGCCCCGAGGAAGAGCCCGGCCTTGAAGAAGCCGTGCGCAAGCAGGTGCGCGAGACCCGCCGCATAGCCGATCGGTCCCAGCCCGACGGCCAGCATCATGTAGCCGATCTGGCTGACGGTGGAGTAGGCGAGGACCTTCTTGATGTCGTCGTAGGCGCACCCGACGATCGCGCCGATGAGCAGCGTGACGGCCCCGACGATCGTCACCGCGAGCTGGCCCGTCGGCGCGAGGTCGTAGAGCGGGTGGGTCCGGGCGACGAGGTAGACCCCGGCGGTGACCATGGTGGCGGCGTGGATCAGCGCCGACACCGGGGTCGGGCCCTCCATGGCGTCGGGGAGCCAGGCCTGCAGCGGGAACTGGCCGGACTTGCCGCACGCGCCGAGCAGGAGCAGCAGCGTCACCGCGGTGAGCGTGCCGGTCGACATCTCCCCGGCGCGGGCGAACACCTCGGTGTACTGGGTGGTCCCGAGCTGCTGGAAGAGGATGAAGATCGCGAGCGCCAGGCCGACGTCACCGACCCGGTTCATGAGGAACGCCTTCTTCGCCGCGCTCGCGGCGAGCGGGCGGGCGACGTAGAAGCCGATCAGCAGGTACGACGCGAGACCCACGCCCTCCCAGCCCAGGTAGAGGGTGAGGAAGCCGTTGCCGAGGACCAGGATCAGCATCGAGGCGACGAAGAGGTTGAGCATCGCGAAGAACTTGCGGCGGTGCTCGTCGTGGCTCATGTAGCCCACGGAGTAGATGTGGATCAGCGAGCCGACGCCGGTGATCAGCAGGACGAACGTCAGCGAGAGCGGGTCGAGGCGCAGCCCGAACTCCACCGAGAGCGATCCGGAGCCGAACCACTCGTAGAGCGGCAGGTCGCGGACCCGCTCCTCGCCCGGCAGCGCGAGCGCCTGGACGAAGAGCACCACGCCGTAGACGAACGACCCCAGCACCGTCGCGACCCCGACGACGTGGCCGAACCGGTCGGTGCGCGTCCCGCCGAGGAAGAGCACGAGGGCGCCGAGCGCGGGCAGGGCCACGAGGACCCAGGCCGCGCTCGCGGCGCCGGTCGCGGGACCGACCGGTGGCAGCTGGTCAGCGGCCAGCAGGGCGAGCATCGAGGCTCCCGTCAGTACTTGAGGAGGTTCGCGTCGTCCACCGAGGCGGTCCGGCGCGCGCGGAAGATGGACATGATGATCGAGAGGCCGACGACGACCTCCGCGGCGGCCACGACCATGACGAAGAACGCCATGACCTGGCCGTCGAGCGAGCCGTTGAGGCGCGCGAAAGTGACCAGCGAGAGGTTGACCGCGTTGAGCATGAGCTCGACGCACATGAACACGACGATCGCGTTGCGCCGCACGAGCACCCCGACGGTGCCGATGGCGAACAGGACCGCGGACAGCAGCAGGTAGTTCGTGGGGCTCACGCCTGGCTCCCCTGGATCTCGCTCTGCTCGTGACGGGCCTCGTGACCGGCCTCGTGACCCGCCTCGTGGTGCGGTTCGTGGTCCCGGGCGTGCTGGTCGTGCGCGTCGCCCGCGTGGGCCAGTTCGGTGGCGTGACCCAGCCGCTCCCGGGCCGTGGCCTCGATGATCGACGAGAGCGACTCGGGCGCGACCGAGCCGTCGGGCAGCAGCGCCGGGGTGGCCACCGAGTCGCCGGTGGCGAACACGCCGGGCCCGGACCGCGAGCCGTACTTCTCGGGCGGGCCGAGCAGGCGCGCCGTGACGCGCTCCCGCTGCGTGATCACCTTGGCCTTCGCCCGCCCGGCGAAGGTGTAGACCATCGCACCCAGCGCGCCGGTGATGATCAGCGCCGAGGTCAGCTCGAACGCGAGCAGGTAGCGCTGGTAGATCAGCAGCCCGAGGTTGCCGACGTTGGAGCCGGGGGCGGGCCCGACGGCGAGCGGCACCACCACCGAGTTCGCCACCGCCCCGAGGAGCAGCGCCGCGAACCCGATCCCGAGGATCGCCGCCGAGACGCGCTGGCCGCGCAGCACCTCGACGACGGAGTCCGACGCGTCCCGGCCGACCATCATCAGCACGAAGATGAACAGCATCATGATCGCGCCGGTGTAGACGATGATCTGAGTGAAGCCGAGGAACGGCGCGGACTGGACCATGTAGAGCCCGCCCAGCGAGAGCATCGTCAGCACCAGCCAGAGCGCGGAGTGCACGGCGTTGCGGGAGAACACCATCCCCAGCCCGCCGGCCAGCGCGACCGGCCCGAGGATCCAGAAAGCGACCGCTTCGCCCGTCGAGGTCGTCATCCCGTCGTACCCCTCTTGGCCAGCGGGCCCTTCCCGACGAGGGCCGCTCCCGGCTCGACGTTCGCCCCGGCCCGGTTGTCGGTGTCGAGGTCGTGCTCCCCGGCCTGCTCGCGGCCCTGCCGGGCCATCTCGGGGCCCTGCACGTAGTAGTCCTGCTCGTCGTCGCCGAGCCGCATCGGGTGCGGCGGCTGCTCCATGCCCGGCAGCAGCGGCGCCAGCAGCATGTCCTTGGTGTAGATCAGGTCCTGGCGGTCGTCGTCGGCGAGCTCGTACTCGTTGGTCATCGTCAGCGACCGCGTCGGGCACGCCTCGATGCAGAGCCCGCAGCCGATGCAGCGCAGGTAGTTGATCTGGTAGATCGCGCCGTAGCGCTCGCCCGGGGAGTACCGCGCCTCGGGCGTGTTGTCGCCGCCCTCGACGTAGATCGCGTCGGCCGGGCAGGCCCAGGCGCAGAGCTCGCAGCCCACGCACTTCTCGAGCCCGTCCGGGTGCCGGTTGAGCTGGTGGCGGCCGTGGTAGCGCGGCGCGGTCACCTTCTTGACCAGCGGGTACTCCTCGGTGACGACCTTCTTGAACATCGTCGAGAAGGTCACGCCGAAGCCGGCGATGCCGTCGAACATGCCCATCAGGCGTCCTCCTTCTCCTCGGAGCCCGAGCCGGAGCCCACAGCGGCGGTCTCCTTGGCCACCGGGGTGACCGACCGACGTCGTCGGGGTGGTGACGGCGGGACCGCCAGGTCGAGCGGCGGCACCGGGTAGTCGGACACCACGGTGGGTTCCTCCGGTTCCTCGTCCGCCGGCCGGCGGTCGGGCAGTAGGACCGCGACGACCACCGCGACGACGAGCACGACGGCACCGATCAGCAGCACCACCGGGGCGGACACCGTGCCGTACTGGGTGCGCAGCACGCGCAGCGCGGAGACGGCGAGGATCCACACCAGGCTGATCGGGATGAGGATCTTCCAGCCGAGCCGCATGAACTGGTCGTAGCGCTGGCGGGGCAGCGTCCCGCGCAGCCAGATGTAGACGAACAGGAACACGAACATCTTGCTGATGAACCAGATGATCGGGACCCAGCCCTCGTTCGCGCCCGCCCACAGCGACAGCGGCCACGGGGCGCGCCACCCACCGAGGAACAGCGTGGTGGCCACCGCGGAGAGGGTGACCATGTTGACGTACTCGGCGAGGAAGAACAGCGCGAACTTCAGCGACGAGTACTCGGTGTGGAAGCCGCCGACCAGCTCGGACTCGGCCTCCGCGAGGTCGAACGGGGCACGGTTGGTCTCGCCGACCATCGAGATCGCGAACACCACGAAGCTCACCGGCAGCAGCCAGATGTACCAGCCGGTCTCCTGGGCCGAGACGATGTCCGCGGTGGAGAGCGACCCGGCGTAGAGCACCACGCCGATGATCGAGAGGCCGAGCGCGAGCTCGTAGGAGATGACCTGGGCGGCGCTGCGCAGGCTGCCCAGCAGCGGGTACGGCGAGCCGGACGCCCAGCCGGAGAGCACGATCCCGTAGACCCCGACCGACGAGCACGCCATCGCGACGAGCACGCCCACCGGGAGGTCGGCGACCTGCAGCGCGGTGTGGTGCCCGAAGATCGACACCTCGGGCCCGAGCGGGATGACCGCGAACGCGACGAACGCGGGGATCGTCGAGATCACCGGCGCGATGAAGAATACCGCGTGGTCGGCGAGGACCGGCCGGATGTCCTCCTTGAAGGCCAGCTTGAGCCCGTCGGCCAGCGACTGGAGCAGGCCGAAGGGGCCGTTCCAGTTCGGGCCGGGGCGCTGCTGCATCCGCCCCACCACGCGCCGCTCGAGCCAGATCATGAACAGCGTCAGGACCAGGAGCAGCGCGAACACGATGACGACCTTGATGATCGTCAGCCAGAGCGGGTCGTCCGCGAGCAGGGCCTGGGTGTAGCCCGGGGCGCCGGGCGGGGGGAGCGGGTTCACTGCTGGTCTCCCGACTCGAGGGTGGCTCCGGCGGTGACGGTGGCCGCGGACCCGGTCACCTGCACCGGGCCGCCGTGGTGCAGGCCGAGGGCGGCGAGGGTGAGGACCGCTCTTGATCCCTCATGGCTGGGACCCGGCACGTGGGAGGGGGCCCAGACGACGTCCTCGGGCAGGTCCGCGAGCTCGACGAGCAGGTCGAGCCCGGCCGCCGTCGCGTCCGGTGCCGCGTGCCGCCCGGGCGTCTCGGCGGCGTGGAGGCGGGCGGGCTCGCCGGCGACGAGGCCGAGGCGCTCGGCGGTGCCCGCCGCCACCCGCAGCCGGGCCGGGCGGGCGGTGCCGGGGAGGTCGGGCTCCTCGGCGAGGAGCGCCCCGCCGTCGAGCAGCTGACGCCAGGTGGCGAGCCGGACGGTGCCCGAGCCCTCATGGGTGACCGGCGCCGTTCTGGCGTGGGACGCCAGGAACGTGCCGTTGCTGCCGTCCGGGGCGGGGCCGTCCGGGGAGGGGCCGTCCGGGGAGGGGCCGCTCGGGCGGGTCCTCGGCGTCGACGGGGTCACCGCGACCGTGCCCAGCTCCGCGAGCTCGGCGGCCGCCGCGGCCGGGGTCTGGGTGAACAGGTCGACGTCCATCTCGACGGCCAGCGAGTCGAGCACCCGGCAGTCGGGCAGCGTGATCGCGGCCGTGCCGCCGACCCGGCCCGAACCGCCCTGGCCCGGGTCGATCGTCGTCGCGAACGGCCGGTCGCGGCCCTCCCAGTTGCGGTAGGTCCCGCTGCGGTTGACCGCCGGCGCCACCGGCAGGACGACGTCGGCGTACTCGCTCACCTCGGAGAGCACCTGCTCCAGCGACACGACGACGTCGGCCTCGGCGAGCGCGGTGCGGGCCAGGGCCGGGTCGGGCAGGTCGGCGAGCTCGACGCCGCCGACGACGAGGCCGGCGAGCTCCCCGTCCGCGGCGGCGCGCAGCATGGCGGTGACATCGCGGCCGGGACCCTCGGGCAGCGTCGGGACGCCCCACACCGCGGCGACGGCCTCGCGGGCGTCGGCGTCGTCGAGCAGGCGGGCGCCGGGCAGCAGCGACGGCACCGCGCCGGCGTCCACCCCGCCGCGCTCCCCCGCGCGCCGTGGCACCCAGGCGACCCGTGCCCCGGTCCGCGCGCCGAGCTCGGCGACCGCGGTGTAGAGCCCCGGCACCTCCGCGGCCCGCTCCCCGACGAGCACCACCGCGCCCGGCTCGGCCAGCGCGGTGGCGACATCCTCGGGCAGGGCGTCGAGGGCGGCGGGCTCGTCGCCGGGGGCGACGCGCACCAGGTGACCGCCGGTCTTCACCACGGCCGGCGTCGTCCAGGACCCGACGTGCACCACCCGGGTGCCGTGGCGGGAGGCCTTGCGCAACCGCAGGAAGACGATCGGCGACTCCTCCTCGGGCTCGAACGCCACGCACAGCACGGTGCGCGCGGCCTCGAGGTGGGCGTAGGAGACGTGGCCGGGCGCGACGCCGGCGACGTGGCCCGCGAGGAAGTCGAGCTCCTCGTCGGAGTGCACGCGGGCGCGCTGGTCGACGTCGTTGGTGCGCAGCGCCAGCCGGGCGAACTTGCCGTAGGCGTAGGCGTCCTCGACGGTGAGCCGGCCGCCGGGCAGCACCCCGACGCCCTGCTTCGGGTCGCCCGCTGCTTCTTCCCCTCCGGCTTCGGCGCCGTCCTCGCCGACGAGCACCCGGGCCGGGCCGGACCCGTCGCGGGCGGCGGTGAGCAGCTCGGCGGCCCGCTCGAGCGCCTCGATCCACGAGACCGGGGCCAGCTCGCCGTCGTCGCCGCGGACCATCGGCGCCAGCACCCGCTGCGGTGAGGTGGGGTAGCGGAAGGCGAAGCGGCCCTTGTCGCAGAGCCACTCCTCGTTGACGGTGGGGTCCTCGCCGGCGAGCACGCGGGTCACGCCGCCGCGGCGCCAGTCGCGACGGGTGGAGCACCCGGAGGCGCAGTGCTCGCACTGGCCCGGCGTCGAGACGAGGTCGAACGGCCGGCTGCGGAACCGGTAGGACGCCGAGGTGAGCGCGCCGACCGGGCAGATCTGGATGGTGTTGCCGGAGAAGTAGGACTGGAAGTCCTCGCCCTCGCCCCAGGCGGTCTCCTCGGTGCCGATCTGCTGGTGGGCGCCGCGCTCGAGCAGCTCGATGAAGTCGTCGCCCGCGATCTGCTCGGAGAACCGGGTGCAGCGCTGGCAGAGCACGCAGCGCTCGCGGTCGAGCAGGACCTCGTCGGAGATCGGCAGCGGCTTCGCGAAGTGCCGCTTCTCCTCGACGAAGCGCGAGTCCGCGCGCCCCGAGGACATCGCCTGGTTCTGCAAGGGGCACTCGCCGCCCTTGTCGCAGATCGGGCAGTCCAGCGGGTGGTTGATGAGCAGCAGCTCCATCACGCCCTGCTGGGCCTTGTCGGCCACCGGCGAGGTGTGCTGGGTCTTGACGACCATCCCGTCGGCGACGGTCATCGTGCAGCTGGCCTGCGGCTTGGGCATGGGCCGGCCGCCCATCTCGACCTCGACCAGGCACTGGCGGCAGGCCCCGGCCGGGTCGAGGAGCGGGTGGTCGCAGAACCGGGGGACGACGATGCCGAGGCGCTCGCAGGTCCGGATGAGGAGCTCGCCCTTCGGCGCGTCGACGGTCTGGCCGTCGATCGTCAGCCGGACGTGCCCCTCGGGAACGGGGGGTGCCTCCTGCTGTGCCTCATCCTTCTGGGGGGCCTGTGTCATCAGTGGGCTCCGGCAAGAACGGCAGGGCCTCGGGCGTCCGTGTGCCCTGCGGGTTGGTCCTGGCAGAGGTCGAGGAACTCCTGGCGGAAGTACTTGATCCCGCTGGTGATCGGCGAGACCGCGCCGTCGCCCAGGGCGCAGAACGAGCGGCCGAGCACGTTGGAGCAGACGTCGAGGAGGGTGTCGATGTCGGTCTCGGTGCCCCGGCCCTCGGTGAGCCGGCGCAGGATGCCGGCGAGCCAGTAGCAGCCCTCGCGGCACGGGGTGCACTTGCCGCAGGATTCGTGCTCGTAGAACTCGGTCCACTTCATGACCGCCCATGGGACCGACACGGTCTCGTTGAAGATCATCAACGCCGTGGTGCCGAGCATGGAGCCGGCCTCCACCGCGCCCTCGAAGTCCAGCGGGACGTCGAGGTGCTCGGCGGTGAACAGCGGCGTCGAGGACCCGCCGGGCGTCCAGAACTTGAGCGGGATCCCGTCCTTCATCCCGCCCGCCATCTCGAGGAGCTCGCGCAGTGTCGTGCCCAGCGGCGCCTCGTACTGGCCGGGGCGCTCGACGTGCCCGGACAGTGAATAGATCTTAGGGCCCGGTGACCGCTCGCGGCCCATCGTCCGGAACCAGTCCTTGCCGCCCGCGACGATCGACGGGACCGTCGCGATCGTCTCCACGTTGTTGACCACCGTCGGGGCCGCGTAGAGGCCCGCCGTCGCGGGGAACGGCGGCTTGAGACGGGGCTGTCCGCGCCGACCCTCGAGGGAGTCCAGCAGCGCCGTCTCCTCGCCGCAGATGTAGGCGCCCGCCCCGGCGTGCACGACGATCTCGAGGTCGAAGCCGGTGCCGTGGATGTCCTTGCCGAGGTGCCCGGCCTCGTAGGCTTCCTTGACGGCCCAGTGCAGCCGGCGGATCGCGTGGACGACCTCGCCGCGTACGTAGATCGCGCAGAAGTTCGCGCGGATCGCGTAGCTGGTGATGATGCAGCCCTCGATGAGGCTGTGCGGGTCGGCCATCATCAGCGGGACGTCCTTGCAGGTCCCCGGCTCGCCCTCGTCGGCGTTGATGACGAGGTACTTCGGCTTGAACTGCGGGGCGTCCTTCGTGGCGGCCGTCGGCTCCTCACCCGGCTTGGGCTGCGGGATGAAGGACCACTTCATGCCGGTCGGGAAGCCGGCGCCGCCGCGCCCCCGCAGCCCGGAGTCCTTGACGAGGCTCACGAGATCGGCCGGGTCGGTGGCGAAGGCGGTGTCGAGCGCCTCGTAGCCGCCGAGCTCGGTGTAGTGGCTCAGCGTCCAGGACTCCGGCAGCAGCCAGCGCCGGGTGAGGACCGGCGTCAGCGGGTCGGGTCGGTACTCCTCGGGCGCTCGGGTCGCCTCGGTCATGACGGGCCTCCCGGGAGGGTCGTGGACTCGGTGGTCCGGTCGGGCCCGCGGTCGGGCATCGGCGGGGCGTGCCAGCCGCGCTCCTCGGCGAGCTGCGCGCCCGCGAGGGTCGCCTCGTCCGCGCTGGGGCCGGCGTTGGCGGCGGCCCCACCCACCTCGGGCTCGTCGAAGAACCCGGCGAGCAGCAGCTCGACCGAGCGGAAGTCGGTCAGCGGCGCCCCCCGGGTCGGGTGGGGCTTCTCCCCGCGCCGCAGCGCGTCGAGGATCTCGAGCGCGGAGTCGACGGTCTGCCGGTCGAAGAACTCGTAGTCGACGGTGAGCACCGGGGCGAGGTCGCAGGCCGCGAGGCACTCGGCGTGCTCGATGGTGAGGCTGCCGGGCTCCCCCGGGGTCCCGGACGTCTCGTCGTGCCCGATCCCGCCGAGGCGCTCGCGGACCGCGGCGTAGATGTCGTCGCCGCCCAGCGCCGCGCACAGCGTGTTGGTGCAGACGCTGACCAGGTGCTCGCCGACGGGCTCGCGCTTGTACATCGTGTAGAAGGTCGCGACGGCCGAGACCTCGGCGGGGGTGAGGTCGAGGACGTCCGCGCAGAACGCGACGCCGGTCCGGCTCACGTGGCCCTCGACGTGCTGCACGAGGTGCAGTAGCGGGAGCAGCGCCGAACGCGGCTCCGGGTAGCGGACGACGATCGCCGCGGCCCGCTCCCGCTGGCCGTCGAAGATCGACAGATCGACCTCGTTGACGGTCGGTCGGGTCGAGCTCCGCTGCGCTACGTCTTCCGTCGACGTCATCGGTCGCATCCCCCCATCACCGGGTCGAGACTCGCCAGCGCGGCGATGACGTCGGAGATCATCCCGCCCTCGCACATCGCCGGCGCGGCCTGCAGGTTGACGAAGCTGGGGTCGCGCAGGTGCACGCGCAGCGGCCGGGTGCCACCGTCGGAGACCAGGTGCGCGCCGAGCTCCCCGCGGGGCGACTCGATCGGCACGTAGGCCTGGCCCGGCGGGACCTTGAAGCCCTCGGTGACCAGCTTGAAGTGGTGGATCAGGGACTCCATCGACTGCCCCATGATCTTGCGGACGTGCTCGAGCGAGTTGCCCATGCCGTCGGCACCGATGGACAGCTTCGCCGGCCAGGCGATCTTGGCGTCCTCGACCATGGTCGGGCCTGGCTCGAGCGCCTCGACGCACTGCCGGACGATCCGCAGCGACTGGTGCATCTCCTCGACCCGCAGCTTGTAGCGCGCGAAGGAGTCGGCGGCGTTGTCGGTCGGGACCTCGAAGTCGTACTGCTCGTACCCGAGGTACGGGTCGATCTTGCGCAGGTCCCAGGCCAGCCCCGCGGAACGCAGGATCGGGCCGGTCACCCCGAGCGAGAGGCAGCCGTCGAGCGGCAGGTAGCCGATCCCGACGAGGCGCTGCTGCCAGATCGCGTTGCCGGTGAGCAGCTGGTGGAAGCCGGGCAGGCGCGAGTCCATGACGTCGCAGAACTCGAGGATGCGCTTCTCGGCGCCCTCCGGGAGGTCCTGGACGACGCCGCCCGGCCGGATGAACGCGTGGTTCATCCGCAGCCCCGTCAGGAACTCGAGCAGGTGCAGGACCTCCTCGCGCTCCCGGAACCCGTTGGTCATGCCGGTGAGCGCGCCGAGCTCCATGCCCCCGGTCGCGAGCGCGACGAGGTGCGAGCCGATCCGGTTGATCTCCATGAGGAGCACCCGGATCACCTGGGCCCGCGTGGGGACCTCGACGCCGAGCAGCCGCTCGGTGGACATGCAGTAGGCGGTCTCGGTGAACAGCGGCGCCAGGTAGTCGCACCGGGTCACGAAGGTGACGCCCTGGGTCCAGGTGCGGTACTCGCAGTTCTTCTCGATCCCGGTGTGCAGGTAGCCGATGACCAGGCGGCAGTCGGTCACCGTCTCGCCGGAGATCTCGAGGACGAGGCGCAGCACGCCGTGGGTGGAGGGGTGCTGCGGCCCCATGTTGATGACGATGCGCTCGTCGCCGGTGGTCTCGCCGAGCAGCTCGTCCCAGTCGCCGCCGGTGACGGTGTAGACGGTGCCCTCGGTGGTCTCGCGGGACGAGGCAGCGTAGGGGTCGGTCTGCGGGTCCAGACCGGGCTCGAGAGTGCTCACGTGTAGGCCCTCCGCTGGTCGGGCGGCGGGATCTCGGCGCCCTTGTACTCGACCGGGATGCCGCCCAGCGGATAGCTCTTGAGCTGCGGGTGGCCGTTCCAGTCGTCCGGCATGAGGATCCGGGTCAGGCTCGGGTGGCCGTCGTAGACGATGCCGAACATGTCCCAGGTCTCGCGCTCGTGCCAGTCCGCCGTCGGGTAGATCGGCACGAGCGACGGGCAGTGCGGGTCCGCGAGGTCGAGGCAGACCTCGAGGCGCAGCCGCCGGCGGTAGGTCATCGACAGCAGCTGGGTCACCGAGTGCAGCTGCTGCGGGATGCCCTCGCCGTAGTCGACGCCGGACACCCCCGAGCAGAACTCGAACCGCAGCGCGGGGTCGTCGCGCAGGGTCGTCGCCAGCGTCGGGAGGTGCTCGCGGGCGACGTACCAGGTCATCTCGCCGCGGTCGACGGTCACCTGGGGGACCGCGTCCTCGAACGTCGTCACCCCCCCCTCGTCCAGCGCCGCCGCGGTCTCGTCGACCACCTCGTCGAACCAGCCGCCGTAGGGCCGCTCGGCCGGGGCGGGCGCGTAGGCCGGGAGGCGCAGGCCGCCGAAGCCGGAGGTGTCGCCGGAGCCGTCGATGCCGAACATGCCCTCGCGGGCGCGGCCGGTGACCGTCGGGGCGTGCGGACGGTGCTGCTCGAGCGGGCCCTGGGCGACGGCGCCGGCGGACGACTCAGCCCGGATCTCGCGGTCGGCTGTGGCGCCCGTCGGGCCGCTCGCGCCGCCGGCCCCGGTCGAGGGGACGCCGGGCTGCTTCTCGTCGTCGGCCATCACTGGTCCCGCCCGTACTTGACCGAGGAGGGCAGCAGCTCGAGCTTCTCGCCCTGCGCGCGGCGCTCGGCCGCGAGCTCGGCGCGGACCGGGCCGAGCGGCTCCTGCTGGATCTTCTGGTGGAGCTTGAGGATCGCGTCGATCAGCATCTCCGGGCGCGGTGGGCAGCCCGGGAGGTACATGTCGACGGGGACGACGTGGTCGACGCCCTGGACGACCGCGTAGTTGTTGAACATCCCGCCCGACGACGCGCAGACGCCCATCGCGAGCACCCAGCGCGGCTCGGCCATCTGGTCGTAGATCTGCCGCAGCACCGGGGCCATCTTGTTGGTCACCCGGCCCGCCACGATCATGAGGTCGGCCTGCCGCGGGCTCGGACGGAAGACCTCCATGCCGAAGCGGCCGAGGTCGTAGCGCGGCGCCCCCGAGGTCATCATCTCGATCGCGCAGCACGCCAGGCCGAAGGTGGCCGGCCACAGCGACGCCTTGCGGGTCCAGTTCACCAGCCCCTCGACGGTGGCGAGCAGGATCCCGTTGGGCAGCTTCTCCTCGAGTCCCATGCGACTCTCCTAGGTCCAGTCCAGGCCGCCGCGCCGCCACACGTAGGCGTAGGCGAAGGCGACGGTCCCGACGAACAGCACGACCTCGACCAGCCCGAACAGGCCGAGGGCGTCGATGTTGATCACGAACGGGTAGAGGAACACCATCTCGACGTCGAAGAGGATGAACAGCATCGCCGTGAGGTAGTAGGCGACCGGGACGCGGCCACCGCCGACCAGCGGCTGCGGTGAGGGCTCGATTCCGCACTCGTAGGTGTCGAGCTTGGCGCGGTTGTAGCGCCGCGGCCCGATGTAGGGCGCGGCGGTCACCGAGAAGAGCGCGAAGCCTCCCGCGAGGATGAACATCACGAGGAGCGGGACGTAGGCGGTCAGACCCGCCGTCCCAGGACCCTGCATCTGGAAAGTCCTCCTGCACCGTGCTGACTCATCATGGCTGTCGTGCGTCGTTGCTGGTCGTGGGGGCGTCGCCCCGGGAAACCCCGTGCGGGCCGTGGGCCCCACCACCGCGTGCGCGGTGTCCGGGGTCACGTCTTCCGGACGGGGGTCGACCCTACGGAGCGCGGGGGAACGACCCCCTGTTGAGGGTCGCCTTACCCCTGGTTCGGTCGTCGGCTCACGCGGCGCGATCCCTCCCCGTCGCCGAGCGGGCGGTGGGCCTGGCGTGCCGGGCGGAGCGCCCGGCGGACGGCGGCGCGTCCGAGAGCTGCGGGGTCAGCCGCAGCAGCAGCTCGAGGAGCCGGTCGGAGACGTCGCCGTCGCGGCGGTCATGCAGGTTCGCGAGCAACTTGAGCAGGAACCGCATGAGCGCCTGGCGTGGGAGCCCGTGGCGGGCGGTGTACTGCACCAGCCACGGGTGGCGCAGCGCGTGGGCGAAGCGGTTGCCCAGCCGGTAGTAGCTGGCGAGCTCCGCCCGGACGGCGGCCGGATAGCCGGCCAGCGCGCGCTCCCGGGCCGGCCCCTCCGGCCGGGCGCGCGCCTGGAGGACGGCCTGCGCCGCGAGCGACGCGGACTGCATGGCGTAGGCGATGCCCTCGCCGTTGAAGGAGTTGACCATGCCCCCGGCGTCCCCGACGAGGAGCAGCCCGTCCGCGTAGACCGGGGTGCGGTTGAACCCCATGGGCAGCGCGGCGCCGCCGATGTCGTTCACCGCGTTCTCCTCGGTGAAGCCCCACTCCTCGGGCAGCGACTCGCACCAGGCGCGCAGCATGGCCCGGTAGTTCGACCCGGTGGCGTTGGACCGGTCGAGGATGCCGAGCCCGACGTTGGCCGTCCCGTCGCCCATCCCGAACACCCAGCCGTAGCCGGGCAGCAGGCGGTCCTCGGCAGCTCGATCTGGTCGAGCTCCGCTCCGCTTCGTCTCCCCGGAACGGTCCCAGAGCTCGAGGTGGGTCTCGAGGAAGTCGTCGGTGGAGCGGGGGCTGGTGTAGTAGCGCCGGACCGCGACGCCGAGCGGCCGGTCGTCCCGGTTGCCGATCCCGCGGGAGAGCGCAGTGCGGGCGCCGACCCCGTCGGCGGCGACGACCAGCGGCGCGGAGTAGGTGACCGGCTCGCGGTCCGGGCCCCGCCTCGCGGTCACGCCGACGACGCGTCCCGTCCGGTCGTCGGTCACGGCGCCGGAGACGGCGGTGCGCTCCTCGATCCGCGCGCCGGCGGCCCGGGCGTGGTCGGCGAGCATCCGGTCGAAGTCGTGCCGCGGCCGGACGAGCCCGTATGGTGGGAAGCTGGTGAGCTCGGGCCAGGGCAGCTCCACCGAGAGACCGCCGCCGAGCACGCGGAGCCCCTTGTTGTGCAGCCAGCCGGCTTCCTCGCGGGTGTCGACCCCGAGGTCGATCAGCTGCTTGACGGCGCGCGGGGTGAGCCCGTCCCCGCACACCTTCTCGCGCGGGAACTCGGCCTTCTCCAACACGAGCACGTCGAGCCCGGCCCGGGCGAGGTAGGTGGCCGCGGTGGAGCCGGCGGGACCGGCGCCGACGACGACGACGTCGGCGGAGCGGTCGTCACCCCCGACGTCCTGCCGGGTGCGCTCCTGGTGGTGAGCGGACACCGTGGCTCCTTGTGAATTCGTTCACTAGCTCCGGGCGCGCACAGTCTAGGCATGTTGCGTGCGACACGCCCGCTGGAATCCCGAATGGATCCCGTCGGGACGGGGAACACCATCTGGTTGCGCGCCACCGGAGCCAGCGAGCGGGCCGTCCCGCGCGTTGGAGCAGCGAGAGTGCCGCTCGCTCTGATCGGGCCGGGGGGGCTCAGCGGACGGCGGTGTGCAGCGCGACGACCCCACCGGTGAGGTCCCGCCAGCTCACCGCGCCCCACCCGGCGGCCGTGATGCGGCGGGCCATCGCCCGCTGGTCGGGCCACGCCCGGATCGACTCGGCCAGGTACACGTAGGCGTCCGGGTTGGAGCTCACCGCCCGCGCGACCCGCGGCAGCGCTCGCATCAGGTAGTCGGTGTAGACGCGGCGGAACGGCGCCCAGGTCGGGGTGGAGAACTCGCAGATCGCGAGCCGTCCGCCGGGGCGGGTCACCCGCGCGAACTCGGCGAGTGCCGCGTCCGGGTCGACGACGTTGCGCAGGCCGAAGGACATGACGACGGCGTCCACCGACGCGTCGGGCAGCGGCAGGCGCATGGCGTCGGCGGCCACGTAGGGCACCTCGCCCGCGTGCCGCGCCCGCCCCGCGCGGAGCATGCCGAGCGAGAAGTCGGCGGCGAGGCAGGTCGCGCCGGAGCGGGCCAGCTCCACCGTCGAGACCCCGGTCCCGGCGGCGATGTCGAGCACGACCTCGCCGGGCGCGAGGGCCAGGGCGTCCCGCGTCGCGCGGCGCCACGCCCGGTCGCGGCCGAAGGAGAGCACGGTGTTGGTGACGTCGTAGCGTGCGGCCACGGCGTCGAACATCCGCGCGACGGCGGAGGGATCGCGATCGAGCCCGGCGCGCGAGCCTCGCTCGGCCGCGCCGGCGGTCACCGTGCGGCCCCGACCGGCTCGCGGCGCGTGCCCTCGGCCGGCGGGCCGTCCTCGGCGACGGCCTCGTCCGGCGCGGCGTCGGGCGGCGTCGGCGCGTCGGGGGCCACCCCGGACCCGGGCTCGCCCGCGCGACGGCGGCGCGCGAGGTACCAGGCGAGCGGGCCGAGCACGACCCACAGGCCGACGACGCCGAGCGCGACGGGTGCGAGGCCCCCGGTCCAGTTCCGCCCGGCGACGCGCACCAGCTCGGGCTTGTCGCGGTCGTACTCGACGAGCACGTAGTTGCCGGGTTCGAGGCCGCGGGGGTAGAGCACGCCGGTGTCGGGGCTGAGCACCGCGCCGTCCGAGGCGGTGTAGCGGATGAACGTGTGCTGCGAGTCGGACCCCTCGAGCACCTCGCCGACGGCGACCCCGCGGTCGGTGGTGATCGCCGCGTCGTTGCGCGCGGCACCCACCAGGACGAGGACGGCCAGGACGCTCAGCACCAGCCCGAGGCCGACGACGATCTCGGGTGCGCGCCGGACCACGGGGGCGAGCACCAGCTTCGTGGCACGCAGCGCCTCCCCGGCGCCGCGTCGCGCGACCCGGGCGCGGTCGGCGACCAGCGCGCGCAGATCCGTCACGGCATCCAGCGTAGTGAGGTCCCCGCGCCGCCCCTCCCCGGGACGGAGTCGGTGCGCCGGTCGGGTGACGACAAGGGGCGAGCGGAGGGGGTCGCGCCGATCGCCGCCCGTGGGCTCACGGGCGCCTCACCCGGGGGACGAACGGTCGGTGGAGTCGGGCGGCTCGGGACGCCCGGCGAGGTCGTCGCGGTGGAGCACGTCGGGGCGCACCCCGCCCGAGCGGTAGGCGAGCCGGCCGACCAGGTGGGCGGTGACGGGGGCGGTGACGAGCTGGAAGGCCGCGACGAGCAGCAGCATCCACACGTCGGTGCTGGTGCGCAGCAGCAGGGCAGTGCCGAGGACGACGAGGACGAGGCCCGCGGTCTGCGGCTTGGTCGCTGCGTGCATCCGGGACAGGACGTCGGGCAGGCGCAGCAGTCCGACGGCGGCGGCCAGCGCCAGCAGCGCCCCGAGCACCACGAGCACGGCCCCGACGACGTCGAGGACGGGCGCGAGGGCGCTCACCGGTCCTCCTCCGCGCCGTCGTCGCCGGCTCCGCGTCGCCGTCCCACGAACCGGGCGACAGTCGACGACCCGAGGAAGCCGACCAGGCTCACCGCGACGACCACGGGCACCGTCGCCGAGTCGTGGGTCAGCGCCACGTGCACCATGAGCCCACACATGATCACCGCGACGATCGCGTCGAGGGACACCAGCCGGTCCAGCGCCGACGGGCCGCGAACGAAGCGGACGGACACCAGCAGCAGGCTGAGCCCGAGCAGGCCGAGCGCGACGCCGAGCAGGACCGCGGCGGCGCTCACGAGCCGCTCCCGGCGCCGGGGTCCTCGAGCGCCTCGGGGTCGTCCCGCGGGTCGTCGCCCGCCCCGACCCGCGCCGCGCGGTCCGGCTGGACGCGGACCCGGTGCACCCCGGCCGCGAGCAGGTCGGCGACGAGCCGGTCGGTCCGGCGGCGGAACCGGGCGATCGCGGCCTCGTCGTCGGCGCCCAGGACGTGGGCCCACAGCGTCCGCTCGGGCGCGGACGCCTCGACGACGACGCTGCCCGGCACCAGCGAGAGGCACTCGACGAGCAGGGCCATGAGCAGCTCGGAGTCGTCGCGCACCTCGACCGCGACGATCGAGCTGCGCGGCGGCGGCCCGGGACGCACCGACTGCCAGGCCACCTGCACGCTCGAGACCGCGAGGTCGCGGGCCACGTCGAGCAGCACGCGCAGCAGCCCGAGCGGGCGCAGCCCCCCGCCCGAGGACACCGGCGGGAGCGGGAACAGCACCAGGACGGCGACGGCCACGACGATCCCGCCGAGCAGGTTCGCCCAGGAGAACGTGCCCCAGAGCAGGACCCACACCAGTGTCAGCCACGCCACGCGCAGCAGGCGCGGGCGGCGCCACCACCCGGGGCTCACCGCGCGACCCGGGTGTCGACGGCCTGCCCGAACACCGCGGACACGTAGGGCGTGCGGGCGGTGAGGTCGGCGGCCGCGCGGTCGGTGAGCGTGTACAGCGGGCCGGCGGCGACGGTGAGCGCGACGCCCACGGTCACCAGCGCCACCGTCGCCCCGGTCATCAGCGCGGGCAGCGGGACCCGGACCCAGCCCTGCCCGGAGCGCGACGGCGTCCCGAGGAGCTCCCCGGAATACGCCGGGGCACCGCTCCCCCCGCGGGACGGTCCGGCCCCGATCAGGACGGGGTAGCGCTCGTCGTCGTCCGACCGGTGGGCCCCGGCGTCGTCGGGATCCTCGACGGGCAACTGGTCGGCCGGGCGCCAGAACGCCAGCACCCAGACCTTCGCCATCGCGTAGAGCGTGAGCAGGCTGGTGAGCACCGCCCCGCCGACGAGCAGCCAGGCCAGCACCGACCCGTCCTGCACACCGGCCTCGACGAGCCCCAGCTTCCCGACGAAGCCCGAGAGCGGCGGGATGCCGCCGAGGTTGACCGCCGGGAGGAAGTAGAGGACCGCGAGTACCGGGGATGCGGCCGCGAGCCCGGCGAGCCGCGTCGTCGAGGTCGAGCCCCCGACGCGCTCGACCAGCCCGGCGACGCAGAACAGCGTGGCCTGCACCGTGATGTGGTGGACGACGTAGAAGATCGCCGCCCCGAGGCCCGCCGGGGTCGCCAGCGCCACCCCGAAGACCATGTAGCCGATGTGGCTGACCAGAGTGAACGAGAGGACGCGCTTGAGGTCCTCCTGGGCAATGGCGCCGAGCGCACCGATGACCATCGTCGCCAGCGCGGCGACCATGAGGACGTCGTCGGCCACCGGGGAGTCGGGGAACAGCAGCGTCTGGGTGCGGATGATCGAGTAGACGCCGACCTTGGTGAGCAGGCCGGCGAACACCGCGGTGACCGGGGCGGCCGCCGTCGGGTAGGAGTCGGGCAGCCACGCCGAGAGCGGGAACACCGCGGCCTTGATGCCGAACGCGGTGAGCAGGACGAGGTGGATCGTGAGCTGCGTGCCGGGCGGGACGGACGCCATCCGCACCGAGATCTGGGCGAGGTTGAGCGTGCCCACCGCCGCGTAGACCAGCGCGATCCCGATGAGGAAGACCAGCGAGGAGAGCACGTTGACCACGACGTAGGTCAGGCCCGCCCGCACCCGCGACCGCGTCCCGCCCAGGGTGAGCAGCACGTAGCTGGCCATGAGCAGGACCTCGAACCCCACGTAGAGGTTGAACAGGTCCCCGGTGAGGAACGCGTCCGCGACGCCGGCGGTCAGCACCAGGTAGGTCGGGTGGAAGATCGAGACCGGGGTGCGGGTGTCGTCGCCGCTCGTGCCCTGGCCGATGGCGTAGAGCAGCACCAGCAGCGTCACCGCCATCGAGGTGAGCAGCATGACAGTGGAGAGCTGGTCGGCGACCAGTGTGATCCCCAGGGGCGCGGGCCACGCCCCGAGCGTCACCACCTTCGGTCCGCCCGCCGCGCCGGCGAGCAGCACCCCCGAGATCGCCACGACCGTGGCCAGCACGCCGACCGAGACGATCCGCTGCGCGGTCGGGCGGCCGGCGAGCACCAGTGCGGCGCCGGCGCCGAGCAGCGGCAGCAGCACGGGCAGCGGCAGCAGGCTCTCGACGAGGCCGGGGGTGGGGTTCACGACGGGGCCTCGGTGCCGGCGGTCGCGCGGTCGTCGTCGGTGTCGGAGGTCTGCTCGCAGCCGGTGGTGTCCAGCTCGTCCTCGTCGACCTGCTCGCCGCGGGCCAGCCGCCGACGCACCGAGCGGTCCTCGGTGTCCTCGGTGAGGTCGTCCTCGCGGTCGAGCGCCCACGAGCGACGGATCAGGGCGAGCAGGAGCGCCGCGACGCCGAGGGTGATGACGATGGCCGTGAGGACGAGGGCTTGCACCAGCGCGTCGCTCATCGCCGCGTCGGGCGCGCGGCCGACCAGCGCCGCCGCACCGAACGGTCCGCCGGCGGAGATCACGAGCAGGTCGGTGGCGTTGCCGAGGACGAGGACGCCGATCAGGACCCGGGTGAGGCTGCGGTCGAGCAGCAGGTAGACGCCCGCGGTGTAGAGCGCCGCGAGGAGCACGAGCAGCAGCCAGGACGTGGTCACGGGCGCACCCCTCCCGCGGTGGAGGCGGGCGCGGGGTCCGGGGTGTCCGGGGTCTCGCCCAGCCGGTCCAGCTCAGCGCCGAGGCTGCGCAGGACGTCCAGGACGAGACCCACGACGACGAGGTAGACGCCGACGTCGAAGAACAGCGAGGTCACGAGCTTGACGTGGCCGAGGACGGGCACGTCCAGCTCGAGCACCGCGGTCTGCAGCACCTCGCCCCCGAGCACGAGCCCGCCGAGGCCGGAGAGCCCGGCGCACAGCAGGCCCGCGCCGAGCAGCGTGCCCGCCTCGACCGGGGCCGCCTCCCCCAGCTCGTAGCGCCCGCCGGCCACGTAGCGCACGACGAGCGCGAGGCCCGCGAGCAGGCCGCCCGCGAAGCCCCCGCCCGGCGCGTTGTGCCCGGCGAACAGGAAGTAGACCGAGACCACCATGATCGTCGGGAAGACGAGGCGGGTGATGACCTCGAGCAGCAGCGTCCGCTCGGTCACCGCGGGGCCAGGGCGGGCCCGGCGGGCCAGGCGCTCGAGGGTCGGGCCCCGCAGCCAGGCCGACCCCTCGGCGGGTCCCGGCGCCACCGCGGCCCGCGCCCGCCGTCGTCGGGCTCCCGGCGGGGTGCCGGTGCGGCGGTCGAGGAAGACCAGGCTCGCCACCCCGGTCGCGGCCGCGACCAGCACGGAGAGCTCGCCGATGGTGTCCCAGGCCCGGATGTCGACCAGCGTCACGTTGACGACGTTCTGGCCCGCCCCGACCGCGTAGGCCTGCGAGGGGAAGGCCAGGGAGACCGCGGGCAGCGATCGCGCGCCCAGGGCGGTGGCCCCGAGCAGCGCGATGAGCACCCCGATCGGGGCGGCGATCGCGAGGCGGGCCAGCCGTCGGCGCGGCGGGTGGTGCTCGGTGATGTCCCGGGGAAGGCGGCGCAGTACGAGGACGACCACGACGAGCGTCATCGTCTCCACGAGGGCCTGGGTGAGGGCGACGTCCGGCGCCCCGGCCAGCGCGAAGATTGCCGCGAGCGCGTAACCCAGGCCGCCGACGAGCAGGACCGCGGCGAGCCGGCGCCGGGCGAGGGCGGACGCCACGGTGGACACGACGGCGAGAACGGCGAGGACGACCTGCGCCGGGGAGTCGGCGACCCGGTCGACGCGGATCTCCCCGAGCGCCCCGGTCGCCACCAGCGCCACCCCGGGCCCGGCGAGCAGCACCGCGAGCACGGTGCACACGACGACGGCGAGCGACCCGCGCTGGGTCCGTGCGGTGACCCGCAGTGAGCCCGCCTCGACGGCGTGCACGAGGGTCCGCCAGGTGACCTCGGAACGGATCGCCGCGAGCGGGCGGACCGCCGCCACGCGCCCCGACACGCCGGGCAGGGCGACGAGCAGGCCGAGCACGATGGCGAGCACCGAGAGCCCGAGGGCGAGGGTGATCCCGGGCCAGAGCTCCAGCACGAGCGGCGAGGCGTAGGTCGCGGGGAGGGTGTCCGCGTATTCGGTGAGCAGCGGCGTGAGCAGCGCGATCGCGGGGCCGGCGGCCAGGCAGGCGAGCGCGAGGACCGCGGGCGGTGCGACGAAGAGCGGGCCCGGGCGGATCCACGTCCGGTGCGGCTCGGTGGTGAACGCGTCGGTGAAGGCGCCGGCCACGAACCGGGCGCTGTAGGCGACGGTGAGCACCGAGCCGAGGACGACGACGGCGAGCAGGAACGGTGCGAGCGGGGCCGTGGTGCCCGGAGGGTCGTAAGCACCGTGGAGGAACGCCTCGAACGCGCCCTCCTTGGTGACGAAGCCGAGCAGCGGCGGGATGCCCGCCATCGACGCCGCCGCGAGCGTCCCGGCCACCGCGAGCACCGGCGCGCGCCGGGCGAGCCCGGACAGCTCGCGCAGGTCACGGGTCCCGGCGCACCGGTCGATGACGCCGACGGTCAGGAAGAGCGCCGCCTTGAACAACGCGTGGGCGACGACGAGGCCGATCGCCGCGAGCGCCGCGTCCCGGGTCCCCGCCCCGGCGAGCAGGATCATGAAGCCGAGCTGGGAGACCGTGCCGTGCGCGAGCAGCAGCTTGAGGTCGTGCTGGCGCATCGCCACCACGCCGCCGAGCAGCATGGTGAGCGCGGCGAGCACCGCGATCAGTGGGCGCCAGGCGCCGACGTCGGCGAAGCCGGGCGCGAGGCGCAGCACGAGGTAGACCCCCGCCTTGACCATCGCGGCGGCGTGCAGGAACGCGCTGACCGGCGTGGGGGCGGCCATCGCCGAGGGCAGCCAGAAGTGGAACGGGATCAGCGCGGACTTCGAGAGCGCCCCGACGAGCACGCAGACCACGCCCGCGGTGACGGCGGCGGAGGAGAGGTGCGGGCCCGCGGCCACGATCCCGGAGAGCCGGTAGGTGCCCGCCGCCTCGGCGAGGACCACCAGGCCGACCAGCATCGTCAGCCCGCCCGCGGCGGTGACGACGAGCGCCTGCATCGCGGCGGCGCGGCTCGCCCGCTTGTGGGCGTCCTGGCCCACGAGCAGGAACGAGAAGATCGTCGTCAGCTCCCAGCAGACGTAGAGCACGACGACGTCGTCGGCCCACACCAGCGCGAGCATCGCGCCGGCGAAGGCGACCAGGACCGCGGCGAAGCGCCCCAGTCCGCGCGAGGACGGGGTGAAGTAGCGCGCGCAGTAGCAGACGACGAGCGCGCCGATCCCGGTGACGAGCAGCGAGAGCGTCGCCGAGAGCGCGTCGAGCCGGACCGCGACGTCGACACCCAGCGCCGGGATCCACGCGAAGCCCTCGGTGACCGGCACCCCGGCCAGGACGTCGGGCAGCTGCGTCAGGATCCAGCCGAAGGCGGCGGCGGGGACGAGGGCGAGGAGGACGAACGCGCGGCGCCCGAGGGCACGGACGAGCGTCGGGGCGAGCAGGGCGGTCAGGGCGTGCACCCCGATCAGCTCCAGCAACGAACCGCCCCCTCCCGCTCACGGACCGTCGCCGACGATGCTACCGATCGGGGCGTTGTCCCCCGGTTCGCTGGAAACGCCCGGCTCGCCGTGCCCGGGTTGGCGACCGAGCGCATCCAGAGCGATCCGGCGCTGGCGGTCGGCGAGTCCGCGGCGGTCGGCGCGGTCGACCACGACCTCGACGACCCGCACGCCCGGCCGCCCCGTGCGCGCGAGCGCCGCCGCGAGGTCGGCCGCGCCGGCGGGCGCGGTGTGCTCGACGTGGTGGGCGCGGCACAGCGCCGCGAGGTCGGTGCCGTGCGGGACGGCGAAGACCCGCTCGAAGGACCCGGCGTGCTCGGCGGCGCCCTGCTCGAGGGTCGCGAACACGCTGCCGCCGTCGTCGTTGGCCACCACCACGACGAGCTCGGGACGCGGCTCGTCCGGGCCCACCAGCAGCCCGTTCGTGTCGTGCAGGAAGGTCAGGTCGCCGAGCAGGGCGCAGGCGGGACCGTCGTGGGCGAGGGCCGCGCCGGTGGCGAAGGACACCGCGCCGTCGATGCCGGACACGCCGCGGGCGGAGACCACGGTGACGTCCCCACGCGGGCGCGCGGCGAGCGAGACGTCGCGCACCGGGCTCGACGAGCCGACCACCAGCAGCGCCCCCGGCGGCAGGCCGGCCACCAGGGCGGCCGCCAGCGCGGGCCCGGTGCCGTCCTCCACGGCCGCCGCCAGCGCGTCGGCGACCCGGGCGTCCGCGGCCGCCACCCGGTCGCCGTACTCCTCGTCCACGCCCCAGGCCGGGGGCGGGGGCAGGGCCCCGACACGGGCCGCGGTACCGGCCACGTCGGTCCAGCCCGGGCGGGCCGGTCCGCCGGCGCCGGCGGCCGGCACGACGACGACCTCCACCCGCGGGTCGGCGAGCAGCCGCGAGACCGCGCGGTGCAGCGTGGGACGGCCGAGGACGACGACGCGGGCGGGCAGCAGTCCGGGGGCGGTCCCGTCCAGCGCGGCGTCGAGCAGACGCGTCCCGGCGCGTAGCCCCCGACCCCACAGCGGCGAGGTCGGCTCGCCGATCACCGGGACGCCCGCGGGGAGCCCGTCGGGGGCGGCGGCACCGTGGCCGGCGACCACGACCGTCGGCACCGCGGCGGAGAGGTCGAGGGCACCGACCCGCGGGAGGTGCGGGGCGACGCGCGTCCACGGCCCGCCGTCGGGGCGTCCGACCGCCCAGGGGGGCAGCCCGGCCGCGTCCACGGGGTCCGCGGCGTCCCCGGCGTCGGGCACCAGCGGCTCGCGCAGCGGGACGTCGAGCTGCACCGGCCCGGGGTCGGCGGTGCCGGTGCCCGCGGCGCGGTCGAGCACCCGGCAGACCGCGGCCCGCCAGCCGGCCGCGGCGCGCGGGCGTTCCTCGGCGAGCGGCAGCACGACGCTCGCCCGCACCGCGCTCCCGAACAGGTTCGCCTGGTCGACGGTCTGGTTGGCCCCGGTGCCGACCAGCTCGAGCGGCCGGTCGGCGCTGGCCACGACCAGCGGCACACCCGCGTGGGAGGCCTCGAGCACCGCGGGGTGCAGATTGGCGACGGCGGTGCCGGAGGTGACCACCACGGGCACCGGGAGCCCGGAGGAGGCGGCGAGCCCGACGGCGAGGAAGCCGGCCGAGCGTTCGTCGATGCGCACGTGGAGCCGCAGGCGACCCGCCGCGTCGGCGGCGTGGATCGCCAGGAGCAGCGGCGCGTTCCGCGATCCCGGGCACGCGACCACGTCGCGCACCCCGCCGCGGACCCATTCGTCGACGACCACGCGCGCCTGCACGGTCGACGGGGTCACGGCGGGCGAGCGTAGTGAGCGGACGGGCTCCCGGCCGGGCGAACCGGTGCCGCGTGGAGCACAGCGACCACCCCCACGTCCACCACGCGGACCCGGTCCGGACACCTACGGCGACCGCACCGGCACCAGCAGCCGCGCCGATCGGGCCCGGAAGGACCGGATCGAGGGACCCCCGTGTGGTTGGTGAGGCGCGTGGGGACGTATCGGCGGCCGTCGGAGCGGGGTTGCTGGCGGCATGCGCACCTCGCGTCGGCGCCGCCCCGCGCCCAGCCCGGTCGTGCTCTGGGTGACGGCGGTCGCCGCGGTCCTGCTCCTCGCGACCGGCGTCGCCGCCGCCGGGGCACCGTCGCCGACCCCGGGACCCGGGACCGACGCCCAGCGCTGGGACCCGGATCTCGCGGGCAGCGCCGTCCGCGTCCAGGTCGCCGGCGGCGCGGCCCGGCTGGCCGCTCCCCGCGACGGCGAGCGGGCCGGCAGCCTGCGCGGCGCCACACGTCAGGGCTTCCTCGACCTCGGCACGCACCGGTTCGCGCGCGCCGTGGACCGCTTCACGGTGCCGGTCACCGCCGACCTGCCCGCCGGCACGTCCGCGGTCGCGTCGGTGCGCGGGCGCGACGACGCCGGGCGCTGGTCGGAGTGGGTGCCCGCGACGCCGGGCGCCCCGGCGGTGCTGCCCGCCCCGGCGCGGACCGTGGCGCTGCGACTGACCCTCGTCGCACCGCGGGCCGGCGCGGGACCGACCGTCCGGGCGGTGTCGGTACGGGCGGACCGGGAGGTCGGCGCGCAGCGAACGCTGACCCCGCGGGCGTCCTACCGGGTGTTCGCCACCCGAGAGGGCCTGGTCGGCGGCACCACCGCCAACGGCCACGTCATCACCGAGGACGACCAGTTCGTCGCGCTGCCCTCCAGCCACGCGCTCGACGCCGACGGCAAGGGCGACTACACCGTCCGGCTCTGCACGGACGCCGGGCGGTGCGCGATCGTGCCCGTCTGGGACGTCGGCCCGTGGAACACCGACGACGACTACTGGAACGCCGCCCCGCCGCGCCAGAACTGGGCGGACGTCCCGCAGGGCACGCCGGAGGCCCAGAAGGCGTTCCAGGAGCATTACTACGACGGCCAGGACGGCTTCGGGCGCACGGTGAAGAACCCGGCCGGGATCGACGTGGCCGACGGCACCTTCCACGCGCTCGGGCTCGGCGACAACTCCTTCGTCACCGTCGACTACCTCTGGACCGGGCCCGCCGGCGAGGCCCCGGCCGACATCCACCTCGGCACCGCCGACAGCCCGCAGGACCCGGTGACCATCCGGTCCACGCCCTCGAACGGCGGGGGCGACGAGGGCCTCGTCGGCCACGACGCCCAGGTGGACGTCGCGTGCCGCGTCACCGGCGACCCCGTGGCCGGCAGCCACGGCACGAGCACCGACTGGCTGCGCATCGACACCGACCGGTACGTGCCCGCCGCCCGGGTCACCACGAGCACCCCGCCGCCGGCCTGCTGACGGCGGGCGGGGACGGAGGTGCCCTTCGGCCGCCTGGGACGGCCGAAGGTGCCCTCCGTCCACGACGGTGCCCGGGCGGGCGCGCGGTCGCTGGCTAGTGTTCGTGGACATGGCCACCGTCGCGCAATGGGTCGAGGGGGCGCGCCCGCGCACGCTCCCGAACGCGATCGCCCCCGTGGTCGCCGGCTCCGGCGCCGCCGCCTCCGCCGACCTCTTCCGGCCGCTGCCCGCCGTGCTCGCGCTCGTCGTCGCGATCGGGATGATCATCGGCGTCAACTTCGCGAACGACTACTCCGACGGCATCCGCGGCACCGACGACGAGCGCGTCGGCCCGATGCGCCTCGTCGGCTCCCGCACCGCGAGCCCGGAGGCGGTGCGCACGGCGGCGTTCGTCTCCCTGGGGATCGGGGCGCTCGCCGGCATCGTGCTGCTCGCGGTGAGCGGCGCGTGGTGGCTGCTGCTGGTCGGCGCGGTGTGCCTGGCAGGTGCCTGGTTCTACACCGGCGGCTCGAGTCCCTACGGCTACCGCGGGCTCGGCGAGATCGCGGTGTTCCTGTTCTTCGGCCCGATCGCGGTGCTCGGCACCGAGTACACCCAGTCCGGGCGGGCGAGCGGGCTCGGCATCGGCGCCTCGGTCGGGGTGGGCCTGCTCTCGTGCGCGGTGCTCGTCGCGAACAACCTGCGCGACGTCCCCTCGGACACCGTCGCAGGGAAGCGGACCCTCGCGGTCATGCTCGGAGAGCGGGACACGCGGGTGCTGTATGCCGCGCTCGTCGTCATCCCGCTCGGCATGAGCCTGGTGCTGAGCCTGCGCGCGCCGTGGGCCCTGCTGGGCCTCGTCGCGCTGGTGGTGCTCGTCCCGGCCCTGCGGCGGGTGCTCGGCGGGGCGCGGGGACCGGCTCTGATCCCGGTGCTGCGCGACACCGGGCTGGCGCTGCTCGTCTGGGGGGTCGGGACGGCGATCGGCCTGGCCGTGGTGGCCGCGTAGGTGCGCTGCGCGCTCGTGAGCACTTTCCGGGGCTATAGGCCCGGAAAGTGCTCACGTGCGCGGAGCGCACCTACTGATCACCGCGCAGCTCGGCCCGGAGGCGCTCCCGCTGTGCGCGACGGCCCGCACCGGCCGCCGCCAGCTCCCGGTTGAGCCGCGTGCGCAGCGGCCGGAAGAGCAGCAGCGAGAGCGGCAGGGCCACGACGAGCGCGATGATCAGCGCCAGCAGCAGCGGCAGCCCGACCAGCACGAGCACCCCCGTGAGGGCCGCGACCAGCACCACCCGGGCGGCGACGTAGAGCGTGATGGCGAGGGCCAGGCCCCCGGGGCTGCCCGACGGGGCCGGGGCCGGGGCCGGCGCCTCCGGCGGCGGGGTGGTGTCGGACGACGGCGGGGTGCCGCCCGACGACGATCCAGCGGGTTCCACGCCCTCCAGGGTAGGCGTCCGGGTCGGGGGCCGGGCGCGACCTGATCGTCCGTTTCCTGCCTTTGTGAACCTTTTACCTCCGCACTAGCGTTCGAGTACGTGAGGGGTCCGGTGTCACGATTCGCTCCAGTTCGTCTGCTCCGCCCGACGACCACTCCGGCCGCGGGCGACAGAACCCTGGGAAGTCGGGCCATCCGGCCCGAGGAGGTGCCGCATGACCGTCGCACCCGACGCCACCGAGCGTCTCATGACCCCCGGCGAGGTCGCCGCCATGTTCCGGGTCGACCCGAAGACCGTGACCCGCTGGGCCGCCGCCGGCCGCATCGGCTCCATCCGCACGCCGGGTGGACACCGCCGCTTCCGTGAGTCCGAGGTCCGCACCCTCCTCGACGGGCTCACCAGCGAGGCCCACAGCTGAATCCACGCAGGACCCCGGGAGGACCCGGCCG
>NZ_DASXJD010000086.1:0-5229 GCF_036497585.1 Actinomycetospora sp. | reverse complement strand
GGGCTCGTATCCGTCGTGGTCGTCGTCGAACACGTACAGGTCGTCGGGGGTGGCGTTGTCGTAGGAGGCCTGGGCGCGAGCGAAGGCTTGGTCAGCGGCGGCGGGGCTCAAAGTCATACCGCTAGCTTAGTCCCTAGCCGGGCGGATAGCTACGGTTTGCAGTCAGACGGTTAGCCGTCTAACGGTCTGCCGTCAGACAGAAACCACGATGCGCCGCTCGATACGGTCGCCCGATGGCCCCTCGTCTGAACCAGATCCTCGCCGCCTCCCAAGGCGTCGCCGCCCGCACCGACTCCCGCTGGATGGAGATCCTCAACACCCTCGGCAAGGAGCCCCTCCTCTCCGGGATCACCCGCCGCTACCGGCCGCGCGCCGACGACGGCGAGCAGCTCCCCAACGAGGACAAGGACGTCCAGGTCCGCGCCCACGAGCAGCTCGAAGTGGTGCGGGGTCTCCTGACTCAGCTCTGGGATGTGACCGCCACCAAGGACGCCGCCAACACCCGCGCCGCCGCCAACGTGACCCTCCCGGGCCGGTCGACGCCGCTGCTGGAGAACGCCCCGGTGACGCTGCTGCTGTACCTGGAGAAGCAGGTCGCCGAGTGGCGCGACTTCGTCCGGAAGCTCCCGGTCCTCGACCCGGCGGTCGCCTGGACCTTCAACGAGGACGCCCAGGCCTACGCGACCCCGGTGATCACGACGGCCCGGCAGGTGCAGAAGCCGGTCCCGGTGGTGCTGTACCCGGCGACCACGGAGCACCCGGCGCAGGTCCAGTTGAGCGCGGAGCAGCACCTGGCCGGCTACTGGGACAAGGTCGACTACTCGGGGAAGCTGCCGGGTCAGGTCGTGCAGGACATGCTCGATCGGGCGGACATTCTGCTCGCGTCGCTCAAGGCGGCCCGCGAGGAGGCCAACATGACCGAGGCGGAGCCCGCGTCGGTGGGGACGGATCTGATGGCGTTCTTGATCGACGGGGCTTAGGGTCGTCGGCGCGCAGGAGCGCCAATCTGAATCTCACGATCAAGATCACGGGCGCAGGCGTCCAGTGGGGGTTCGAGTCCCTCTCCCGACACCACGAGTCGGGGTAGCCCAATGGCAGAGGCATCGTCGGCCCAGAGCAACGCTCACGATCTCGCTCCAAGATCAGAAAACCCGGTCCCCGTCGAATCTGGAGACATAGGACGACCTAGACCAGTGGCTGCGGGTTCGAGTCCCGTCCGAGGCTCCACGTGCCTCGGTAGCTCAATGGCAGAGCAGCTGGCAACTCACTGAGCGTCCGCGCCCGGTGTCGACGGAAAGTCACGGACCACCTCGCAACCAGGCCCAAGCGATTTTGGCATCACTCAGCCTGGTGAGTGACGAGAAAAGCCCCGGCGGACTGGATATGTCCGTCGGGGCGCTCGTGTCTCTGGGGGGCAAAAAAGTGCCCGGACCAAGATCGGAACGATCTTTAGATCCCCTACTCAGGACCCAAGTCGATCTAGCGATCCCCGGAGGGGAGATCGTTTAGTTTCCTGGGGTAACCGGATAGGGGTAGGGACCCACTGCCTCAGCGGGCTAGTGAGGGCCCTTTACGGGCCCATAGGTCCGGACCTGGGCCAGGCGCTGTCGATCACCTCAACCCCCCGAAACGGAGGTGATCCGCAGTGCCCACCACCCCCGACGGCAGCACCAGCCCCGACAAGGGCAACACCAGCAACGGCAGCACCAGCAACGGCAGCACCAGCAACGGCAGCGGCCCCAGCTCCCACGGCGCCGCCTACACCTCCGCCCAAGCCGGAGTCTCCGGCGGCTCGTTCGCCTACGCCGCCGCCCTCGAAGCGATGCGCGGCGACACCCTCTCCACCGCCGAACGCAAGCAACTCCTCGCCGACGAGCAAGGTTCGCCATTCGACCCCTGGCAGCGGATCTTCGCGTCGTTCGACTCCGGGCGGGTCTTCGACTACGGCGAGCAGGACGCCGCCGACTTCCGCTCCATGCTCTCCCGCTCCGGGAAGGCCCGCTCCCTGGAGCAGGTACTGACGCTGCCGCTGCGCGGCGCCCCCTGGAAGATCACCGCCGACGACGGCGACACCGGCCAGGCCGCCCTCGTCGAAGACAACCTCGGCGACAAACTCGACCTGATCATCTCCCAGATGACCTCCGGGTTCACCTACCGGCGGGCGTTCTTCGAGACCTCCTGGGAGGTCAACGACAAGGGCCAAGTCATCTACTCCGACGTCGCCCACCGACCGGCGACCGGCTGCGAGGCCGGGTTCGACCCGGCGACCGGGCGCCCCCGCGGCTTCCGGCAGCGGATCGTCCCGGTGGCCGGGTACTGGCCGAACGCGACCGGCCCCGGCATCCAGAAGTCGTCGATGCCCGGCTACGTCGTGGTCAACCCGAACCGGGCCTTCATCTACGTCCACGGCCAGTACCGGGACCCCATCAACGGCCAGTCCGACCTCGACGTCGCCCTGTGGTGCTGGCAGACCACCCAGAAGGTGCTGTTCCTGTGGTTCTCCTACCTGGAGCAGCAGGCGTTGCCGAAGACCGTCGTCTACGGCGACGACGACGCCCAGGCCGAGCGGCGGGCCCAGATGCTCGCCGGACTCAAGTCGTCCGGGGTCCTCGGTATCTCCCGGACCGGGGCGCCCGGCGACAAGGCCTTCGAGATCCTGGAGTCCTCGGGGAAGGGCGCCGACCAGTTCCAGGCGGCGATCACCTACCTGGAGTCGTCGATGATGACGTCGGCGCTCGCCGGGTTCACCGAGCTGCCGGCGCACACCTCGAAGTCCGGGGCCGGGTCCTATGCGCTGTCCGCGGACCAGTCGGAGTTCTTCATGTCCGCCCGGCAGGCCGTCGCCGACGAGATCGCCGACGCGCTCCGCCGGGAGCTGTTCGCGCCGCTGGTCGCCTACAACTACGGCATCAAGGCCCCGGTGCCCCGCATCCAGATCGGGCCGCTGTCGAAGGACGCCTCGACGAAGGCGTTCGACCTGCTCAAGTCGGTGGTGATCGCCCCGACCCTGAACGTGCCCCGGGACTTCGTCGACCAGCTGACGATGGTGGTCGCGGATCTGTGCGGTCTCGACCCGGACCAGGTCCAGGAGTCCATCAAGCAGGACGCCATCGACCGGAAGAAGCAGGCCGAGGCCCTCGCCCAACAGTTCCAGCAGGACCCCGCCGCGCAGGGTGTCCCCACTTCCTCGGCGAAGCCCCCACCGGGCCCGGGGGGACCCCAGCCGGGCCCGGCGACCCCCCCGCCGCCGGTGGGGCGCCCGGCCCCGAAGGCCGCCCCGAAGCGCCCGGCGGTGGTCGCGGCGACCTCCGACATGGTCGGGGCGATCGACACCGCGTACCGGCTGGTCACTGAGCAGGCCGGGCCCTGATGCCGAAGCGGCGGGTCCCGGTGCGGGCGTTGCGGGAGATCGCGGACGCGGTGTCGGCGGAGCGGTCGACGTCTTTCGCGACGGTGGAGGTGGGGCGGGCGGCGCTGGTGGCGGCGCTCCGCGACAAGCTCCACGCGTCCCCTGAGCTCGCGGCGGCGCTGGCCCGGGTCCAGGCCGACAACCCGATGTCGTCGGCGGTCGGGATCGGGCCGGGCGCCTCCGTCGTCCACAACGCCGGGCCGGTGTTCCGGGCGGCGTATCTGATCCGGGCGGCGCAGCGCACCCAGGCCGCCGACGACCCGTCGGCGCAGGCCACCGCGGAGCGCCGCTACCTGCGGCAGCACCAGACCGCGCAGGCCGCCCGGGAGATCGGGGCGATGCGCCTGGATGCGGCGCGGGCCGCCTACGGCCGGACGTTGGGGTGGTACGCCCGCGACGACGACCGGGTGACCCCGGAGTGCGCGGCGGCGTCCGGGAAAAACTTCGACCCGACCCATCCGCCCGCGATCGGGTTGCCGGGGCTCGGGCCGCACGTCGGGTGCCGGTGTGTGGCGGGCCCACCCCACGCGGGGGCCGCGTTCCTGTCGGGCGGTGTCCCCGAGGTGGCGCCGCTGCCGGGGACGACGGTCCGGGAACCGGCCCATCTACCGGGGGACGCCGCGATCGCGGCGTCCGTGTCGTCTGGGAGGGCTGTCGATTTGGCCGCGTCGTCGAAGAAGCCGAAGCCGGGCCCCGGCGGCACCGAGGTCCAGGGCGACGGCCTCACCTACGACCCGGCGACCCGCTCGTTCCACCCGACGACGTCCGCGGAGGGCGACTTCAACTCGAAGCACCCGCGGGTCGCGAAGGGGAAGGCGGGCGGCGGGAAGTTCACGAACAAGAGCGGCGGCGGCTCCGGCTCGGGCTCGTCGAAGGGCTCCGGGTCGAAGGGGTCGGGGTCGGGGTCGAAGGGGTCGGGGTCGAAGGGGTCGTCGGGGGGTAGCTCGGGGTCCTCGTCGGGGGGTAGCTCGGGCTCGTCGTCCGCGGCGCAGACCGCCGCGTCGAAGCGGCTGATCGCGGCGACCGCCGCCGCCGCGAAGGCGAAGACCGCCGCCGACAAGAAGGCCGCCGCCGCCGAGGTCGCCGCCGCGAAGGCCGCGCTGGTCGCGGCGAAGGCGAAGGCCGCCGCCGACGCGAAAGCCCACCCGCCCGCCCCGTCGAAGACGGTCGGGATGGCCGTCGACTCGATGGAGAAGGCGTCGACCCCGTCCCCGATCGGTGCCCCCGGCGGGCCCGGTCTGTGGCGGCACAAGGGCAAGCAGCTTCCCCCCTACATCCAGCACATCGCGAAGGCCCTGATCCGGGGCGGGATGGCCGAGTCCCACGCGATCGCGTCGGCTGTGAACACGGTGAAGCGGTGGGCCGTCGGGGGCGGCCAGGTTCACCCCGACACCCAGGCCGCCGCCGGCAAGGCGCTCGCCGAGTGGGAAGCCGACAAGGCCGAGTCCCACGCCCACTCCAACGGGCAGGCGGGGATCGAGCTGGCCGACGGCCCACATCGATACCGCCGCAAGAAGGGCGGGACACGCGTGCCGGTGGACCTCGCCGTCCAGGTCGGGTCGGTCCCGGTCCGGGCGTCGGGTGACGGCCCGCGGGTCACCGGGTCGGCGACGGGGCGGGCGGCGTTCCTCGTGGCCCTCGGGAAGCGGAAGAAGAAGCGGCGGCGTCGGCCGGTGTCGCTGTCGTTCTGGAACGAGGCGAAGCACCCCCGCGCCCCGAAGGGCACCCACCTCGGCGGGGAGTGGTGGAAGGCGGGGTCGCTCGGGTCCAGCAAGAAGAAGACCCACGACGACCTGCGGGGGTTGCTGACCGGGCGGGAC
>NZ_DASXJD010000085.1:0-3784 GCF_036497585.1 Actinomycetospora sp. | reverse complement strand
CAGAACCCTCCCCGACCATGCGACTGTGGTGGCGAAGGGAGAAACCGCAGGTCAGCTTGGGCGCCCCCGGCAGGATTCGAACCTGCGGCACCCGCTTTAGGAGAGCGGTGCTCTATCCCCTGAGCTACGGGGGCCCGTACGAAGCCTAGCTGCATGTTCGTCCCCACCGGGCGACCTCCCCGTCGCCCTCCGGAAGCTCCCGATCCGGGAGTGCCCCATCCTCTTGCCTGCGGGATGGACGTCGGTGTACCGGCCTGCGACGCTATTGTCGTTGGCCCGGCCCCCGCCGACGACGCCGCTCCGAGGGCGAACCGCCCGGTCTCCAGGGGGCCCCATGCCGGGGATGAGTCACGAGGATCTGCTGGTCCAGGAAGAGATACACCGAGCCCACGTGCTCATCTGCCGGAGCCGCGGGCTCACGGCCGAAGCCAGCGTCCGCGCGCTGGCCGATCAGGCAGCCGGCGCCGGGGTGTCGTTGCACGTGGCCGCGCTGATCGTTCTCGGGCGGAACACGGCGGAAGAGGACCTCCTGGACCACTCGGTCAGCCCGGCGGTGTGACCGTGCTCGTCGGCCGGCACGCGCCTGTGACATCGGGCAAGGCGGGGAGTCCCGGCGCGTGCCGCCACCGCACACGGGTAGCCCATCACCGTGACGGGAGAGAAGTGCGAGGTGTCGAGCGCCCGAGAGGCGGCCGACGCGCTACGCCGGGTGGTCTCCCGAGCGCGGGAGGACGCCACGGAGGGTGAGCCCTCCGCCGAGGCGATCGACGAGCTCGCCCGGCTGGCCGGCGTGCTGGGTCGGACCGTCGACATGGTCGCCGGCGAGGACGGCGGGGCGGTGCGGCAGCGGGCCGCGGAGCTCGCGACGGCCATCGCGGCCCACCGCGACCAGCGCACCCGCTGAGCCCGCCGACCTCGTGGCTCGACGACATCGAGCCCGCCCGCTGACCCGTCGTCAGGCGTAGTCCGACAGCTGCTTCCCGACGCGCTCGGCCATCTCCCTCGCCAGGGCCTGCAGGCCCGACGCCGGACGCACCATGACCTCGAAGGTGACGATCAGCCCGTCGTCGTCGAACGAGATCATGTCGATGCCGTGCACGTCGCGGTCGCCCGCGCGCGCCCGGAACTCGAGCACCACGTCGTGGCCGCCGGCCGCGGTGAACGTCCGGTGGTAGGTGAAGCCGGAGAACACCTCGAGCGCGGTGGAGACGGCGAGGACGACGGCGTCGCGCGAGTGGTACGGGATGTGCGCGACCGGGGAGTGGAACACCGCGTCGGGGTGGACGATCTCCGCGAGCCCGGAGAAGTCCTCGGCCGCGACCATCGCGTGCCAGCGGGCGAGCGAGTCCGCGGCGGCGGGGGCGAGCACGGCGTCGTCCATCGGGTCCTCCAGGCGTGGCGTCGTCCCGGTGTGCGTCGACTCAGTGTGCGGGGTGTGCCGCCTCGAGCGACCACGGCGTGGGCGCGCGCGTCCCGAACGTCGCCGACAGGCAGAAGCGGTCCGCCCGGACCGTGGTGTGCCGCCACTCCACCGCACGGTCCCCCGACGAGCCGAGGCGGTCGATCCGGAAGACGGGCGCCCCCGTCGGGATGTCGAGGAGGCGCGCCGTCGCCGCGTCGGCGACGTCGGCGTGGATGCGCTCCCGCCCGCCGTCGACGTGCACCCCGGCGCGCGTCGCGAGCTCGGCGTAGAGCCCGGTGCGGGTGAGGTCGACCCCGACCAGCGGCCCCGCCACGTCCCACGGCAGCCACACGCGGTCCCACGCCAGCGGCTCGTCGTCGGCGAGGCGCAGCCGCTCGAGCAGGAGCAATGGGGTGGACTCCTCGAGTCCGAGCCGGGTCGCGACAACGCCGTCGGCCACCCGGTCGAGCCGGCGGACGGTGCTCGTCTGTGTGCGCCCCGACTCCTCCACCGACGCGAACAGGCTGTAGACCTCGTCGACCGGCGCCTCGATCGCGGGCGGCGGGCCACCCCGGGCGAGGCGCGGCGGGCGGCCGCGCTCGGCGACGACGACGCCGTCCGCACGCAGCTGACCGAGCGCCTGACGGACGGTGTGGCGGCTGACCGCGTACTCCTCGGTCAGGGCAAGCTCGCCGGGGAAGGACGCGTCGAAGTCGTGCGCGCGGATGCGCCGCAGCAGGTCGTCCTGCAGCTGTGCCCACAGCGGTCGGCCACCCGTCCGCTCCAGCGCCCTCGGCCCCATGCGTCCCCTCCTCGCTTGACCGTACATCCTGCCGCCTCTAATGTCCGGACGGAAAGGTACGGACATTTGCGCGCTCCAACCGAGCAGGGAGAGTCGTGGCCACACCAGCGCTCCTCGGTCGGCACCCGCTCGTTCTGTCGGGCCTCGTCCGGCGCCGTGTCGGTGTCGTCCGCGGCCGGGCGCCGGGCCTCGCGGTGGCGCTCGCCGTCGCGGGGGTCGCGACCGTGGCCGGCCGCGAGGTGCCGCTGGTCGGCGGGCCGGTGTTCGGGATCGTGCTCGGCGTCCTGGTCGCGGCCGTGCTGCACCCCGGCGAGCGGTTCCGACCCGGGTTCGCGGTTGCGGCCAAGCCAGTGCTGCAGACCTCGATCGTCGTGCTCGGCGCCACGCTGTCGTTGCGCCAGGTGGCGACGGTCGGGTCGTCGTCGTTCCCGGTGATGCTCGGGACGCTCGCGGTCGCCCTCGGCGGGGCGTGGCTACTCGGCCGGGTCCTGGGGGTCGGGCGGGACACGACGCTGCTGGTCGGCGTCGGCACGGCCATCTGCGGCGCCTCGGCGATCGCGGCGGCGCAGTCGGTGCTGCGAGCGCGGGAGCCGACCGTCGCCTACGCGATCGGCACGATCTTCACGTTCAACGTCGTCGCGGTGCTCGCCTACCCACCGCTCGGGCACCTGCTCGGGCTCGACGCGCACGCCTTCGGGCTGTGGGCCGGGACGGCGATCAACGACACCTCCTCGGTGGTGGCCGCGGGCTACGCCTACGGCGGGGACGCCGGGCCGTACTCGGTGGTCGTCAAGCTCACCCGCAGCCTGATGATCATCCCGATCGTGACGGCGCTGGCGGTGGTCCTGGCCCGCCGTCGCGGCCGGCCCGACGACGCCCCCCGCGGGTTCCGCGGGCTGCCGTGGGCGCGGCTGGTACCGCTCTTCCTGGTCGGGTTCGTCGTGGCGTCGGCGCTGACGACGGGCGGGGTGGTGCCGGCCTCCTGGCGCCCCGCCCTGACCGTCGTCGGCACCTTCCTCATCACGACGGCGCTCGCGGGGATCGGCCTCTCGATGCGGGTCGGCGACCTGCGCCGGGCCGGCGTCCGCCCGCTCCTGCTCGGGGGGTGCCTGTGGGCGCTCGTCGGGGCGTCGAGCCTGGGCCTGCAGGCGCTCAGCGGGACGCTGTGACGCCCGGGTCGCGGCCGAGCCACCCGACCAGCCGCGCGTAGGGCCCGGCGTCGTCGGGAACCGGCACGACCGGCCCGAACGGGATGTCCGCGCCACGCGGCTCTGCCGCAGACGAGGCCGCCGATCTGGTCGGCGGCGCGGAGCAGGGTGGGGCGGGGGTCGTCCACGGGGTTCTCCCGGTGGTGGTCGGTGGTGGTCACGCGGCGCTCATCCGGAGCAGGAACGCGATCCACGTCCGGTAGGGGGCGAGGGGTGCGGTGGCGGCGGCGAGTCGTCGGCGATCGCGGCGAGGACGAGCGGGCGGGCGGCGTCGCGGGAGAAGCGGGAGACCGGGGCCCAGCGCATGACGGCGCCGCGGGCGAGGTCGAGCGAGAACGGGCCCTCGGGTCGGAGGACGTGGCTCGACGACGT
>NZ_DASXJD010000084.1:0-14398 GCF_036497585.1 Actinomycetospora sp. | reverse complement strand
GCGGAGTCCACGCCGACGACACCACGCGCCCGGACCACCACCCCGGCCGCGCCGGACCGTCAGGAGGAGGCCCGGGAGGCGCTCGCCGAGAGGCGGGCCCGGGCCGCGCAGCGGTACGAGCAGGCATGGGAACGCGCGCTGGAGGGGGCGATGGGCGCCGGCGGCGGGACGGGCCGCGGCCACGCCCACGGGCATGGCCACCACCGCTGACGGCAGCACCCCGGACCGCACGCATGGCCCCACCCGCTGCGGGGAACGCACCGTCGACCGTGCACGATGCACCCACGCACCCCCGGCCGACGGTCCGGCGGGGCAGGACAGGAGCCACCAACCGTGAGCGAGCAGTTCGCCGAGCAAGCCGACTTCGTCGTCGACAACGACACGTCCGCCCTCGACGAGGAGCCCTCGGTCATCCTCGACGAGGACCGGATCGACTCCGACCCGCTCGAGGACGGCATGGACACCGCCGAGGGCTACAGCCGCGACATGCGGCTCGGTGGGACGCTCGACGCCGAGGACCAGGACACCCTGGCCTACCGGATCCCGCAGGAGGAGCCGGACGTCACCGCCGAGGAGCCCCCGGGGCGGCCCGTCGCCGCGACCCCGGCGATGGACCTCGACGAGTCCGTCGACGACCCCGCCAACGCCGTCGACGGTGTCGGCGACTTCGGCACCACCGGAGCTCCGGTCTTCGACCCGCTCGACCCCGACGGTGCCGTCGACGCCGAGACGCTGACCGAGGGCGACGGGGAGGTCGAGCTCGGCGTCTCCTCGGAGGGGGGTGCCGCCGAGCCCACCGGCCTGCCGGCCGACGACTCGTACGGCGAGGCCGCGCGTGTCGAGCGGGAGTGGCCGACCGAGGGCGCCGAGGCGCAGGCCCTGCACGTGGAGCAGGAGAGCTGACCCTGCCCGCGATCCCCGCCGTCCTGCGCGACCGCCGTCTCCAGCTGAGGGCGGTAGCAGTGGTGGCGCTGCTCGTCGTGTTCGCGGCGGGCGCTCTCGTCGGGGGCTGGCGGCCGTTCTCGTCGCGGCCCGAGGTCTACACGTTCGGGCCGGGCGGGGACCTCCCGACGTTCTCCCTCTTCGACGGCCAGTGCGCCAGCGGGAAGCTCGGCGCAGGCGCCGCCTACGGCAGCGGGGCCGACACCCCCTGCGGCGACCCCCACGACGTCGAGGTGGTCGGGACGGCGACGCCGCTCAACCAGAGCCGGCAGGTCAGCTACCCCGGCGCCGACGAGCTGGCCGACTTCGGCCGAGCGTTCTGCGCGATGGTGGTCGCCTCCGGGCAGCTGGCGCCGAGCGCGAGCGGGGTCGACCGTTCCGCCCTCCGGGTCGCGGCCATCGTGCCCGGCGAGGCCGCCTTCGACGCGCCGAATGGGCCGGACGTCGGGTCGTCCGGCGGCCGACTGGTCTCCTGCCTCATCACCCGCGCGGACGGACAGAAACTGACGGATCGCTTCTCCGTGATCTAACCGTTCCGCTGGGTGAAGTCGGTCTTGCCCGGATCGGGTGTGATGCGCATCATTCCGGTGCATGGCGACCAGCGCGGGGGCCCCTGACCTGTCCGATCCGGCGATCCGACGGCGGGTGAAGCGACGTGCCGTCGTCGCGAGCACCGTCGGGACCACGATCGAGTGGTACGACTTCTTCCTCTACAACACGGCGGCCGCGCTGGTCTTCGGGCCGCTCTTCTTCAACAGCACGTCGTCCGGCGGGGTCCTGCTGGCGTTCTCGACGCAGTTCGTCGGGTTCGCCGCCCGGCCGATCGGCGCGGCGGTCTTCGGGCACTACGGCGACCGGATCGGCCGCAAGTACTCGCTGATCGTGACGCTCCTGCTCATGGGCGGGGCGACGGTGCTCATCGGCCTCCTGCCGACCTACGCCACGATCGGCGTCTGGGCCCCGATCCTGCTGACCCTGCTGCGGGTGGTGCAGGGCATCGGGGTCGGCGGCGAGTGGGGCGGCTCGGTGCTCATGTCGATGGAGTGGGGCACCCGGCGCCAGCGGGGGCTGATGGCGGCCTGGCCCCAGGTGGGCGTGCCGATCGGGCTGGCCCTGGGCACTGGGGTCGTCTACTTCTTCTCCGGTCCCGGGTTCCTCGCCGGCGGGTGGCGCTGGCCGTTCATCGCGTCGATCGTGCTCATCGGCATCGGCCTGTTCGTTCGGCTGACCGTGCTGGAGTCGCCGGCGTTCGCGGCGCTGCGCACTCGGGGCGCCGTCGTCAAGATGCCGCTGGTCGACACGCTGCGCGACCAGTGGCGCGACGTGCTCAAGGCGATGTTCGTGCGTACCGCCGAGCAGGCGCCGTTCTACCTGTTCACGTCGTTCGTGCTCGTCTACGGCACCGAGCACCTGAAGCTGGGGCGGTCGGATCTGCTGTTGTACCTGGTGTACGCGGCGCTGGTCGGGATCGTCTCAGTCCCGTTCTTCGGCTGGCTCTCCGACAAGCTCGGACGTCGGCTGGTGTACGGCACCGGGGCAGTGCTCACCGGCCTCTACGCCTTCCCGTACTTCGCGCTGCTCGACACCCGGGTCGGTGGGATCGTGCTGCTGGGGATGATCCTCGGCCTCGTGTTCCACGACATGATGTACGGCCCGCAGGCGGCGCTGATCGCCGAGAGCTTCGGCACCGGGGTGCGCTACACGGGGGCCGGGCTGGGCTACCAGCTCGCCTCGATCACCGCGGGCGGCCCGGCGCCGCTGATCGCCGCCGCCATCCTCGCCGCGACCGGGACCTACTTCTGGATCGCGATCTACATCATCGCCTGCGCCGTCATCACCCTGATCGCGCTCGCGTTCATGCACCCGCGGCCGCCGGACGAGGACGACGAGCACTCCGAGGAGGGCGCTCCCGTCCCCGTGATGACGGGGGAGTCGGCCCGGCTCGGCGACGGGCCGGTCGCGCAGTCCTGAGCCGCTGGAATCCTGGGGGCGATGACCCGCCCGCCGATCCGTCCGCTGACGCCCGACGCCCTGCTGGACGAGCTCGCCGAGACGGTGCACGCGACGGCCGTTCCCGACGAGGGCGCCCTGCGGGTCCTGATCGACGGTGCCGCGGCGGCCCGTCCGGACCGGTGCGCCGACGGGCTCGTCGAGCGATTGCGCGGGCTCTCCCGGGGGGTGCTGCGGGTGAGCGCCTGGGACTTCCTGCGCCCGGCGTCGTTGCGCCTCGAACGGGGGCGCACCGACCCCGACGCCTTCTACGACGACTGGCTCGACGCCGGGGCGCTGGTCCGGGAGGTCCTCGTCCCGGCGGCGGCCGGGCGTCCGGTGCTGCCGCGGCTGTGGGACGTCGAGACCGACCGGGCGGTCCGGGACGCCCGGGTGCGACTCCCGCCGGGCGGGGTGCTGCTCGTCGACGGCCCGCTGCTGCTCGGGCGCGGCCTGCCGGCCGAGCTGGAGGTGCACGTGGCGCTCTCGGCCGGGGCGCTCGCCCGCCGCACCCCGGCCGAGGACGCGTGGACGCTGCCCGCCTACGAGCGCTACGTCGAGGAGGTGGACCCGGTGGCGAGCGCCGACCTCGTCGTGCTCGCCGACCACCCCGACCGGCCCGCGCTGCAGACCCGGGCGTGACCCTCAGACCGGGCCGGCGCCCGGGTTGAGCAGGCCCTCGGGGTCGAGCGCGGCGCGGACCCGGCGCATCGCCGCGAGCGCGCCCGGGTCGGTGAGCTCGGCGAACGCGCCCGCCTTGGCCCGCCCGACGCCGTGCTCGCCCGACACCGCCCCGCCCAGCCCGACCCCGGCCGCGAGCACCTCGTGCACGGTGGTGTCCAGCGCCGCGGCGTGCGCGTCGCCGCCGGGCCCGAACACCGCGAAGTGCACGTTCCCGTCCCCGGCGTGCCCGCAGCCGAGCACCCGGGTGCCGTGCCGCTCGGCGATCGCCCGCGCCCGCCCGATGAACTCGGCCATCGCCGACCGCGGCACGACGACGTCGACGACCTCGTCCGCCCCGCGCGCCTTGACGGTCCAGAACGCCTGCTCGCGGGCCTCGACCAGTCGGCGCGCCGACCCCTCGGGCAGGACGTAGACGTCGGGCGCGCCCGCGTCGGCCAGGAGCTCCGCCAGCTCCACGAGGTCCCCCTCGACCCGGTCGGCCCGGCGCCCGACGAGCTCCACGACGAGGTAGGCGTCCGCCCCGGCCCGGACCTCGTCGGGGATGCCGAGGGAGAGGTCGGCGGCCGCGCAGATCGCGTCCATCGTCGGGTCGTCGAGGTACTCGCACAGCGAAGGACCCAGGCCGCTCCCGACGACGCGGGCCACGGCCGCCGTCGTCGTCGTAAGGTCCGCGAACGGGGCGAGCACGGTGCGGCGGACGGGCAGGTACGGCTGGAGCCGGACGGTCACCTCGGTGACCAGCGCGAGGGTGCCCTCGGACCCGACGAGCAGCTGGGTGAGGTCGTAGCCGCTGGAGACCTTCGCGAGGCGGCCGCCATCACGCACGACGGTGCCGTCGGCGAGGACGGCCTCGAGCCCGACGACGTGGGCGCGGGTCACCCCGTAACGGACGGCGTGCATGCCGCCGGCGTTGGTGGCGACGGTGCCGCCGAGGCTCGCCGTCTGCTCGCCGGGCCGGATCGGGTAGGTGAGCCCGTGCTCGCGGGCGGCCGCGTCGAGCTGGGTGACCGACACCCCGGGCTCGACGACGGCGACGTGGTCGGTCGTGTCGATCGCGCGGATCACGGTCATGCGGTCGAAGGCGACGACGACGGCGCCGTCGGGCGGGTTGGCGCCGCCGGAGAGCCCGGTGCCGGCGCCGCGGGCGACCAGCGGGGTGTGCGTCTCGCGGGCGGCGGTGACGACCGCGACCACCTCGGCCGTGCTGCTCGGCCGCACGACGTAGGCCGGGGTGCCGTGCCCGACGCCGAGGGCCTCGTCGTGGGCGAGGTCGAGGCAGTCGGCGCCGTCCAGCACGTGCGCGGCGCCGACCGCGGCGACGAGGCGCTCCCGGAGGTCACTCATGGCCCCCAGCTTCGTGCAAGCGGAGCGACGTTGCTTGCGTCCAGGGGCAGGAAATCCACATCCTCGATCCGTGATCCAGCCCCGCGACGTCGCGCTGCGTGATCTCTGGGCCCGGCTGGACGCGCCCGGCCCGCCGCCGGCGCCGACCTGGCACGGCGACTCGACCGGCCTCGCCTCGCCGTTGCCCGTTAACGCGCTCGCCCAGGCCTCGGTCGCCGTCGCGGCCGGGGCGGCGGCGCTGCTGGCCGGTGCTGCGGTGCCGGAGATCGACCCCTCCCGGATCGGCAGCTCGTTCCGCGCGGATCAGCTGCTGCGCATCGACGGCGAGGCGCCGGGCGGGTTCGCGCCGCTGTCGGGGTTCTGGCGGGCTTGCCACGGCGAGCGGAGTGACGGGGGAGACACCGCTGGGTGGGTCCGCACCCACGCCAACTACCCCCACCACCGGGCACGGCTGCTCACCGCCCTCGGTCTTCCCGACGAAACGGCTCCCGACGACCTCGCCGCCGCGCTCGCCACCCGGCCGGCGCAGGAGGTCGAGGACGTCGTGGCGGCCGCCGGCGGGATCGCGGTCGCCGTCCGGGACCGGCGCACCTGGGCGTCATCGGCACCCGGTCGCGCCGTCGCCGCCGAGCCCCTGGTGACCGTCCGCCGCACCGACGCGCCCGCAGCGGCCGTCGGGACCCGGTTCCGCGTCCTCGACCTCACCCGCGTGATCGCCGGACCCGTTGCCACCCGCACCCTCGCGCTCGCCGGAGCGGACGTGCTGCGCGTCGACCCGCCGCACCTGCCCGAGATCCCCGCGCAGCACGTCGACACCGGCCTGCACAAGCGCACGACGATCCTCGACGCCGCCGACCCGCGGCTGCGCGAGCTCGCCGACACCGCCGACGTCGTCGTCACCGGCTACCGCCCCGGCGCCCTCGACCGGTTCGGCCTCTGCCCCGAGGCACTGCTCGAGCGGCGGCCGGACCTCGTCGTCGTCCGGCTCGACGCGTGGGGGTGGACGGGGCCGTGGGCCGGTCGGCGCGGGTTCGACAGCATCGTGCAGGCGGCGTCCGGGATCGCCGTGGCGTGCGGGACCGACGAACGGCCCGGCGCGCTCCCCGCCCAGGCCCTCGACCACGCGACCGGCTACCTCGCGGCGGCCTCGGCGCTGCTGGGGCTCGCGGAGCGGCCGACCCGCGGCGGCTCGATCCGCGAGCTGGCGCTGGCGCGGACGGCGGAGTGGCTGTGGGCGCACCCCGACCTGGTCGCCGAGGTCCCGGCGGTCGAGCCGGTCACCCAGGAGCTCGGCCACCTCGAGGTGCCGCCGCCGGTGTTCGGCGGTGCCTGGGCGGGCCCGGCCCACGAGCTGGGCGCCGACGAGCCGGAGTGGGCGCCCGATGCGTGAGCAGCCCTATCGGCGTGCTCCCCTTGTTCTCGCGTCAGATGACAGGAATGTGCCGTTGCTGCCACGGGGGCGCGAGGGGCGGGAGGCCGACGGGACCGGTCAGCGGCGAGCCGCCTTCTTCTCCGCCCGCACGATGTTCATCACCGCCTGGATCAGCCCCAGGTGCGTGAACGCCTGCGGGAAGTTGCCCAGGTGCCGCCCCGAGTGCGGGTCGATCTCCTCGGCGTAGAGGTGCAGCGACGACGCCGACGCCAGCAGCTTCTCGCACAGCGCGGTCGCCCGGCCCACCTCGCCGATCACCGCCAGCGCCGATACCAGGGCGAACGAGCAGATCGTGAACGTGCCCTCCTCGCCCGAGAGCCCGTCGTCGGTGTCCTCGACGAGGTAGCGCAGCACCAGGTCGTCGGTGGTGAGCTCGTCGGCGATCGCGAGCACCGTCGCCCGGCAGCGCGGGTCCTCGGGCGAGAGGAACCCGACGATCGGCATGAGCAGCAGCGACGCGTCGAGCGCCGTCGTCGCGTAGTGCTGGCAGAGCACCCCGCGGTCGTCGACGGCGTTCGCCAGCACGTCGTCGCGAATCTCGCTCGCGGCCCGCGCCCACCGGTCCTCGCGCTTGGCGTCGCCGCGCAGCGCTGCCAGCCGGGCACCCCGGTCGGCGGCGAGCCAGCAGGCGATCTTCGAGGTCGTGAAGTGCTGCGGCTCGCCGCGCACCTCCCATGGGCCGCGGTCCCTCCCGCGCCAGTTCTCCAGGGCCGCCTCGACCTGCGTCACGACGATGCGCCACAGCCGGTCGTCGAGCCGGTCCCGGCTGCGGACGTACTGGTAGATCGCGCCGACCGCGGCGCCCCAGACGTCGTGCTGGGCCTGGTCGTAGGCGCCGTTGCCGATGCGGACCGGGTAGGCGCCCTCGTAGCCGTCGAGGTGGGCGAGGACCTCCTCGTCGAGCCGCGACCGCCCGTCGACGCCGTACATGATCTGCAGGTGCCCGGCCGCGGCCTCGGCCGCCTCGGCGACGAAGTAGAAGAAGTCGTTGGCCTCCCAGTCGAAGCCCAGCGCGTAGAGCGCCCACAGCGCGAGCGCCGAGTCCCGGATCCAGGAGTAGCGGTAGTCCCAGTTGCGCTCGCCGCCGGGCGTTTCGGGCAGCGAGGTCGTGGCCGCGGCGGCGATCGCGCCGGTCGGGGCGAAGGTGAGGCCCTTGAGCGTGAGGGCCGAGCGCTGCAGGTAGGGCAGCCAGCGGTGGTCGGGGAAGTCGCCGCGGTCGAGCCAGTGGCGCCAGTGGTGCTCGGTCCAGGTCAGCCGGTCCAGGGCCTCGTCGACCGTCGCCGGCGGCGCGTGCTCGCTCCAGGAGAGCGCGAAGTAGCGCCACTCGCCCTCCTTGACCAGCGTGCGCGAGGTGGCGTGCGCGCCCTCGAACCCGACGTTGGTGTCGGTCGTCAGCAGCAGCCGCGGACCCTCGTTCCCCCCGATCGCCTGCGCCGTCCGGTAGGCGTCGTCCGGGTAGGACCACTGCGCCGCGGTCCGCCCGTAGTCGAACATCGGCGCGCACTCCATGCGCAGCTGCACCTGGCCCGACAGGCAGCGCGCGACCCGCAGCAGCACGTGGTCGGCGTCGTAGTCCGTCGGCGCGCGCATGTGCGAGCCGGACCGCTCGCCCTCGTGGTGCCACGGCCCCATGAGCAGCACGTCCAGCACCTGCAGCCAGCCCGTCCGCGTGCACCACGTCGTCTCGAGCACCATCGTTCCCGGGACGTAGCGCCGGGACGCCGGCACGTCGACGCCGTCGGGAGAGACCCGGAACGTGCCCGCGTCGCGGTCGAGGACGGCGCCGAACACGCTGGGGGAGTCCATGCGGGGCAGGCAGAGCCACTCGACGGCGCCGTTGGGCGCGACGAGCGCAGTCGTCTCGCAGTCCGAGAGGAACCCGTAGTCGGCGATCGGCGGGAACGGGCTCGCGGCGAGCCCGGGGAGGTGGCCGCTCCACGCGACCGGGGCCGCGACGTCGCTCTGCTGTGCCGTCACGAGCGCCGATGCTGCCTTACCCGCATGGCGTCCCGGTTCCGGGTCCGCGACATCGGGTGCACACGCGCCGTTAGCGTGAGGTCCATGGTGGTCCGCAACGCCCCCGTCCTCACGCAGGCGGCGCACGACGTCGAGCCGGTGCGGGTCGAGGTCGTCGACGCCCACGACGTGACGCCGCGGATGCGCCGGGTGCGCTTCCGGGCGACCACGACGGGTGCGGTGGCCGGGCTCCCGCTCACCGGCCCGACCGACCACGCCAAGCTCTTCTTCCCCCTCGAGCCCGGCGGCGAGCCGGACCGCCCGGAGATCGGGCCGCGCGGGCTCGTCGCGCCTCCGCCGGGGCGCCCCCGCCCCTACCGGGAGTACACGCTGCGGACGATCGAGGACGACGTCGTCGAGGTCGACTTCGTCCGCCACGGCGCCGGGCTCGCGGGCCGGTGGGTCGAGGATCCCCGCGGCGCGCTCTGGATCTACGGGCCGCGGTCCTCGCTGGTGGCCGAGGCGCGCGACTGGTACCTGCTCGGCGGCGACGAGACCGCGCTGCCGGCGCTGAGCCGCTGGCTGGGGTCGCTGCCGGCGGATGCGGCCGGACTCGTGCTGGTCGAGGTCGCCGACGCCGGCGAGGAGCAGGACCTGGCCGCGCCACCCGGCGTCGGGATCCGCTGGTTGCACCGCGACGGCGCCGAGCCGGGGACGACGACGCTGCTCGGCGACGCCGTCGCCGCGTGGGAGCGGCCCGAGGGCGAGGGCCTGGTGTGGATGGGGGCCGAGGCGTCGGCGCTGCGCCCGGTGCGCCGTCGGCTGCGCGACCTGCTGCCCACCGAGTGGATCGACCTCGACGGCTACTGGCGCCGCGGGGTGGAGGGCACCGGCCTGGGCTGAGCCGGCCCTAGGAAGCTGTATCCGACTCCCGCACGCGGAAGAGCCAGATCAGCCCGAGGACCGGGAGGATCAGCGGGACGAAGCCGTAGCCGCTGCCGAAGTCGCTCCACACCGTGGCGTCGGCGAAGTCCTGCGGGGCGAGGACGGTGAACAGCCCGATCGCCACGACCCCGACGAGCTCGATCCACACCGCGGTCAGCGCGAGGAGCCGCCGTCGCCGCCCGATCGCCACGGCGGCCACGATGTAGACCGCCGCCGAGAACGCCGAGAGTAGGTAGGCGAGCGGGGCCACGTGGAACTGCACCGCGAGCTGGAACACCGCCCGCGCCCCGGCGGAGATCGCGAAGACGACGTAGACGACGAGCAGGACCACGCCGGGGCCGCTGTTGATGTGGCGCGGTCGCGCGGTGGTCGACGGGTCAGACACGGGTCGCCTCCCAGACCTGCGTGGTGCGCAGCACGAGCACCGCGAGCGTGACGCCCGCGATCGCGAGCACCACCGAGCCGTATCGCGTCCGCTCCTGGTGGGCCAGCGCCGCGCCGATCGGCAGCGCGACCACCAGCGCGATGAGGTACCCGACGATCTCCGCGACGGCGCCCGCTCCGCGTCCGCCCTGCACCACGAGCAGGACGACGGCGAGCAGCGCCTGCACCAGCGCGACGACCTCGATCACGAGCAGGGCGAGGCGGTGGTGGTAGGTCGGGGCCTGGTCCACGATCGCGGACACGCCGCACCACAGCGCCCAGGCCAGGGCGGCGCCGCCGAGCACCCAGGCGATCGGGATGATCACCGGATCATCCTCCCACCGGCGACATGAGCCCCGGACACGTCGGGCACCCTCACGGCCATGTCCCGGGACGACCTCACCGCCACCCTGCGCAAGCTCGACGGCCAGAGCTACGGCCGCTACAAGTCGCTCTCCGGGGACTGGCCGCTCGACGGGAGCGGGCAGGGCACGCTCACGGTGGTCCGCGTCCAGGCCGACCCGTTCGCGCCGCCGTCCCGGGTGCGCGCGCGGCTGCCCGACGCCGCGCCGCGGGAGCTGACGACGACGCCGGACCGCCGCCGCGCGCTGTCCGGCTTCCTCCTGCGCCGCCTGCACCGGGCGCTGCGGGGCACGCCGATCCACGTCGACACCGGGGGGCCCGAGATCCTCGAGCGCAGCGCCGGCCGGGTCGAGGCCGACGGCACGGTCACCGTCGAGCTGGGCGTGCCGATGCCCGGGCCCAAGCGGCGCATCCTCGGGCGGGAGGCGGCGACGCTGCTCGGCGAGACCCTGCCCGACGCCGTCGCGCAGCTGCGCTGGGAGGCCTTCTCCGACGACGACCGCCGCGCGGCCGCCGGGTTCGTCGAGACCGTCGAGGACGCGGTGGCGCTCCGGGCCGGGCTCGCCGAGCGCGGGCTCGTCGCGTTCGTCGCCGACGGCGCGGTCCTCCCGCGCCGGTCCGGGGTCGACGACCGCCCGCTGGAGGGTGCGACGGCGTTCCGGGCGCCGGACTCGTTGCGGGTGACGATCCCGACGCCGAACGCCGGGGACGTCGTCGGGCTCGGCGTGCCGGAGGGGGTCACGCTCGTCGTCGGCGGCGGGTACCACGGCAAGTCGACGCTGCTGCGCGCGATCGAGGCGGGCGTGTACGACCATCAGCCCGGTGACGGCCGCGAGCGGGTCGTGGCCCGGGACGACACCGTGAAGGTCCGGGCCGAGGACGGCCGCAGCGTCGTGCGCACCGACGTCTCGGCCTTCGTCTCCCACCTGCCGTCCGGCGAGCCGACCGACGACTTCTCGACGACGAACGCGTCCGGCTCCACCAGTCAGGCCGCCTCGATGGTGGAGGCGGTCGAGGCGGGGGCCGGGGTGCTGCTGGTCGACGAGGACACCTCGGCCACCAACATCATGATCCGTGACGGCCGGATGCAGCAGCTGATCCGGACGGAGCCGCTGGTGCCGTTCGTGGAGCGCGTCCGCCCCCTGCACGCCGAGCGCGGGGTGTCGTCCGTGCTGGTCATGGGCGGGTCGGGTGACTACCTCGAGGTGGCCGACACCGTCATCATGATGGACTCGTACGTGGCGTCGGAGGTGACGGCGCGGGCGCACGAGATCGCCGCGCAGGGCCGGACCCGCAGCGTCGAGCACTCCGGCTTCCCGCCGGTGACCCGCCGCGTCGTCGACCCCTCGTCGCTCGACCCGACCGGCCGGAAGGGCAAGCGCCGCGTCACCGCCCGCGGGATCGACACCCTGACGTTCGGCGAGGACGACGTCGACCTCTCCGCGGTCGAGCAGATCGTCGACCGCTCGCAGGTCACCGGGATCGGGCGGGCGCTGGCGCTGCTGGGGGAGGGCGTGCTCGACGGGACGATCCCGCTCGGGGAGGGCCTCGACCTGTTCGACGCCGAGGTCGCCCGCGCGGGGGTCGACGCGCTGCTCGGGGGCGGGCGCGACGCGACCGACCTCGCGCTGCCGCGCCGGCACGAGGTCGCGGCGGCCCTCAACCGGTTGCGCACGCTCAAGGTCCGGGAGCTCCTCCGGGATGCACCCTGAGCGATAAGACGTGCGGCACCGGTGCGAGAGCTGCGCCGTTCGAGTGATGCTCACCGGTAACTTGTCGCTCAGCGTGGCTCCGACCGGCGTCTGCTGCCATCCTCCCGGTCTGTGCGAGGGCCCGGGGGCGGGCCCGGACGGACGAGTGGGGGACCGAGTGGACGCCGAGCGGATGAAGGCCTTCGACGTGCTGCGCTGGCAGGCCTACCGGGCCGCGCTCGCGGGCTGGGCCGACCAGATGGGCCGGGCGCCGGTGGAGATACCCGAGCAGCGGCGCTCACCGGAGGACGGGACGCCGCGGCGCGTGCCGCGGTAGGTCGTCGCCGTCAGAACCCGGCGATCTCCTCGTCGGTGTAGCCGATCTCGGCCAGGACCTCCGCGGTGTGCTGGCCCAGCAGCGGGGGCGGGGCCGTCGGGGTCGGCGGGGTCGCGCCCGGTCCGGAGACCTGCACCGGGAAGCCGGTGCCGTGGTAGGTCCCGACCCCCGGGTGCGCCATCGTCACGTGGTGGCCGCGCTCGACCGACCAGGGGTCCTCGTAGAGGTCGTCGAGCGAGTTGATCGGCCCGGTCGGGACGCCGGCCGCGTCGAAGGCCGCCGCCCAGTGCGTCACCGGCTTCTCCTGCATGACCTCCTCGACCAGCGCCATGAGCTCCTCCCGACGGCCGGCGCGATCGGCATTGGTGGCGAAGCGCGGGTCGTCGACCAGGTGCTCGAGGCCGAGCACCTCGCAGAAGCGCCGCCAGAGCCGCTCGCTGCCCGTCGCCACGACGAGGGTCCCGTCGGCGCACGCCATCGGCTGATAGGGCACGACCGTCGGGTGTGCCGCGCCGAGCCGTCGGGCCCGCGTCGCGTCGTGGAACACCGCCTGGGCGGCCCACGTGTGCCAGGCCGTCTGCGCGTCGAGCAGCGAGACGTCGAGATACTGGCCCGCTCCGGTGGTGTGGCGCGCCTGGAGCGCCATGAGGACGCCGATCACCGCCCAGGTGCCGGCGTTGAGGTCGCCGACCGGCAGCCCGACCTTGGTCGGCTCGCCGTCGGGGTCGCCGGTCAGACTCATGATCCCGCCCATGGCCTGGGCGAGGACGTCGTACCCGGGCCGGTCGCGGTAGGGCCCGGTCTGTCCGAAGCCGGAGATCGCGACGTGGATGAGGCCAGGGTTCGTTTCGCTCAGCCGGTCGTAGTCGAGGCCCCAGCGTTGGAGGGTTCCGGGCCGGAAGTTCTCGACGAGGACGTCCGCCCGGTCCGCGAGCCGGCGGGCCGCCTCCTGGCCGCGCTCGGTCGTGAGGTCGAGGACGATGCCGCGCTTGTTGCGGTTGGTCGACAGGTAGTACAGCGAGATGCGCTGGTGGTCGTCGTCGGAGTCCTCGTCGTTGAGGAAGGGCGGTCCCCAGCCGCGGGTGTCGTCGCCGAACGGCGGCTCGACCTTGACGACGTCGGCCCCCATCTCGCCCAGCCACTGGGTGGCGTAGGGGCCGGCGAGCACCCTCGACAGGTCCAGGACGCGGATGCCTTCCAGGGGGCGCACGGCTGCGGACGCTACGTCGGGATCGTCTGGCAGGCTCGCCGGACGTGAGCCGCCCCGGTCGTCGCGCCCGCACGGTGCCGGTCGTGCTCGTGGCGGGCCATCTCGGCGTCGGGAAGTCCTCGCTGGTCAACCACCTGCTGCGCCATGCCGACGGGGTGCGGATCGGGGTGGTCGTCAACGACTTCGGGGCGCTCGGTATCGACGCGATGCTCGTCGCGGGCCAGGCCGACGCCGTCACCTCGCTCGCCAACGGCTGCCTGTGCTGCACGACCGACGCCGACGGCCTGTCGGGACTGCTCGCCGATCTGACCGCGCCGGCTGCGGGGCTGGACCTCGTCGTCGTCGAGGCGAGCGGGCTCGCCGAGCCGCGGGAGCTGGTGCGGCTGCTCCTCGCGTCGACCGATCCGCACGCGGTGTACGGCGGGCTCGTCGCGGTGCTCGACGCCGGTGAGCCGGACCTCGACCAGGCCCGGCTGGCCGACCTCGCCGTCGTCAACGGGCTGGATCGGGTATCGGCGGAGGCCGGCGACACGGCCGTCTTGGCCGTCCGCGCGGTCGCGGCAGGCGCGGTCGTGGCGACCCGGCACGGGGCGCTGGACCCATCGTTGCTCGCCGACCCCGTGGTGCGGCCGAAGCCGGCCCAGCTGGGTCTCGACGAGCTGTTGCGCGAGGTCGACGGGGCGCATCCGCACGAGGCGGCGCGGAGCGTGTCGTTCGTGTCCGAGCGCCCGCTCGACGCGGGACGGTTCGCGGCGTTCCTCGAAGCCGGGCCGGCGGGGGTGGTGCGGGCGAAGGGGGTCGTGCGGCTCTCCGGCGACGGTGGGTGCTGGGAGGTGCAGACGGTCGGTACGGCGATCCGGGTGCGGCCGGCTTCGGGGCGGGCGGTTGTCAGGGGTGCACGGCTCGTGCTGATCGGGACCGGACTGGACGAGGCTGGACTGGTGTCGGCGCTGGAGTCCTGTGTGGTGCGGGACGACGACGCCGGGCCGTCTGAGCACGCGGCGCTGGGGCTGACCCGGTATCGGAACGACGCCGCTGACATGTGATGTAGGTCACTTCGCGGTGGTCGGTTGACCTGGGCT
>NZ_DASXJD010000083.1:0-3216 GCF_036497585.1 Actinomycetospora sp. | reverse complement strand
GGGCCGACGGGCGTGGTGGTCGTCGACCGCAGCGACCCGATCACCCGCGGGCTGCCGGCGCGCTTCGCCACGCGCGACGAGAGCTACCGCTTCACGTCGCGGCCGCGCGCCCACGTGCTGCTCGCCGCCGACGCGCGCGGGCGCCCACCGCTGGCGTGGACGAAGCGCTACGGCCGCGGGCGCGTCTTCTACGACGCGCTCGGCCATCCGATCGCCGCGTGGTCGGACCCGGTGCGCGACGGGATCGTCGCGCGCGGGCTGGCGTGGGCGGTGCGGCGCTCGTAGCCCGGTTCCCGGTGTATGTTCCCGGCCGCAGTACGGGGTGGGGGTCCTGTGCGAGGGGGAGAGCAGATGGTCGGAAGGCTGCGGTCGACGGCGGTTGCGCTGGTCGTGCTGGGCGTATCGGGTTCGCTGGCGGCCGGTTCGGCGAGCGCGGCGAGCCTCGCGGTCGAGGACCACGGCCCCGAGCCCCCCGGCGGGGGGAGAAACATGTGGATCGTCTACCGCGCCGACCCGGGCGAGGCCAATCATCTGACGATCACGCTGGACCAGCAGGCCCACAAGTTCACCGTCAATGACCCGCTCATCCCGATCCGGCCCGACACGGCCCACGGGGACCTGGCCACGATGCAGCAGGCCTGCACGTTCCTCGGCACCAGCGTGACTTGCGACACCGCCCTGATAGGGGGATACCAGACCTACGAGGCTCTGCTGGGAGACAGGAACGACTCCGTTGCGACGAAGGGCGCCGACGACTTTCACGAGATCCTCCTCGACGGCGGTCCGGGGAGCGATGGTTTCAGGGCAGGAGTAGCCGGCCACGACTCGACCGACCTGATCGGCGGGCCGGGCGCCGACGACTTCCGCGGCGGGGGCGGCACAGCGGTCGTCGAGTACTCCGACCACACGCAGGGCGTGACCGTCACCGCCGACGACCAACCGAACGACGGCGCACCGGGTGAAGGCGACAACGTCCACAACGACGTCACCTATATCGACGGCACCGCGTACGACGACAGCCTCTCCGGGGGCTCGCATCCGGTCAATCTCGCCGGCGTCGGCGGGAATGACACGCTGACCGCAGGGTCGGCCGACAGCGGGCTCTTCGGCGGCGACGGCAACGACCGGCTCACCGGCGGCGGCGGGAACGACAACCTCGACGGCGGCCCCGGAGACGACGCCATCACCGCCGGGGACGGCAGCGACCGGGTCTCCGGCGGCGACGGCGACGACACGATCCTCACGCGCGAGAGCAGCCTCGATCGTGTGCACTGCGACGGCGGGAGCGATGCGGTGACGGCCGACGGCGAGGACGCCGTCACCCCGGATTGCGAGTCGGTCAGCCGGCCCTCCGGCTACGTCTCGCCCTTGACCGAGTTCCCGATCACCACAGTGCCTCCGGCCCAGGGCGGCCCGGATATGAGGGGCATCGCCGCCGGCGCCGACGGCAACCTCTGGGCCGTCAGCAGCCGTGGCAACGAGATCGACCGGATCAGCGCCGCAGGCTCCATCACTGGCAGGTTCCCGATCCCCACGCCGAGCTCAGGGGCGTCGGACATCGCCGCCGGCCCCGACGGCAACCTCTGGTTCACCGAGGGCCCGGCCGGCAAGATCGGCCGCGTCACGACGGACGGCGCCTTCACCGAGTTCCCGGCCCCCAGCGTCTCCAGTATCGCCGCGGGGCCGGACGGCAACATCTGGTTCGCGGGGGGCGGGAGCGGCATCGGGCGGATCACGCCCGAGGGGATGGTCTCGAGCTTCTCGACGCCGGACTTTGCGTTAACCGGGGACGTCGCCCGCGGGCCCGACGGGTCGGTGTGGTTCACGCAGTCCTCCCCGACGCGCGCGATCGGCAAGGTCGACCCGGACACCGGCTCCGTCACCGAGTACACGACCGGCCTCACGGACGTTCCCGGCTCGATCACCGCCGGACCCGACGGGAATCTCTGGTTCACCGAGGGGACCACGGACCGTGTCGGGAGGATCACGCCCGCCGGGGCGATAACCGAGTACTCGTGGCCCCTCGCGCGGGGCAGCGGCCCGTCCGACATCGTCGCGGGCCCCGACGGCAACCTGTACTTGACCGAGTCCTACGGCCAGGGGGTCGCTCGGCTCACCACCGCAGGGCAGGAGACCGGAGAGTGGGCCACGGGCAACGCTGCACGCGAGGTGGTCGTGGGCCCGGACGGCAACGTCTGGCTGACCGAGGCGGGCGCGGTGGCCCGCCTCGCGCTGGGCGGCTGACCGCGCGCGTGGAGCACCTCGTCCCGCGCCTCGCGGCGATCCCGGGGGTCGCCGCCGTCGCGCTGGGTGGCTCGCGGGCGGCGGGCACCGAGCGTCCCGACAGCGACTGGGACTTCGGGCTGTACTACCGCGGCACGATCGACGTCGACGCCGTCCGCGCGCTCGGCTTCGAGGGAACGGTCGTCGAGCCGGGGGAGTGGGGGCCGCTCATGAACGGCGGCGCGTGGCTGACCGTCGACGGCGAGCGCGTCGACCTGCTGTACCGCGACCTCGACGTCGTCGAGCACTGGACGCGCGAGGCGGAGGCGGGGCGCTTCCGGCGCTACTGGGTCGAGGGCTACGTGGCGGGGATGCCGACCTACGCGCTGGCCGGCGAGCTCGCGCTCAACCGCGTGCTGGCGGGCTCGCTGCCGCGCCCGGTCTTCAGCGGCGCGCTGCGCGAGACGGCGATGCGCAACTGGCGCTCGAGCCGCGACTTCTCGTTGATGCTCGCCGAGACGGCCGAGGCGCGGGGCGACGCCACGTATTGTGCGGGCCTGCTCGCCAGAGCGGCGATCGCCGAGGCGCACGCGCGGCTGGCCGGGCGCGGCGAGTGGGCGCTCAACGAGAAGGGCATCGTGGCGCGGGCCGGGCTCACCGTGCCTGCGCTGGACGTCCCGACGGTTCGCGCGGCGCTGGACGGGTAAGCAGCGCGTTCGTGGACGTCGCCGTCCTGGGAACCGGGATCATGGGCGCGCCGATGGCGCGCAACCTCAAGGCCGCGGGCCACGACGTCCGCGCGTGGAACCGCTCGCGCGAGAAGGCCGAGCCGCTCGAGCAGGACGGCATCGTCGTGGCGGGCTCGCCGGCCGAGGCGCTCGAGGGTGCCGAGGTCGTCGTCACGATGCTCGCCGACGCGGCCGCGGTGCACAGCGTGGTGGTCGACGGTGGCGCGCTCGACGCCATGCGCGGAACCGGCGCCGTCCTGTGCCA
>NZ_DASXJD010000082.1:0-26474 GCF_036497585.1 Actinomycetospora sp. | reverse complement strand
GGTCGGCCGGGCTCATGGGTGAGCGGCGCCCTCCTGGCGTCGGATGCCAGCATCGTGCCGTTCCTGCCGGCCGGGGTGGGCCGGGCTCCACGCGTGAGCGGCGCCGTCCTCGCGTCAGATGCCAGCATCGTGCCGTTCATGCCGTGCGGGGGCCCTGAGACCGACGGTCTCGACAAGGCCCTGCGCCGCTGGGCGGGCAGTTCTCGCGCGACGATCTCGTGACGACACCTCGTCGCCTCTGGACACGGGAGCGATGCGCAACGGACCATCGAATCCGCGCACCGCACCCACGGGAGGCAGACATGCGACTGGGCCGCCGACTCACCGCCGGGATCGCCGAGGACCCGCCCGCACCGACTCCCGCCGCGCCCGAGGCGCCCGTGCCCGCCGAGGCGACGGCACCCGCCGTCGAGACCCCGGCGCCCGAGCGCACCCCGGACCCGGCCGTCTCGAGGACCTGAGCTGAGCGCGTTCGGCGCTCTCTTCGGACGCCGGGCCGACCACGCCGAGCCCGACGAGCCGGCCGACCGGCCCGCCCTGCCCGGGTGGAAGATCGCGTACCCAATGCTCTCCGCCGACGGCGCCGCCGTCGGCTTCAACGGTGTCGCACTCGGCCGCAGCCAGGTCTACGGCACCGTCGCGGAGGCGGTGTGCGTGCAGTCCGCCCGCCACCGCTGCCCCTCGACGTGGTGCGACTGCGGCTTCTACTGCTTCCACGAGGCCGAGCAGGCCCGCGCCCTGGCCTGCGACGAGCAGTACGAGCGCAGCGTCCTGCTCGAGGTGCTCGCCTCCGGGCGCTACGTCTCCTATGAGCTCGGCCTGCGCTACCAGCGCCAGACGGTGCGCTCGGTGCGCGTCGGACGGTGCCGCTGTGGGCGCACGGCGGCCGCGCTCGACGACGTCGGCGGCGGGATCGTCGGGTGGCGACGCCTCGAGCCGGTGTGCCGAGAGTGCGCGGGACGCCGGGCGGTGCTCGCGCTCGAGACGTTCGGCGCGCTGTCCGGGGTGCCGGTCACCGTCGACGAGGGCAGCGGGTACTCCGCGTTGGCGCCGCTCGCGCCGCTCTCCGAGGTCGAGCGCGCACGCGTCCCGGAGGTCCCGGACAGCCCCGTTGCCAGGGCGGCCGAGGTCAGCCCCGACGCCGAGATCCCGCTGCTGACCGCCGAGGTCACCCTCCTGCAGGCCCGTCTCGACGAGCTGCAGCGACGACTCGGGCGGCTCACCGACCGTCCGTAGCGCCCGCCGCGCGGGCGCGTGCGGTAGAGATGCAGGCGTGACGACGGCGGATCACGGTGGCCTCCTGCTCGGACCGATCCTGCGCCACGTGGGGACGACGACGGCGTCGGTGTGGGTCGAGACCGCGACGCCGGGCCAGGTCGAGGTGCTCGGACACAGCGCGCCCACGTTCACCGTGCAGGACCGGCACTACGCCCTCGTCGTCGTCCGGGACCTGGAGCCGGGCACCGCGCGGACGTACGAGGTGCACCTCGACGGCGGGCGGGTGTGGCCGCTCGAGCACACCGGGATGCCGGCGAGCCGCATCCGCACCCGTGCCACCAGCGCCGTCGTCGCGGACCCGGCGCGCCAGCGCATCGTGTTCGGCTCCTGCCGCTACCCCCCGACCGGCGACGCCGAGCTCGAGCGCCAGTACGGCGTCGACGCCCTGGACGCCTACGGTGCGCGGCTGCTCGCCCGCGTGCGCGACGCCGACGACGACGACGCGGCGACCGCGGAGCTCCCCGACGCGCTCTGCCTGCTCGGCGACCAGATCTACGCCGACGAACCGACCCCGCGCACCCAGGAGTGGATCCGCGCCCGCCGCGGGGCCGACACCGGGACGAGTCTCGAGATCGCCGACTACGCCGAGTACGCCCATGTCTACAGCGAGAGCTGGTCGGATCCGGAGCTGCGCTGGCTGTTCTCGACGGTGCCGACGTCGATGATCTTCGACGACCACGACATCCGCGACGACTGGAACACCTCGTCGGCCTGGCGCGAGGAGATGGCGCGTCAGTCGTGGTGGCCGACGCGGATCCGGGCGGGCCTGGCGTCGTACTGGGTCTACCAGCACATCGGCAACCTCGACCCGGACACGCTCGCCGCCGACGAGCTCTACAAGGCGGTCACGGCGGCCGACGGCGACGCCTGGCCCCTGCTCGAGGCCCACGCGGCGCGGGCCGACGCGGCCGTCGGGGAGCCGGAGGGAGTCCGGTGGACCTACCGCTGGGACCTCGGACGCACCCGGCTGCTCATGGTCGACTCGCGCTGCGGGCGCGTGCTCAACGACCGCGAGCGCCTCATGATCAACGACGAGACGTTCACCTGGATCGAGAAGCAGGCGGTCGAGGACCCCGAGCAGGTCGACCACCTGCTGCTCGGCTCGTCGATCCCGTGGCTGATGCCTCCCGCGGCCGCCCAGGTCCAGGCGATGAACGAGCGTTCGGCCGCTGCCGGGAGCCGCTGGGCCGAGAAGCTGCGCCAGGCCGTCGACCTGGAGCACTGGCCGGCGTTCCGGGCGTCGTTCGACCGGTTGGCGCGGCTCGTCGAGCGGGTCGGGGCGTCGTCGTCGGCGCCGCAGACGGTCTGTGTGCTCTCCGGGGACGTCCACCACAGCTACGCCGCGCGCGCCCGCTTCGCGACGCCGACCCGCTCGCGGGTCTACCAGCTGACCTGCTCGCCGGTGCGCAACGGCGTGCCCTGGTTCATGGAGTACGTGTTCGACGCCGGGTGGATGCGGCCGTTCGTCGGGCTGGTCCGTCGGGTCGGGCGGTGGTGGGGCGTGCCCGAGGAGCCGGTGGCGTGGGACCCGATCGGCGGGCCGTGGTTCGGCAACGCCGTGGCCACGCTGGAGATCCGCGGCCGGACCGCCCGGGTGCGCTTCGAGCGCTCCGGGCGGGACGGCACGCTGGACGCCGTGGCGGACCTGCCGTTGACGTGAGGGGGCCCGGGGGTCGCGCCCCGCGCCAACGGCCCCGCCTCACGGCAGCAACGGCACGATGCTGTCGTCAGACGCCAGAACGGCGCCGCTCGCTCCTCGCCGAGCCGTCGAACCGCATGACATGAACGGCACGATGCTCTCGTCAGACGCCAGAACGGCGCCGCTCGCTCCTCGCCGAGCCCTCGAACCGCATGACATGAACGGCACGATGCTGTCGTCAGACGCCAGAACGGCGCCGGTCACTCGTCAGGCGAGCGCGTCCTGACGACGGCGGGAGCGGTACGGCAGCAGGAACGCGCGGCGCCACAGCGACTTGGCCGGCCCCTTGACCATGCCCGCCTCGTCGAGAAAGCCCACGATCTTCTCGCCCGCCCACCGGATCATCTCCTGGTAGGGCGGGTTCGCCAGGGCCTCCTGCCGACCGCGCTTCGGCTCGATCCCGACCGACGAGTACACGCCGGGGTGGATGAGGCTGCGGACGATGAAGAAGGTGACGAACGCCGTCGCGAACCGGTGATAGGCGGCGGCCGGTCGCGAGAGCCGGGCGATGCCGTCGGCGACCTCGGCGCGGGCGAAGGAGACGTGCCGCGCCTCCTCCTGGCCTGCGCCTGAGGAGGTTCGAGCGAGGGGCACCTTCGATCAGATAGATCGACCGAAGGTGCCCTTCGGTCGGACCCGGACCGGCCGGCGCCGCTCCGGCGAGGGGCGCCCCCGGCCGGATAGATCGACCGAAGGTGCCCTTCGCTCGAAACCCCCGGGGGCCGGCCGGATCACCGGCCCGTGAACGTCGCCTTCCCGTGCCCGCGCTCGACGAACGACTCCATCGCGCCGCGGAGATCCTCGGTGCCGAACAGCGCCCCGGCGATCTCCGCGGTGCGGGCGTTCGCCTGACCGAGCCCCCCGACGGCGAGCTCGCGGAGGATCTCCTTGGTGGCCGCGTGGGCTCGGGTCGGCCCGGCCGCCAGTGACCGGGCGAGCTCGCGGGAGGCACCGTCCACCTCGTCGTCGGGAACCATCCGGTCCACCACGCCCCAGCGCTCCATCTCGACGGCGCCGAACCGGCCCGCCGTCATGGCGAAATACTTCGCCCGGCCCTGCCCGACCCGCTCGGCCAGGCGCTGCGTCCCGCCCATCGCCGGGGTGAGCCCGACCGTGGCCTCGATCAGCCCGAAGCTCGCCGACTCCCCGGCCACGATGAGGTCGCACGCCAGCGCGAGCTCGAAGGCCCAGGTCAGGGTGAGGCCGTGGGCGGCGAACACGGTCGGGAACGGCAGCAGGTGCACCCGCTCACCAAGCTCCACCAGCTCGGCGAAGTAGCGCCGCCCGGCCTCGACGTCACGGTTCTGTGCCAGCGGCAGGAAGGCGTCGCGGACGTCGACCCCGCCGGAGACGACCTTGCCCTCCGCCCGGAACAGCGCCCCGCGCGGCCGCTGCTGCTCGAGCGCGGTGACCGCTTCGAGGAGCGCGGTGTGCAGGTCGCGGTCGTAGAGGTTCAACGGCGGGTGGTGGACGGTGACGACGGCGAGCTCGGGGTCGGTGCCGGTCTCGACGCGGACCGGCCCGGAGGTGATGTCGCGTGTGCTCACCCGTCGGAACCTGCCGCACGCGCCGGTCCGCCGCCAGGGCCGAGGCTGTCGGCAGGTCGTGCTCTGATGATCACGACGGCGGCCGGGGTGTCGCCATCGGGTCGTCCGGACCGACGGCCTACCGTCGTGGCGACCGGGCTCGGGGAGGTGAGCATGCGCTTCGTCCACACCGCCGACTGGCAGCTGGGGATGACGCGGCGCTTCCTCGGCGCCGGACGCCCGGGACAGGCCGCCGGGGAGGCGCAGGCCCGGTTCGCCCAGGCCCGGCTGGACGCGGTGGTGGCCCTCGGGCGGGTGGCCGCGGACGAGGGCGCGGCGTTCGTCGTGGTGTGCGGGGACGTCTTCGAGTCGAACCTCGTCGGGCCCGACGTCGTGGGCCGCGCGTGCGAGGCGCTGCGCGGGTTCACCGTGCCGGTGCTGCTCCTGCCCGGGAACCACGATCCGGCGGACGCCGCGCTGGTCACGCGGCGGGCCGACTTCGCGCGGCGCTGCCCGTCACAGGTCACGGTGCTCGACCGGGCGGGGGTCCACGAGGTCGCGCCCGGGATCGAGGTCGTCGCCGCACCGTGGACCTCGAAGCGCCCGCTGACCGACCTCGTGGCCGACCAGCTGCGCGCCCTCGAGCCGGCCCCGCGCGGCGTCGTGCGGGTCCTCGCCGGGCACGGCGCCGTCGACGTGCTCTCGCCCGACGCGCACGATCCCGCGGTGATCCACACCGACGCGTGCCGGGCGGCGCTCGCCGACGGCCGGATCCACTACGTGGCGCTGGGCGACCGGCACTCCACCTGGGCGCTGCCCGGCGAACCCCGCATCGGCTACTCCGGGGCGCCCGAGGTCACCTCGCACGACGAGACGGATCCCGGCAACGTGCTCGTCGTCGACGCCGACCACGACGGGGCGGTGGTCCGGCCGGTCCGGGTCGGCCGCTGGGCGTTCACCCGGGACCACGCCACCACCGACACCGACGCCGACCTCGAGGCCCTCGACGCCCGGCTCTCCTCCCTCGCCGCGCCGGAGCGCACCGCGCTGCGGCTGGCTTGCGAGGGCACCCTCACGCTGCGCCAGCGGGCCCGCCTCGACGACGTGCTCGCCGCCCACGCCCCCGTGCTCGCCGCGCTCGAGGTCGACGCCGCCGAGCTGGTCACCCGCCCCGACGACGCCGACGTCGAGGCGCTGGGCCTGTCCGGCTTCGCCGCCTCGGCCGCGGCGGAGCTGGCGTCCGGGGCCGACGATGCCGAGGCGCTGGACGCGCTCGCCCTGCTCCACCGGCTCGCCGCCGCCGGGGGTGAGCGGTGAGGCTGCTGCGCATCCGGCTGTCGGACTTCCGCGGCGTGCACCACCGCGAGGTCCACCTCGCCGAGCAGGGCGTGACGGTGCTCGAGGGCGAGAACGAGGTCGGGAAGACCTCGACGGTCGCCGCGCTGGACCTCCTGGTCGACTTCCGCGACAGCTCCACCGCCGCCGAGGTCCGCGCGGCCGCCCCGGCGGGCCGCGACGCGGGCCCGACGGTCGAGGCCGAGCTGGTCAGCGGGCCGTACCACCTCGTCTACCGCAAGCGCTGGCTGCGCCGGAAGCTCACCGAGCTCACCGTCATCGCGCCGCGCGCCGAACAGCTCGCCGGTCGTGAGGCGCACGAGCGGATGCTCGCCATCCTCGACGAGACCATGGACCGCAGCCTGTGGCGTGCGCTTCGGGTGGAGCAGCACACCCCGCTGGGTCAGGCGGATCTCGGCGGCCAGGACGCGCTGACGCGGGCGCTGGACCGGGCGGCGTCGGGGGCCTCGGGCGCGGGCGAGACCGTGCCGGGGGCCGATGCCGCCGCGGAGGACCTCGTGGAGCGGGCCCTGGCCGAGGTCCGGCGCTACCACGGCGGGCACCACCGTCCGGTCGGTCCGCTGCGCGAGGCGAACGACCGGCTCGCCGCGACCACGGCCGAGGCGGAGGCCGCGGCGCACGCGGTCGCGGAGGTGGAGCGCGACGTCGCCCGGCGCGCCGACCTCGACCGCGAGGTGTCCGCCCTCGCCGTCGAGCGCCGGCAGCAGGCCGAGCGCGCCCACGAGCTCGAGGACCGCTGGTCGGCGTTCGAGTCGCGCCGCCTCGAGGTCACCGCGGCCGCCGAGCGCGCCGAGGCCGCCCGGGAACGATCCCGCCGGGCCACCGACCGGCAGGCCGAGCGCGCCCGGCTGGTCACCCGCGCCGCGGACGCCGCGCGGGCGGCCGAGGCGGCGGACGCGGCCATCGCCGCGCAGGAGGAGCGCGACGCCGCCCGACGCGCTGACCGCGACGACGGACGCGCGGCCTGGGAGGCGGCCCGCACCGCCGCGGCCGAGGCCGACACCGCCTCCCGCGCGGCCGACGACGCGCTGGCAACCGCGCGCGACCGCGGCGAGCTCGCCGACCTGTCCGGGCGGTTACGCCGGGCCGAGGCCGCGGAGGCGACGCGCCGCGAGGTGGAGCGCTCCGCCGCCGGGCCGCGGGTGGACGCCGCAGCGCTGGAGGAGCTCGAGGAGCTCGACCGCCGGTTGGTCCGCGCCGAGGCCGAGCTCGCCGCCGGAGCGGGCACCGTCGAGGTCGTGGCCCACGAGGGTGGGCCGGGGGTCACCGCCGACGGCGAGGTGGTGACGCCGGGCACGGCGCGGACGGTGCCGGTGGCCGGCCCGGTGACCGTCACGGTGCCCGGGGTGGCCGAGGTGCGGGTGCGCCCGGGTCTCGACGGCGCCGAGGCCCGCCGCCGGGTGGACCACGCCCGCCAGGCGCGGGACCAGGCCTGCGCCGCGCTGGGGGTGGCCGACCTCGCGGCGGCCCGGGCCGCACGGCACGTAGGCGAGGACGCCGCGGGCCGGGTGCGGGAGCTCGTCGCGGTCATCCGCCGGGAGCTCGGTGGCCGCACCACCGCCGAGGTCCGCGCCGAGGTCGACCGCCTCGTCGAGCGGCTGCGCCCCGCCGCGGCCGCCGAGGCCCCGACCGGGAAGCGGAAGGGCCGCCGGGACCCGGTCGGGCCCGCCCTCTTCGACGACCCGGCGCTGGTGGAGGCCTCCGAGCACCTCGACGGACACGAGCCCGACGAGGCCCGGGCCGCCCGCGCGGCCGAGCTGGACGGGCTGCGCCGGGAGGCCTCCGCGGCGCGCGACGCCGCGAGCACGGCCCGCCGCACCGCCGAGGAGGCCGAGCAGGCCTGGCGCCGCGCCGACGACGCGGTGCACGCCGCCGAGTCCGAGGTCGCCGCCGCCCGCACCGCCGGGGCGGTCGCGCGCAACGACGCCGAACGGCTCGCCGCCGAGCTCGCCGACGCCCGGGCCGGCGCGCCCGACGCCGACCTCGACGCCGAGGCCACCGACACCCTCGCCCGCGCCCGCCGCACCGAGGCCGACCACGAGCAGCGCGCCGCCGCCCTCGCCGCGGACGACCCGGACACCGTCGAGGCGCTCTACCAGGCAGCCCGCCGGGCCGCCGAGGCGCTCACCGAGCGCACCGGTGAGGTCGAGCGCCGTCGGGCCGAGGTCACCGGGCGGCTGCAGGTGGCCGGCGGCGAGGGCCGGCACGACCGGCTCGCCGCCGCCCGCGACGAGCTCGCCGCCGCGGAGCGCGAGCACGCCTCGGTGTCCCGGCGGGCGGCCGCCGCGGTCCGGCTGCACGCCACCCTCGCGCGGCACCGCGACGAGGTCCGGCAGGCCTACGTCGCGCCGTTCCGCCGGGAGGTGGAGCGCCTCGCGCGGATCGTGTTCGGCCCGACGCTCGCGCTGGAGGTCGACCAGGGCCTGCGGATCGTGGCGCGGACGCTGAACGGCGTGACGGTCCCGTTCGAGGCGCTCTCCAGCGGGGCGAAGGAGCAGCTCGGGCTGTGCGCGCGGCTCGCGGTCGCAGCGCTGGTCGACGCGGAGGACGGCGTCCCGGTGATGATCGACGACGCCCTCGGGCACTCCGACCCGGCACGCCTCGAGCGCCTCGCCGCGGTGTTCACCGCCGCGACCACGGGGACCACCCACCAGGTCGTCGTGCTCACCTGCAGCCCGGCGCGCTACCGCGGGGTCGGCGCCGCCCGCACCGTCGCCCTGTCCCCCTCGCTCCCGCCGCCGGTCGCCGTGCCGTCCCCGGCTCCCGAAGAGCCCGACGACTCCGCAGCCCAGGGCGACGCCCTCCGCGACGTCGGCTGACGCGCGTCTCAGCGCGCGGGCAGCGCGATCGCCGTCACCAGGATCCCGTCCGCCACCGCCCACCGGCCGACGAACGACTCCACCACCGCACCGTCCACCGTCGGCCCCTCCACCAGCAGGCGCGTCGTGAAGGTGCCGTCCTCCGACGGCACCAGCTCGGCGTCCTCGAACCCCAGCCACCGCCCGGTCAGCGGGAACCAGGTCTTGTAGACCGACTCCTTCGCCGAGAACAGCAACCGGTCCCACGCCACGTCCGGACGCGCCGACGACAACCGCTCCAGCAGGGCCCGCTCGGTCTCCGAGGACACCACGTCGAGCACCCGGTCGGGCAGCACGTCGTGCACCTCGGCGTCGATCCCGACCGAGCGCACCGTCGAGCGCCAGGCCACCGCCGCCCCCCGGAACCCGCGGGTGTGCGTGATCGACCCGACCACCCCGGCCGGCCACACGGGCGCCCGCTCCTCGCCCACCGGTATCGCCTCGGCCGGCGCCCCTAGCGCGGCCAACGCCTCCCGGGCGCACCACCGCCCCGTCGTGAACTCCGCGCGCCGGCTCGCCACGGCGCGCGCCACCGCCGCCTCCTCGCTCGGGTGCAGCGGGGCATCGTCGTCGTCGGAGAGCCGCGCCACTGCCGTCACCGTCGCGGGCAGCACCGCGCCGAGCAGCCCTACCGCGTCCACGGTGCTCCCCGCGCGACGGCCCAGGCCGTGAACGGGTCCCGGTCCTCGACGTAGGGCGCCGGGAGGATCTGGCGCAGCGGCCCGCGCACGAGGCGGTGGCGCTGCCACTCGCGCGGGTAGCCGACCGACACCTCCTCGAAGCGCACGCTGTCCTCCCACGTGGTCCGCGGCAGGTGCAGGTGCCCGTAGACGACGGCGGCCGCGTCGTACTCCACGTGCCAGCGGGCCGTCGCCGTCGACCCGCACCACAGCGCGAACTCGGGGTGGCGCAGGACCTGCAGCGGGAGCTCGGTCAGGGGCCAGTGGTTGATCAGCACCGTCGGCATCCCGGCCGCACGGGCCGCGAGCCGCCGTCGGGAGATCGACAGCCGCTCGGCGCACCACGCGGGCGGTCCCGGGAAGGGGTCGCTGGACATCAGGAACTCGTCGGTGCACACCACGCCCGCCTCGCGGGCGATCTCGAGCGCTGCCTCGTCGCCGAGCCCGACCATGTCCGGCCGCACCCGCCACGAGTAGTCGTAGAGCAGGAACAGCGGACAGACCAGGGCGGGTCCGCCCTCCCCCCGCCAGACCGGCCACTCGTCCTCCGGGGTGAGCACGCCGAGCGAACGGCAGACCTCGACGAGGTGGGCGTAGCGCGCCGGCCCGACGGCGTCGGGCTCCTCGCCGTGCGGGGTCCACAGCTCGTGGTTGCCCGGCACCCAGATCACCCGCGCGAAGCGCTCCGCGAGGACCGACACCGTCCGGCGCAGGTGCTCGATGCGGTCCCCCACGTCGCCCGCGACGATCAGCCAGTCGCCCGGGTCGGTCGGGTGCAGGTCGTCCACCACCGCCTCGTTCTCGGTGCGGTTGACGTGGAGGTCGCTGGTCGCGAGCAGGCGGGGAGCCATGGCCCGATCACGATAGTCCGGCCGCGCCGCCACCGGCGGGGTGCCTTTCGCGCGCCGTCGTCGGCCGTCTTTGTCACGATGAGCCCCGTGCCGCCCCGCCACACGTCGCTGCCGATCCCGCGCCGCCTCCGCTCCGCGATGGCGGAGACCGACTTCGACCGCGCAGGTCTCCTCGACGGACTGACCGGGCAGGCCCGCCGCACGCGCGTCGAGGTCCTCAACGCGCTGGCCGCCGACGGCGTGGGCACCGAGACGATGCGGGAGGCCATCGAGGGCGACCGGCTCGGCCTGCTCCTGCTCGAGCGCACCCTCAACCCCGAGGACGGCTGGTCGATGGCCTCGATCTGCCAGCACACCGGGCAGGACGCCGAGATCGTCGCCACCTGGTTCCGCGCGCTCGGGCGCCCGGTATCCGCCGATCCCGACGAGGAGATCTACACCGACGAGGACGCCGAGATCGCCGAGCGGATCGAGGGCTACCGGACCCTCGGGTTCAGCGACGAGGAGATGCTGCCGGTGGTCCGCGCGATCGGGCGCGGGGTGCTCAACAGGGCGGATGCGCTGGGCTCGCTGATCGGGGAGGCGCTGCTCGCCGCGGGCGAGCCCGAGCCGGAGACCGCGCTGCGGTACGCGATCGAGGCCCGGCGATTCGCCGAGCAGGACGCGCTGCACCTGACCCACCTGGTCGCGGTCGCCCTCGCCGACCGCATCCGCTCGCACGCCGTCGCCATCGAGGGCTCGTCGGCGGGCCGTATGCAGGGCGCCCAGGAGGTCACGGTGTGCTTCGCGGACCTGGTCGGCTTCACCGACCTCGGCGAGAACGTCTCCGCGACCGAGCTCTCGGAGGTCGCCGAGCAGCTCGCGGAGTGCGCGACCGAGGTGGCGACGCGGCCGGTGCGGCTCGCGAAGACCATCGGCGACGCCGTCATGCTCGTCTCCTCGGACCCCGTGGCGCTGGTGCGCGCGGCGGTGGATCTCGCACGGCGATGGGCCGCGTCCGACGACGGGCGCCCGGACGTCCGCGTGGGGCTCGCGACGGGCATCGGCGTGCCGCACGCCGGGGACTGGTTCGGGCCGCCGGTCAACCTCGCCTCCCGGGTGACGACGACGGCGCGGCCGGGCCAGGTCGTCGTGACGGCGGCGGTGCACGACGCCGTGGTGGACCAGATCGGCGAGGCCGAGTTCCGGTGGCGGGTGGCGGCGCCGCGACGGTTCAAGGGCATCCGCGGGGCGCAGCGGCTCTACCGGGTGGCCGGTGTGTGAGCTGGAGGAGAGAGCCGGGGCCGGTGACGGTCCGCTCCCCAGCGACCGTCACCGACCCTCGGCCGTCGGTGTTCCCCGAACACCGACACCAACCGATCGGCGGTGAGACAAATGTGGGGCACGGCAGTGCTCCGCGTCCAGCGGGAACCCTCGATCACCACACGAGTTCACCCACTGGAGTGCCTACTTCGGCCGCTTGACCGCGTGATCGCCCGCCCGGAGGCGCAAGAGGTTGACGGCGACGGTCATCGACGTGATCACGCCGAGGAGGAAGACCACGGCACCGACGACCGTCGAGCCGCCCAGCACGAGCGCGAGGCCCGCCAGCAGCAGGACCGCGGCGAGGACCCAGCCGCCGATCAACAGTCGCATCTGCGAGATGCCGAGCCTCGCCGCGAGCCGCTCCACCATGCGCGCCAGCGTACGGGACCATCAGCCTTGCCTCTTCCTCAGGATTTCTTGGTACGGTTTCAGTACCAATCAGAGGAGACGACATGACGACGACGAACGTGCTCGCCGGCGTCCTGGTCAAGGACTGGGCGGGATCGCAGGACTTCTACGCGACGGTGTTCGGCCGGCGGCCGGACCGCGTGCCCATGCACGGGTGCGCCGAGTGGGTCGTGCCCGGGGGCGGCTGCCTGCAGCTGGTCGAGGACGCGACCCGGGCCGGCTCCTCGTCGGTGACCCTGACCGTCGACGACGTCCGGGCCGAGCGCGACCGGATCGCCGCCGCGGGGATCGTCGTGCCCGCCGTGTGGACGGTGCCGGACTTCATCCACGCGGTGACGTTCTCCGACCCCGAGGGCACCCAGGTCACCCTCGTCGAGCCGATCGCGCCGCAGACCGCGGCCGACGTCGTGCGGGCGCTCTTCGCCGCCTACCGCGAGCAGGACGCCGCGGCGGCCACCGCGCTGCTCGCCCACGGCTTCGTGTTCACCAGCCCGCAGGACGAGCCCATCGGGCGCGACGAGTTCATGCGGCGCTGCTTCCCGACGGCGGACCGGATGCGCTACCAGGACCTGGTCGACGTCGTCGAGGTCTCCCCCGGCGAGGTGTTCGTGCGCTACGTCTACGAGCTGCACAGCGGCGCGCGGCACCGCAACACCGAGGTGCTGACGGTCGTGGACGGGCACGTCAGGGAGACCCAGGTGTACTTCGGGGCCGAGCTCGCCTGAGCGCTACCCGACGGCCCGCTGCCCACCCGGAACCAGCCGGCGCTCGAGATTGGCGAGCACGCCGTCGTGGATGCGCTGCAGGCCCTTCGGCGCGAACAGCCGCTCGAAGAACCCGCCGATCCCGCCGGCGCCGTTCCAGGTGGTGTCGACCTCCACCGTCGCGGCGGTCTGCCCCTCGGGGCGGACCCGCCAGGTGGTGACCATGCTCGAGTTGTGGTCGGTCTCGACGACGCCGCCCTCGGGTGCGGTGGAGACCTCGACGCGCTGGTCGCGCTGGCGCTTGGAGGTCGCCTGCAGCACCCAGTGCACGACGGTGCCCGCGCCCTCACCGCCGGTCTCCACCTGGTAGTCGCGGTAGTGCTCGGTCAGGATCGCGGGACGCACCTCGCGGTAGTCGGCCAGGGCCGCCAGGACCTTCTCGGGGTCGGCGGAGATCGTGCGGCGGGCGGTCGCCCTCACCTGCGCCATCGCGGCTCCTCGGACGGGGGTGCCCGGGCGGGCCCCGTGGCTGCCCTGCTTACTCCTCCGGCACTGCCACCGCACCCGGCGGGTCCGGCCGGGTCGCCGTCAGCCGACGGCCACGCCGGCGGGGCGCGGGCTCAGCCCGACGAGCCGGTGGCGGCCCCGGCGAGGCGCGGTCCCGGGCGCGGCGGGTCCCGCGGGCGCGCCCACGACCTCGACGGGTGCCGGGCCGGCCGCCGGGTCGAGCGCGCGCACGAGGTCGGCGAACCGGGCCACCCGCACCGTGCGGCCGTCGGGCTCGCTGAGCACGACGTCGTCGTAGCGGCGGGCGGGGTCGCCGTCGAGCCGCTCCCGGACCGCGTCCCGCACGCACGTCGTCGCCGCGCGCACCGTCGGCGATTCCGCCAGGCGCGCGGCCGCTCGATGGGCGAACACCGCGCGGCCGTACGGGCCCGCGATGGTCAGCAGGAAGCGGTTGCGGTCCACGTACCCGGTCGGTCGTCCGTCCGTGCCGACGAGCACCACCCCGGCGCAGTCCTGTTCGTCGGCGAGGGCGCTGCGCACGTCGTCACCGGTCGCGGTGTCCGGGACGACGGTCGCCGGCCGGGCCACGTCCCCCAGGGTCACCTCGCGTGCGGGGTGGACCGGGCCCGGGTCGGAGGCATCCGGAGGGGGCACCGCCAGCTGCGGCGCGGTGGTGGCGAGCCGCGTGCGCAGACCCGGGGCCAGGGTGACCTCGGCCGGGCGGGCCGAGGCCTGGTCGGCGGCCAGCACCGGGCCGGACGCCACCACGGCGCCACGACCGCGCAGGTCGCGCAGCGACGCCTCGCCGTCGACCCCGTCGACGACGAGCTCCGCGCGCGTCGCGCCGGCGAGCACGGTGGCGGCCTCCAGGGTGGCGAGTGCCGCCACCTCGCCGGACCCGATGCCGGCCAGCCACTCGGCTCCGAGGACCAGCTGGTCCGGGGCGAGGCGCGCGATCTCGGCGGGAGCGAAGCCCGCGGCGGGGACCGCGATGCCGAACCCGTCGCGGCGGGCCTGCCGGATCCCGTCCTCGAGGGCCGGCAGCGATGCGGAGCGGACCCTGGACGTGAGCAGCAGCGTCACTCCGGCGCCTCGGCCGTCGCCGTGCAGCATCGCGGGCCGCACGGCGCGGAGACGGTGGGCGGCCCAGGCCACGGCGTCGGCGGCGATCGGGAGGTGCACGGTCACCGGGGACGTGCCCGCCGCTCTCGCCGCCACGAGCAGGTCGGCGATCTCCCGGTCGATGCGGACCTCGAGCGGCCCGTACCCGTCCTCCGCCGCCGTCCTCCCCGGCCGCAGGTCCGAGGAGCCGGCGAGGAAACCCACGACGCGGCCGCTGCCCAGGTCGATCCTCGGTGAGAACAGGGGTGCCGACCCTCGCGGGGACCCGAGCGCCGACGCGCTACTCGCCGCCATGAGATCTCCCTCCATTGGTCTACTCGGCCGTGCCGGAGTGGACCGTTCGTCGCAAGACGGTGTCACCTGACGTGGCGTGAACAGCGTCGAACGGGCGCCCACGAGCGACGAGTGGATCTCCGAGACCTCACTCGTCCGCGTCGCCGTGACACGGCGCTGGTAGGCACTGCCCATGCCGCCGACGCCGGGAGCTCGTCTCGACCACGCCCGGGACGCCGTCGCCGAGCACGCCCGGCGCCTGGTCGCGGACCGCCTCGTCGCCGGGACCGCGGGCAACCTCTCGGTCCGGGTCGGCGACCTCATCGCCGTCACCCCGTCCGGTGTCGCCTACGACACGATGACCGGCGACGACGTGTGCGTGGTGGACCTCGACGGGGCGGTCGTCGACGGCGCGCTGGAGCCGACGAGCGAGTTGCCCCTGCACCTGCTCTGCTACCGCCGCCACGGCGCCGGCGCGGTGGTGCACACCCATTCCGCGGCCGCCGTCGCGCTGTCCCTGCTGCGCGACGACGTCCCGCTGGTGCACTACCAGACGGCGATCTTCGGCGGCGCGGTCGCGGTGGCGGAGTACGCGCCGTTCGGCACCGACGCGCTCGCCGAGAACGTCTCGACGGCCCTCGCGGGGCGCACCGGCGCCGTGATGCGTCACCACGGCAGCGTCGTGCTGGGCGAGTCCCTCCGCGCGGCCCACGACGGGGCCACGCACCTCGAATGGCTCTGCGACGTGTGGCTGCGGGCCGCCGCCGTCGGGACGCCGCGTCTGCTCTCGGCCGAGCAGGTCGCCGACGTGGCGGAGCGCTTGCGGCATTACGGGCAATAGGTGCGCTTCGCGCATGTGAGCACTCATCCGTGTCATAGGGCGGAATAGTGCTCTCGTGCGCGAAGCGCACTTCACGATCACCGCGCGCGACCGGTCGGCCACACCCGGCGTCGTGACCGTTTCGATTCGTGGATTCGGGTCACGAAACGGCGTCGGGAGGCGATGCTGGGGGCGTGGTCTCCGAACGGACGGGCACCGGGCCGTGGCCCGGGCTGGCAGCGGCGCGCGAGCACGCGGCCGCCCAGGGGGCCCGCTCGGTGGGCACCCAGCACGTGCTGCTCGCCCTCCTGCGCCGTGAGGCGGTCGAGGCCGCACCGCTCCTCGAGCGCGCCGGCGCCGACCACGCGGCGGTGACCGCCGCCCTCCAGGGCATCACCGGCGTCGGCGCCCGCCCGGTGCCGATCCCGATCGAGCGGATCTCGCTCTCACCGCGGGTCGGCGCCCTCCTCCGGCGGGCCTCCGGCGACACCCGGACGACACCCGACGATCTCGCGGTCCTCGACCAACTGCTCGACGACGGCGGCGAGCCGTCGCTCGCCCACCTCGTCCTGACCTCTCTCGGCGCCCGACGTCGGGCGCTCGCCGCCCGCCGGGACGGCGGGACGGTGGCGACGATGCAGGTGGGCCGCGAGGACGGGGACCTCGTCCCGGGCTGAGGTCTGGGGCTGCCGGCCCTGGCCGTGAGCGCGCCGATGGATCCGATCCCGGGAGCGACATGCCCAACGGGCGCCAGGACTCGCGACCAGGATCCGGATCTTCGGACGGCGTAGGTGCCGCCGACTCGGACACCAGCATGGGGCACCATGCGCAAGCGCCCCTCCCGGTCGTACACCACACCAATGGCGCACAACCAGGGGTCGTCAGTGGTGTGCACCTGTGCGCTACCGTCATCGCGCGTCAGAGGGCACCGCTGTCACCGCGCCGGAGGGCCGCCATGGTCGAGCACGACGAGCGCGTGGGCACCGACCCCGCGGAGGCCCCGGGCGGCCGGGCTGCTCTCGACCGCGGATGTACCTGCTCCGTGCTCGCCAACGCGGCCTACCGTGCGGGCGCGCCCGACGAGCAGCCCTTCGTCGACCCGCAGTGCCCGGTCCACGCGAGCGCCTCGTGACCGCGACCTTCGAGACGCGCGCCCTGTACGGCCCACCCCGTCCGGTCCTGGTGATCTCGGTGATCGGCGAGATCGACCGCACCAACGACGACGAGCTCCGCCGCCACCTGCACCGCACCGCCGCGCAGCGGGGCAGCGAGTCCTTCCGCGAGCAGTACGGGTGCTCGGAACCGGCGACGGCAGTGGTGGTCGACCTGCGGGGAGCCACCTTCGTCGCGGGCAACGCGCTGGCCTTCCTCGCCCGCGAGCGCGACGGGACCGGTCGGCCGTTGCGGCTGGTCCTCGGACCCCGGGGCGTGGTGCGCCGCGCGCTGGCGGCCGCCGGGCTCGAGTCGGACGTCGAGCTCTACGACGACGTGGCCGACGCGGTGCTCGCCGAGGTTACCCCGGAGACCTGAACGGCCCGCCGTCACCGAAGGCGAGGGCGGCGAACCGCTCCCCCATCAGCCGGTGGGTGGCGGCGTCGGGGTGGAGGCGGTCGGGCAGCGGGTGCTCGACGGCGTCGGGCTCGCCGTAGAGGGCCAGCCCGTCGAGCAGGTGCAGGTGGGGGTCGTCGACCGCGCGCTCGACCACCAGGCGGGCGAGCTCCTCGCGGATGGTGCGCAGGCAGAGCCGGCCCGCGGCGACGTCGGCCGGGTCGCCGGTGGCCCGGAAGCGCAGCGTCCCGTCGGCGATGTCCACCGCACCCGGCCCCGGGGTGGCCTCGTGGATCGGGCAGAGGACCGGGGAGACCACCAGCAGCGGCGTCGTCGGGTGGCCGTCGCGGATCGTGTCGAGGAACCCGTGCACCGCCGGGGTGAAGGCGCGCATGCGCATGACATCGGCGTTGACGAGGTTGATCCCGATCTCGGCGCTGAGCAGGTCCGCCGGCTGGTCACGCACGACCCGGGCGACGAAGGGGTCGAGCATCGCGCTGCCGCTGAACCCGAGGTTGACCAGCTCGACCCCGCCGCGGGCGGCGGCGAGCGCGGCCCAGGTCGTCGACGGACTCTCGGCGTTCGAGCCCTGGCTGATGGAGCTGCCGTGGTGCAGCCAGACCGGTCGGGAGCCGACGGCCGGGACGACGGGGGCGTCGCTGCGCAGCGCCACCAGCTCGGTCGCCTCCTGGTGCGGCAGCCAGAGCTCGACGTGCTTCTCCCCCGCCGGCAGATCGGTGAAGGCGACGGTGCCCACCGGGCCCTCCTGCACCTGCGTCGTCCCGGCGGCGAGGTCGGTGACCAGGACGGTCCCGCCGGTCGAGGTCGCCCGGGCGACGAGCTCGCCGTCGACGACGAGGTCCCACCGCCCGTCGGGACGGCGCGGCGCCCCGGCGAAGGCGAGGGTCGTGCGGTGGGCGTCCACCTCGAGCCGGGTGGCCGACGTCCGGAACACCAGACGCACCCCCGAGGGCTGCGACTGGGCCATGAGCAGCTGCTGGTCCGCCCGGGCCCGGGCCCACGCCGGCAGCCGGTGCGGGCGCATCCCCCGCGCCGAGCGCTCGTGGTCGACCGCACCGCGCAGCAGCTCGGGGACGATCTCCGTCGTGCGCAGGTCGCCGTCGTCGATCACGGCGCCCACCCTGGCCCGGCCGGCGATCGCCGCGCATCCCGGATTCCGCTCCCGCCCCCGACGGGCCATCATGATCGCGTGGCCGACGACTTCACCCATGCCGACTCGGTCCACGTCGACGCGGACCCGGACACGGTGTGGGACGTCGTCTCCGACGTCACCCGCACCGGCGAGTGGAGCCCGATCTGCGTCCGGTGTGCGTGGGACCCGGGCGACGGGCCGCGCGTCGGCGCGCACTTCACCGGCTACAACGTCAAACCGGACCGCGAGTGGGAGACCCGCAGCGAGGTCGTGGCCGCCGAGCGGGGGCGGGTGTTCCGGTGGGCGGTCAACGGCGGCCGCGTCTTCTGGGGATTCGAGATGGTTCCCGACGGCGAGGGCACGCGCCTGACCGAGACGTGGGAGTTCCCGACGGCGGGCCGGGAGTTCTTCCGGGAGCGCTACGGGGACAGCGCCGACGCAGAGATCGCGATCCGCGCGGCGGACGCGCGCTCCGGGATCCCCGAGACGCTCGGGGCGGTCAAGCGTGTCATCGAGGGTCAGGGGTGACGATACCGCCGAACCCCACCTCGTTGCCGTCCCCGTCGTGGAACACCGCCTTCTGCATCCCGCCCGGGTAGTCCTCGCGGGCGGTCGGCGCGAGGCCGCGCGCGGCGATCTCGGCGAGGGTCGCCTCGAGGTCGTCGACGAGCACCGTCACCACGCTGTGGCCCGCGTGCGCCGGGTTCTGCTGGACGTAGACCCAGCGGTCCTCGGCGAGCTGCCACACCGACTCGGTGTCGGAGGCGGCGAACGACGGCTCGGCCCCGAGCAGGCGGGTGTACCAGCCGACGACGGCGTCGTGGTCGGAGACGTAGAGTCCGGCGAAGAGGGAGAGCGCCATGCGCCCAATCCTGTGCCCGGGCGGTCCCGCTGCCCGAGGGGGACCGGGCAGCGGGACCTCGCCGGCCCTCCTGGGGGGCAGGAGGCTCCGGCGTGGGCGCGATCGTTCCAGGTCCATCCGAGCACGAACAGACGGGCACGCGCGGAATTCTGTCTCAGTTTCCGTCACGTTTCATGTCGGCGTCCGATCAGGCGATGCGGATCGTTGACCGAGCCCGCTCGCCCAGGGCCCGGACCCTGCCGTCAGAAGGTGATCAGCGGCTTGATGATCCCGTCCCGCTTGTGGCTCATCATGTCGAATGCCTCCTCGACCTGGTCGATGCCCATCCGGTGGGTGGTCATCGGCGTCGGGTCGATCTTGTCGTTGACGAGCAGGCGCATGAGCCGCTCCATGCGCAGCCGCCCGCCCGGGCAGAGGTCGGTGGCGATCTTCTTGCCCGCCATCCCGAGGCCCCACGCGTCGAGCGGCATCGTCACCGTCGGACCGGACTCGCCGTGATACCCGACGTTCGACAGCGTCCCGCCGGGCCGGGTCGCGTACAGCGCGGCCTCGAAGGTGACCTGGTTGCCCAGCGCCTCCACCGTGGAGTCCGCCCCGCCGTCGGTCAGCGCGAGGATCTGCTCGACGACGTCGCCCGACGACGGGTCGATGACGACGTCCGCCCCGAACCGTCGGGACATCTCGGCCCGGTTGGGCAGACCCTCGACGGTGATGACGAGGCCCGCGCCGCGCAGCTTGGCGCCCAGCGTGGCCGAGAGACCGACCGCGCCCTGCGCGAAGATCGCGACCGAACCGCCGACCGGGATGTTCGCGTTCTCGGAGCCGACGATCCCCGTCGAGAGCATGTCGCAGGCGTAGACCGCGGCCTCGTCGGCGAGGCCCTCCGGGATGGGCGCGAGGTTGTAGTCGGCGTCGTTGACGTGGAAGTACTCGGCCATGTTGCCGTCCTTCTGGACGGTGAACCGGTACCCGCCGAGCGCGCCGCGGCACTGCGAGGTGTGCCCGGCCTGGCAGTTGTCGCACGTCCCGTCGGGGGTGACGGCATTGACCGCGACCCGGTCGCCCACCTGCACCGACGTCACGCCGTCGCCGATCTCGTGGACGATCCCGACGCTCTCGTGCCCGAGCAGCCGGCCCTCGGGGACGGGCAGCAGCCCGGCGACGGTGTGCACGTCGGAGGTGCAGATCAGGGCCGCGGTGGTCTTCACGACCGCGTCGCCCGGGCCGGCGTGGGGGATCTCGCGCTCGACGAGCCCCACCTTCCCGGTCCCGAGGAACGCGAGGGCCTTCATGGTGTCGCTCATGGTCGTCTCCTGATCCGTGGGGTCGCTGGCGGCAGATGCGGGCCGACGACGCCGGGCGTGGCCGCGCCCGGCGTCGTCGGGGGTGGTCAGTGCCCGTAGCGGGGGGTCCCGACGGCGCTCATCCGGCCAGCGCCCAGGTGTAGACGTGCTCGCCGGCCGGGGTCGCCTCGCCGTCGATCGCGAAGCCCTCCCAGCCGTTCTCGGCGATGCGGTCGCACTTGGCCCGGTAGGGCCCGACGAAGTCGAGGTTGGGCATGAACTGCCGCGGTTTGCCGGGGATGTTCGCGCCCATGTACCAGGTGTCCGCGGTCGGGAAGAGCGTCGCGTTCGCGATCTCCTGGTTGTAGGTGCACCAGCCGTCCTCGGCCTCCTTGGTCGGCTCGATGACGGCGGCCCCGCGGGCCCGCAGGTCGGCGATGATGCGGCCGATGTAGTCGACGTGCTGCTCGATCGACACCGGCATGTTCGAGAGCACCGAAGGGCTCTGCGGGCCGGTGATGGTGAAGAAGTTCGGGAAGCCGTGGCTCGTCAGCCCGAGGTAGGTCCGCGGGCCCTCGGCCCACTTCTCGCGCAGCAGCTCGCCGCCGCGGCCGCGGATGTCGATGCGGTTGAGCGGGCCGGTCATCGCGTCGAAGCCGGTGGCGAAGACCAGGGCGTCGAACGTGTACTCGGCCCCGTCGGCCAGCCGCAGCCCGTCGCGGGTGATCGCCGCGATCGGGTTGGACTTGACGTCGACGAGGTGGACGTGGGGCTCGTTGAACGTCTCGAAGTAGCCGGAGTCGAGCGGGTTGCGCTTGCAGCCGAAGGGATGGTCCTTCGGGATCAACAGCTCGGCGGTCTCGGGGTCGTGGACCTTCTCCCGGATCTTGCGGTCGAGGAAGCCGCGGACCAGGTCGTTGGCCTCGGTGGAGAAGAAGATGTCGGCGTAGGAGCCGAGCCAGATGTGGAACCCGCCGCGGTTCCAGAAGTCCTCGAGCAGCGCCTCGCGCTCCTCGTCGGAGGCGTCCGCGGCGCCCTTCTCCTGCAGGTAGAGCTCGAAGCCGAAGTTCGACTGCTGGATCCGTTCCCGGATACCGGACCAGTCCTCGAGTCGCGCAGCCTTGACGTCGGGGTCCACCGGGCCGTTGTTGGCCGGGACGATGTAGTTGGCGGTGCGCTGGAAGACCGTCAGCTCGGTGGCCTGCGCCGCGATCAGCGGAGCGGCCTGCACCGCGCTGGCCCCGGAGCCGATCATCCCGACCCGCTGCCCGGTGAAGTCCACGCCCTCGTGCGGCCACTCCCCGGTGTGGTAGGTCGAGCCGGCGAAGGTCTCGACGCCCTCGAAGGGCGGGGTGTTCGACGCCGAGAGCGCCCCGACCGCGGAGATCACGTAGGTGGCGGTGACCGTCTCGCCGCCGTCGGTGGTGACGGTCCAGCGCCCGGCGGCCTCGTCGAACGTGGCCGAGAGGACCCGGGTGCCGAAGGTGATGTCCTCGGTCAGATCGAACCGGTCGGCGACGTGCTCGAGGTAGCCGCGGATCTCGTGGGACTCGGGATAGCGCTCACTCCACTCCCACTCCTCCCAGAGCCCCTGGTCGAAGGTGTAGCCGTAGATGTAGGAGTCCGAGTCCGACCGCGCGCCCGGGTAGCGGTTCCAGTACCAGGTGCCGCCCACGCCGTCGCCGGTCTCGAACACCCGTGTGTGCAGGCCCAGCTCGTCGCGCAGCTTGTGCAGCATGTACAGGCCGGAGAACCCGGCCCCGATGATCACCGCGTCCACCGTGTCGGTGGCGTGCTGCGGTGGGCTCGTTGTCGACATCCGCGTCTCCCTGTCGTGCAGTGCCGGGTCGCGCCCGCGGAGGACCTCGCGGGGGCGCACCGTCGGCGTGTGGCCGAGCACCCTCCGTCCACCTTGGGGGGCGCGGCTTGGACGGAGGCCGGCCCGCGTTGGACACCATTGCTGGACAGGGGTCAGCCGGGTGGCGAAAGCGCAGGTCGGGCCGGGTACGACGACGTCGTGGCGGGGTTGGACATCCGCCCGGCCGCGTTGGACAACCTTGCTGCGACCCTGGCCGGGTGAGCTGGGTCACGCCTAGCCTGGCCTGCGGCACGGCGTAGGACGGCAAGGGGGCCGACGATGGCTGACCGGCTCATCGTGCCCGACCAGCTCCCGGCATGGGTCCCGGGCGACCTCACCGTGAGCAGCCCCGAGGAAGGCTGGAGCGGGGTCTCGGTCCGCGGCTACCGCTACGAGGACAGCGACGTCGAGGTCCCGCCGTTGCGCGACTTCATGATCGTCGCCTACCGGCGCGGCGTCACCGACATGCGCCGCAAGCTCGACAGCGGCTGGCACCACGAGCGGCTCCGCCCCGGCGACGTCTCCCTGCTCACCCGGGCGGCCGACTCGCACTGGCGCTGGGACACACCCATCGAGGTCGTGCACGTCTACCTCACCCACGAGCAGCTGGCCGCCACCTGCCGCGAGATGTACGGCCGCGAGGTCGAGGACGTCGAGCTGCACGACACCATCAAGGCCGACGACCCGGCGATCCACCGCGCCGCGATGGCGATCGCCCAGGAGGCCGCGCAGGGCGGGGTCGGGAGCGACCTGCTCGTCGACTCGCTGACCACCCAGCTCTCGGTGACGATCCTGCGCCGTCACGCGAACATCCTCTTCCGCTCCCCCGAGGGCCCCGACTGCCTGAGCTTCCGGCAGGAGCACCTGGTGCGCGACTACATCCAGCCCCACCTGGCGCGGCGTCTCACCCTGGACGACCTCGCGGGATCCGTCGGGCTCAGCAAGTTCCACTTCGCCCGGCAGTTCCGCGCCTCCACCGGGACGACGCCGCACGAGTTCGTCCTGCGCGCCCGCCTCGACCGGGCCCGGCTGATGCTCGAGCGCACCGACACCCCGCTCTGCGAGGTCGCCCAGGCCTGCGGCTTCTCCGACCAGAGCCACATGAACCGCATCGTCAAGCAGCGTCTCGGCGCCACCCCGGGCGCCATCCGTGGCAGGCGCTGAGGGATCAGTCGTCCGAGCGCTCGACGAGAGCGGCGAGCCGGTCCAGCGAAGCCTGGAGGGCATCGGACGTGGTCGCCCGGGCCCGGGCGAAGCGGGCCTCGTCGGTCAGGTTCGACCAGTCGTAGGTGTGCGTGACCAGCGTTCCCGACCCGTCCCGCGGCTCGAGCTCCCAGCGCCACAGGTGCCTGGCCGGCGGCCGCCCGGGGTCGGACGGGGTCCACGCGATCCGGCGCCCCTCCTCGAACTCGACGACGTGGTTCTCCCGCACCCCGTTCCTGGTGAGCGTCGTGGTGAACACGTCGCCGACCGCACGGATCCGCTGCCCGGGTCGGGCCTCGGCGAGGTTGGCGTTACCGTCCCAGCGCGGCTGCGAGGCCGGGTCGGCGATCAGCTCGAAGACGGCCGCCGGGCTCGCCCCGATCACCCGGCTGGCGCTGACGACCCGGTCCTCCACGCCCGCGACCTTCCCGGCCGTGACCCGGACTGTCCAGCCTGCTGCTCGGGACGTCGACACGAACGGGACGGACGTCGTGATCGACGTCTGCTCGACCACGCGAGGACGACGGTAGCCTCGCGCGATGCGGCCCCTTCGGTACTCCATCAACGTCACGCTGGACGGGTGCTGCGACCACCGCGAAGGGATCCCGGACGAGGAACTGCATCGTCGGGCGACGGAGACCATCGCCCGGGCCGATGCCCTCCTGTTCGGCCGGGTGACGTACGAGATGATGGAGTCGGCGTGGCGCCTGCCGTCCGCATCGGGAGGGATGCCCGAGTGGATGGAGCCCTTCGCCCGGACGATCGACGCGGCCAAGAAGTACGTGGTGTCGAGCACGCTGGACGAGGTCGACTGGAACGCGGAGCTCGTGCGCGGGGAGGATCTCGAGAAGACCGTGCGCCAGTTGAAGTCGGAGCCCGGCGAGGGACTGTACGTGGGAGGCGTGACCCTTCCGCTCGCGTTGGCGGAGCGCGGGCTGATCGACGAGTACGAGTTCATCGTGCATCCCCGCGTGGCGGGGCACGGCCCGACGTTGTTCGCGGGGTTGTCGAAGCCCATCGACCTGGAACTCGTGGACCGGTCGGAGCTCGGCTCGGGGGCCGTGGCACTGCGGTACGAGCCCCGGGGGTAGGTCCATCGAGCTGGACCGCGGGCGGACGGTCATGGTCCGGGTGATGCGGTGAGCGCCCGGACATGGGTGTGGAGCTCGCCGCTGCCCTCGTCGAGGTGGTGCAGGGCGAGGCCGGGTGGCGCCTGGCCGTCGAGGCTGTCGGGCTCGGGCTCGTAGGGCAGCCGCAGGGTCGATGCGACACCGGGTGCGATGCGGACCGGGACGCCGCCGACGTCGGCGCCGAGGGCGGTGTGGGCGTGCCCGCACAGCACGACGCGGGGTGCCTCGTGGGCACGCAGCGGTGCGAGGAGGGGTTCGGGGTCGAGCAGCCGGATGGGGTCGATCAGCCCGCTGCCGATCGCCATCGGCGGGTGGTGCAGCGCGACGACCAGTGGTCGCCGCTCCGCGGCGGCGTCCTCGATCAGGGCCACGCTCTCCGGTGCGAGCTTGCCGTGGTCGTGCCCGGGGACGTGGGAGTCGGCGAGAACCACGACCGTCCTGCCGACCTCGATCCTGCGCGTGATCGGACCGTCGCCGCGCAGGCCGAGCGCGGCGCGCATCGTCGGGCGCCGATCGTGGTTGCCCGGCACCAGGTGCGCGTCCAGCCCGGCGAGCAGGGCCGCGGCCTGGTCGTACTCCTCCGGGGCGCCGTGGTCGGCCACGTCGCCGGTGACGAGCACCAGGTCCGGGCGCGGGGACAGCGCGCGGACGTGGTCGATGACGCGCTCCGCCCGCTCGCCGCTGCGCCGGGAGGTATCGAGATGCAGATCCGACAGGTGGGCGATGAGCATCCGACGAGCATGACCTGACGACCGCCGGTTGGGGCACCATCGCGGTATGTGCCGCAACATCCGGGTCCTGCACAACTTCGAGCCCCCCGCGACCATCGACGAGGTGCACGAGGCCGCCGTGCAGTACGTCCGCAAGATCAGCGGGTCGGCACGGCCCTCGAAGGTCAACGAGGAGGCCTTCGCCCGGGCCGTCGCCGAGGTCACGGCGACCACCCGTGCCCTCCTCGAGGACCTGGTCACGACCGCGCCGCCGAAGAACCGGGAGGTCGAGGCGACCAAGGCGCGAGCGCGGGCGGCCGAGCGCTATCCCCGCTGATCCGATCATCGTCGATGCCACGCCCGAGCGGTGGCCGGGTCGTACACCACCCTGCTGGACACCACTGACCAGGGCGTTCGTCGAAGCGAGCGCTCGCGAACGAGAAGGTAGGTGTGTCAACCCGAGTTGGCCCCACCTGAACGCTCTGAGTTGGCCCCGCCGTCGAGCGCTCGGAGGATCCAGGAGTCGGGTGGGACGCCTCGGGCTCCGTTGTCGGTGAAGTAGAGGCGGCACTGCATGCCGTAGTCGGTGCGCCCGGTGGCGCAGGGATCGACGTCGATGCCGTTGATGCGCAGGCTCGGGGATCCAAGGAATCGCTGATGCTGGGCCTGGTCGTCGCCGGTGATCTCAACAAGCCGGACCGGGGCGTTGACTCCGTGCTCGCGGATCAGCTGACGCAGGTGCGGCAGGAATGCCTGATGGTTGGGGCATCCGCTGAAGTAGAGAAGCTCGACCGAGGGGTCGCAGGACCTGGCGGGCATCGACGCTCCCGGGGGTGTGCTCGCGATGACGTGGTTGTCGGCGCCCTACCCGGTGCTGGCGTGTGAAGGCGTGGACGTGGCCTGAAGGGGGCCTTGGACCGGGCGGGGAACACCCGATGCGCCGCCTGCGGCACCCTCGCTGGCGGTCGTCCCCTCAAAGCATGCGGCCCGGTTCTCAGCGGTCGCGCAAGAGTCCATGGGCTGGGCGGCGGCGCCGCCGCGGCCGTAGCTCTGCGAGTCTTCCCACTCCAGCAAAGTCCTCCCGCGGCGCTGGGTCTACAGCCGACCCCCCGGCAGCTCCGCAGCGTGCGGCCCTGGGGGGCTCTGGCCGATCGGCAAGGATCGTCGTCGAACCTCGGGGCCAGTCGGCGGCCCGAGGCTCAGGCGCCGCCGGCGGTGACGATCATGTCGGTGACGAACCCGAGGGCGAGCCCGACGAACACCCCGGTGTAGAGGGGATTGCGGTGCCCGCCGCGGGCGGCGAGCCCGACCAGTTGGAGGACCACGTAGAGGATCGATCC
>NZ_DASXJD010000081.1:0-5711 GCF_036497585.1 Actinomycetospora sp. | reverse complement strand
CGCGCGCGCGACGAGGCCGGCCGAGACCAGCCGATCGATCAGCGTGGTCGCACTGCCGGCCGTCAGCCCGGTGCGCGCGGCGATCTGCGTCGGCGTCACGTCGCCCTGGTGGAGGAGCTCGCCCAGCACGTCGGCCTCGTTCGTGCTGATGTCGACGCCGGCCGCCATGGCGCGCCGGTATTCGTCGGTGGCGACGATCAGTTCCCGGAGGTGGTTCGCGACCTCCCGCATTCCGGCCCCCGTTCGATCCGTTCTCCGAAAGCGTATCCGCCCACCCGAGTAGGGCGCCTGCCCGACGGACACGGCCGTCAGGGGACGGGGGCGCGGCAAGCCGCCGCCGGCGAGCCGGAGCCCGACGACCGTCGACATCTGCTCCAGCGCGAAAAGCACCTCGATCGGATCGCGACCAGGTGCCGCCGACACCACCCCGCCACCCACTCCGGGTGTGATGGGGTGGCCACGTGTCCATGATGCGCACCGGCCGGGTGGAGGCCTTCAGCGACGGCGTCTTCGCCATCGCCATCACCCTGCTCGTGCTCGACCTGGCCGTGCCCCCGCTGGAGGAGTCCCGGCGGGAGGGGCTGTGGGCGGCGCTGGGGCACGAGTGGCCGTCCTATCTCGCCTATCTGGTCAGCTTCTTCGTCGTCGGCATCATCTGGATCAACCACCACACGATGCTGACCCTGGTCGACCAGGTCGACCGCGTCGTACTGTTCGCCAACCTCGTCCTGCTGCTCTTCGTGTCGGTGATCCCCTTCCCGACGCGTCTGCTCGCCGACTACCTCCTCGAGCCCGAGGGGCACGTCGCCGCGGCGATCTACAGCGCCACGATGCTCGCGATGGGCATGGCGTTCAGCGCGCTGTGGCTCACGATCTCGGCACGCCCGCGGATCCTGCGCCGACCCCTCGACCCCGCCACCCGGCGCGCCACCCTGCGGCGCTTCGGCGCCGGTCAGGTGATCTACGCGGCGGCCGTCGCGCTGAGCTTCGTGAGCGCCGTCGCGACCCTCGCCCTGCACGGCGTGCTCGCCCTCTACTACTGCTTCGACCAGCTCACCCCCTCCGGCGGCGTCGACGAGACGTGAGCCGTCGAACGCGCGGCGGGCGCTCCCCGCTCCGGTCACGGCCCGGATGAGGGCCCTGACCCGCACCGTCCGCTTCGCTCACCGACGGCGCTCGCTGTCGAGGTCGGCCATCGCCGCCGCCGGGTACCGGTCGCCGGCGACGGCGCCGCGCGGGATGAGGTCGGCGAGCTCGGCGGCCTCCTCCGGGGACAGCGTGACGGGCTCCAGCATCGTCGCCACCTGCTCGACGCGCCGCGCCCCGAGCACCGGCACGACGTCGTCGCCCGCCGCGGACACCCACGCCAGCGCCAGCTGCGCGATCGTGACGCCCTTGCGCCCGGCCGTGTCGGCCAGCCGCGCCACCAGCGCCTGGTTGTGCTCACGGTTGCCGTCGGCGAAGGTCGGCGTGACGAGGCGGCCGCCCTGCCGGGAGCCGCTGCCGCCGATGAGGCCGCGGGCGAGCACGCCGTAGGCCATGATCCCGATGCCGAGCTCACGGCACGTCGGGAGGATCGCCTCGGCGGAGCCGTCCTCCGGTGCAGTCTCGATGCCCCGCTGCAGCAGCGAGTACTCGATCTGCAGGTCGCTGATCGAGGTCACCGCGGCCGCGCGCCGGATCGTCGGCGCGCCGACCTCGGAGAGCCCGACGTGGCGCACGTAGCCCTGCTCGACCAGCTCGGCGATCGCGCCGACGGTGTCCTCGATCGGCACGGCCGGGTCGAGGCGGGCGGGCCGGTAGACGTCGACGTGGTCGACGCCGAGACGCTGCAGCGAGTAGCCGAGGAAGTTCTTCAGCGCCGCGGGTCGGGCGTCGATGCCCTGGGGCGTGCCGTCGGGCCCGCGCATCGCGCCGAACTTCACCGACAGCACGACGTCGTCGCGGCTCCGCTCCCGCAGCGCGCGCCCGATCAGGGCCTCGTTGTGGCCGGCGCCGTAGAAGTCGCCGGTGTCGATGAGGGTGCCGCCGGCGTCGACGTACGCGTGGATCACGCGGATGCCCTCGTCGTCGTCGACGGTGCCATACGCGCCCGAGAGGCCCATGCCGCCGAGGCCGGGCGAGGTGACCCGCGGGCCGGTACGGCCGAGGCGGCGGAGCTGCAGGGAGGTCGTCATGGCTCCACCCTGCGCCGCGGACGACGGGACGGGCAGGGTCGAGGGATCCAGGGAGCGGTCGACCCTGGCTGGGGCGCCCGGAGGCGCGGACCCTGGCGGGGGTGATCGACCGTGCCGGTCTCGCCGACTTCCTGCGCCGCCGCCGCGAGCTGCTGCGCCCGGCCGACGTCGGGCTGCCACCGGGGGAGCGACGCCGGACACCGGGGCTGCGGCGGGAGGAGGTCGCGGCGCTCGCGGGGGTGTCGGCGGACTACTACTCGCGCCTCGAGCAGGCGCGGGGCCCGCACCCGTCGGAGTCGGTCGTGGCCGCCGTCGCCCGGGCGCTGCGCTGCGAGGTCGACGAGCGCGACCACCTGTTCCACCTCGCCGGGCTCACCCCGCCGCCGCGCCGGGCCGGACGACACGTCCCGCCGGGCCTCCTGCGGCTGGTCGACCACCTCACCGACGTCCCCGTGGTGGTGCTCACCGACCTCACCGAGGTCCTCTGGCAGAACCCCCTCGCCGACGCCCTGGTCGGCCCGCTCGCGCCGGAGCCGGGGCGGGCGAACAACGCGGCATGGCAGTGGTTCACCGACCCGGCCCTGCGCGAGCGGTGCCCGGTCGAGGACCGGGAACGCCTCTCGGCGTCGCACGTGCGCGACCTGCGGGCGGTCTCGTCGCGCCGCGGCGGGGACCCCGACGTGACGGCACTGTTGGCCGACCTGTGCGCGGCGAGCGCCGAGTTCGCCGGGCTGTGGGAGCGCCACGAGGTCGCCGAGCGCCGCGCCGACCGCAAGCGGTTCGAGCACCCCGAGGTCGGCCTGGTCTGCGTCACCTGTGAGGTACTGCTGACCCCGGAGTCCGACCTCCCCCTGCTCGTGCTCTTCCCCACCGAGGGCACCGACGCGCGGGAGAAGTTCGACCTGCTGCGCGTCATCGGCACCTGGGTGCGCTGACGCGCTCGTGAGCACTATCCGCCCTATAGGCCGGACTAGTGCTCACATGCCGTCAGGCACCTAGTCCGCCGCGTTTGACGAGCTGGCCGGCGATGACGTTGCGCTGGATTTCGTTGGTGCCCTCACCGACGATCATGAGGGGGGCGTCGCGGAAGTAGCGCTCGACGTCGTACTCGGTGGAGTAGCCGTAGCCGCCGTGGATGCGCACCGCATTCAGGGCGACCTCCATGGCGATCTCGGAGGTGAACAGCTTCGCCATCCCGGCTTCCATGTCGGCGCGTTCGCCGGCGTCGAAGCGCTGCGCGGCGTGCAGGATCAGCTGCCGCGCGGCGGTGATCTTGGTGGCCATGTCGGCGAGGTAGTTCCCGATCGACTGGTGCTGCCAGATCGGCTTGCCGAACGCCTCGCGCTGCTGGGCGTAGGCCAGCGAGTCCTCGAACGCCGCGGTCGCGACTCCCAGCGCGCGGGCGGCGACCTGGATCCGGCCGGTCTCCAGGCCTTTCATCATCTGGGCGAAGCCGCGGCCCTCGTCGCCGCCGAGCAGCGCCTCGGCGGGCACGCGCATGCCGGTGAACGCCAGCTCGCAGGCCTCGACGCCCTTGTAGCCCAGTTTGGAGAGGTCCTTGGAGATCTCCAGGCCGGGGCCGTGCTCGACGAGCAGGATCGACACGCCGCGGTGCGCGGGCTCGGCGTCGGGGTCGGTCTTGGCCAGCAGCGCGATCAGCCGGGAGCGCCGCGCGTTGGAGATCCAGGTCTTGGAGCCGTTGACGACGTAGGTGTCCCCGGACCGGCGGGCGGTGGTGGTGATGGCCTGCAGGTCGGAACCACCGCCGGGTTCGGTGAGTGCCATGGTGGCGCGCAGCTCGCCGGTGGCCATGCGGGGCAGGTAGCGGTCCTGCTGGGCCTTCGTGCCGAACTCGACGAGCAGTTTGGAGACCACGGTGTGCCCACCCATCGCGCCCGCGAGCGACATCCAGCCGCGGGCGAGCTCGGCGGTGACCATGGCGTAGCAGGGCATCGAGACCGGGGCCTCGCCCCACGGTTCGGGGATCGCCAGCCCGAAGATGCCGAGCTCCTTCATCTGCTCGATCAACACCTCGGGATAGGTGTTGGCGTGCTCGAGCTCGGAGACGACGGGCTTGACGTCCTTGTCCACGAACGCCCGGACCGTCTCCACCACGAAACGCTCTTCCGAGTCCACGACGGTCACTCCCTCTCACGCGCCCGCAGGGCACCTGTGTCCGGACCCCCCAGTCTCACACCGAGCCGGGCGTGACCCGGCCCGTGATCCGCAGCAGCAGATCCACCGCGGGCAGTTCCACCACCCGGGGCCCCTCCCCGACGGACACCTCGGCGTCCGTCGCGACCAGTCGCACCCCGGCGAGGTCGGTGCCGAAGTAGGCGAACGCCCGCGGTCCGGCGCTCTCGAGGACGTGCCGCACCCGGTCCGCGGGCGGCCGTGGCAGGCCGAGGGCCTCGGTGACATCGAGGCCGTGGATGACGTCGTGGCTGAGCGCCCCGGCCTGACCGCCGCCCGGCGGGCGCCACGGGTGCTCGACGTTGTCCCGCAACGCCGCGAGCAGCTCGGCGTCCGAGAGGTGGTCGGTGTCCTCGTGGGCGATGCGGTCGGCGAAGCGGTCGAACTTGCCCCGCGCCGCGGCGATCCCCCGCAGCACCCGGAGGGCCGAGTGGCGGTAGGGCATGGTCACGTGCGCGAGGACCTCGCGGACGCGCCACCCCGTGCAGAGCGAGGCCGCCGCCCACTGGTCGGGCCGCAGCCCGGCGTAGAGGTCGGCGAGGCGGGCGCGCTCGGCGGCGGTCTCCCGCGCGAGCGGGTCGGAGAGGTCGAGCTGTCGGGTCACCGGGGCTCCTTCGGACGTGGTCCTGACCCGGCTCCTACGATCCGACGCCGCCGAACTCATCGGTCCTCGCGGAGGAATCCGGATCGAGGACCGTCGGCAGCCCGAACTCCGCGAACCGGTCCCCGGTGCCGAGGAACGTCGTCGTGTGGGCGATGCGGTCCCCCCGGGTCTCGACCAGGACGAGCGCGAACGGACGGAGCACCCCGGCGTCGTCGGGGCGGTACTGACCGAAGCCGGGCTGGCCGCTGAGGGCGGTCGCCGCGAGGCGCGCGCCCTCGCAGCCGCCCCCGCCGACGAGCGCCGCGATCGTCGCGCCGCCCTGCACCCACCAGCCGAACGGCGGCATCGAGGCACGCGCGTCCTGGCAGAGCAGGTCGGTCAGGCGCGAGACGTCGTGCGCCTCGAACGCGGCGACGTACCGCTCGAGCAGGGCACGTTGGCCGGGGTCGGCCGGGTCGAGCGGGTCGCCGGGGGAGGGACGGTGGCGGTCGAGCGTGTCGCGGGCGCGCTGCAGCGCGCTGTTCGCGGCGGCGGTCGTCGTGCCGAGCATCTCGGCGACCTCGGCAGCGCTGAAGCAGAGGACGTCGCGCAGCAGGAGCGTCGCGCGCTGCCGGGGGGCGAGGTGCTGGAGCGCGGCGACGAAGGCCAGGCGGACGCTCTCGCGCTCGGCCGCCGCCGCGCCCGGGTCCCGGGCCGCGACGAGGCGGGCGTCGGGCATGGGCTCGACGAAGCACTCC
>NZ_DASXJD010000080.1:0-46913 GCF_036497585.1 Actinomycetospora sp. | reverse complement strand
CCCGGCCCCGTGCCCGGGCCCGACCAGGTGCTCGCCGGTCACCTCGCGACCGCTGCGGCGACCGGGATCGTCCACCACCGCGCTCAGCGCGAGGTCGGGACCGTCAACGAGCAGCTCAAGCACGCGCTGGCCAGCCGGATCGTCATCGAGCAGGCGAAGGGCCTCCTCGCCGAGCGCCACCGCCTGGACCTCGCCGTCGCGTTCCTCCGGCTGCGCAGCCACGCCAGGAGCAACAACCAGCGCCTGGCCAACGTCGCCCGAGCGGTCGTCGAGGGAACTCTCGACCTGCACTAGGGCGTTGCCCTCGTCCGCGCCGCCTGGCCCGCCTGACGCGGGCTCTGTCTCACGGCCCTCCGAGAAGTCCGCCGAGCATGTGCTCTGACCGTGCCTGGATGTTCACCATTCGAGGATCTCCGGGGCAACGGTCGGTGCGGCAGGTTTCGAGAAAGACGAATTGCGCGCCCGTCGGTCCTCCCTTTCGCCAAGCGTCCGTTTTATTGTGGGTCGGCTCGCCGGCGCCCCGTGGGGCGAAGGCGGGATGCACCGGCGTCGTTCCGGACCCCGACGACGTGTCCTCACCATTGCGACGCGTTCGGGGGAGAGCCGTGGTGACTGCACGCATCGTCACGATGTGGACCGACGACCACAAGGTGCACGTTCGGCTGGGCGGCGACGCCGACGCCGACCTGCCCGTCCGACTCGCCAGAACGATGGCCGGCCTCCTGCGGGCCGGCGCGACACATCTGGTCGTGCACCTGGACCTCCTCGGCGGTGACGAGACCGCGGTCCTCGATGTCCTCGCGACCACGTGTCGGCAGCTCTGGCTCCGCATGGGGGTCATGGAGACCGTGGGACTCCGCACCTCCCGCGACCTCGAGACCGGGAATACCGAACCGGCCCGGAGCTCCCATGGCTGAGGCTGCTCAGAACTGCGCGGAGAACGCGATGTGGGTGTGCGCGCTGATGGTGCCGGCGAGGGCTGTCGCGCTGTGGGAGACGGTGTCGTTGCGACGGCCGGAGACCTGCTGCACGGCACCTCCGATGACCCCGGCCGCCTGGGCGAGCTCCTCGAGGACGCTTCGCGCCCAGGCGGTCCGGTCGCTCCCGGCGGGACACAAGCGGTCACCGTGCTCGTCGAGGTCCCGGAGGACGTGGAGTGCTTCCCGGATCGACGCGGCACTGCGTTCTTCAGGCGCCATGACTCCTCCTTCGTGAGCGCTTCTTCCTGGGGTGATGTCGTCGCCGCGGCGCCGACCGCTGAGTGATCACGGGCTGCGGCGACGCCGTTCTTCGAAATGTCCCCGCGTGAGCCCCACCGCCGCGCTCATGAGCCGAGCCCGGTCGACAGCTCGGGGAGGCGGCGCCGGCGCGTCGCAGGGATTCCATCGGTTTCCTCCGGGCTCGGCTCTCGCGGTCGGGATCGTGGTCACGACAGGTTGACGATCCGACCGTCGGCGTCGATGTCGATCTCGTGGGCGGCGGGGTGGGTGCCCAGACCGGGCATCGTCCGCATCTCTCCGCAGAGCGGGTAGATGAACCCGGCACCCACCGACGCACGCACTTCCCGGACGGGCAGGCGCCAGCCCGTCGGTGCGCCCATGAGCGCCGGGTCCGACGAGATCGAGAGGTGGGTCTTGGCGATGCAGACCGGGAGCCGGCCGAACCCGTTGCGCTCGTACACGTCCAGGGACGCGGCCGCCGACGGGGCGACGTCGATGCCGTCCGCGCCGTAGACCTGACGGGCGACGACCTCGATCTTCTCCCGCAACGGGAGGTCGTCGGGATAGAGGAACCGGAAGCCGGACGGCTCGTCCGCCGCCTCGGTGACCGCCTCGGCGAGCTCCGCGGCACCCTTGCCGCCCTCGGCGAAGTGGGTGCACACCGCCGAGCGGGCGCCCGCGGTCGCGGCGATCTCGGCGATGGCGGCATGCTCGGAGGGGTGGTCGCCGGGGAACGCGTTGATCGCCACCACCGGGGGAACGCCGTGGAGCCGGATGTTCTCGATCTGCTTGCGCAGGTTCGACCCGCCGGAGTGCACCTCGTCGGGGTTCTCGACGAGCAGCGCCTCGGGCAATGCCCTCCCGGCGACGATCCGGTGGTTGCCGCTGTGGGCCTTCAGGGCGCGGACGGTCGTGACGACGACGGCCGCGTCGGGCACGAGGCCCGAGGCCCGGCACTTGATGTTGAAGAAGCGCTCCGCGCCCATGTCGGCGCCGAACCCGGCCTCGGTGACGAGGAAGTCGGCACCGCGGATACCGATGAGGTCGGCGACGATCGACGAGTTGCCGTGCGCGATGTTGCCGAACGGACCCGCGTGGACCAGGACGGGCGTGTTCTCGAGCGTCTGCATCAGGTTCGGCTTCAGCGCGTTCACCATGATCGCGGCCATGGCGCCGGCGCCACGGACGTCCTCGGCGGACACCGCCGTTCCGTCCCGGCGGTAGCCGACGACGATGCGCCCGAGGCGCGCACGCATCTCGCTCAGCGACCCGGACAGCGCCAGGACGGCCATCACTTCGGACGCCGCGGTGATGTCGAACCCGGTCTGGCGGGGGACCCCGTCGAGCCGCCCACCCAGCCCGGTGATGATGTTGCGCAGGGACCGGTCATTGGCGTCGATCACCCGCCGCCATGTGATCTGGTGGGGGTCGAGGTCCGAGGCGTTGCCCTGGAACAGGTGGTTGTCCAGCACCGCGGAGAGCATGTTGTGGGCCGCGGTCACGGCGTGGAAGTCGCCGGTGAGGTGCATGTTGAGGATGTCCATGGGGACGACCTGCGCGTGGCCGCCGCCCGCCGCCCCGCCCTTGATCCCGAAGGTGGGACCCATCGAGGGCTGGCGGATGGCGACGGTCGCGCGCTTGCCCAGGTGGGAGAAGGCCTGTCCGAGCCCGACCGTGGTGGTCGTCTTGCCCTCGCCGAGCGGCGTCGGGGTCACGGCGGAGACCACGACGTACCTGGCCCTCGGGCGGTCGGCGAGCTCCTCGATCGCGTCGAGCTTGATCTTCGCGACGTCGTCGCCGTAGGGCTCGAGCAGGTGGGGCGGGATGTCTATCGACGCGGCCACGTCGCGCAGGGGCACGAGCCGACCGGACCGGGCGATCTCGAGATCGGACGGGAAGGGCATGGGGGTGTCCTTTCGGGAGTCCCGGGCGCGGCATGCTCGGGCGTCGACCAGCAGGGGAGGGGCTCGTCCGTCCGCGGTCAGTCGACGTCGGTCTCGAGGCGGCCGTCGTCGGTGAGGCGGAAGCGTCCGGCGCTGATCGCGCTCGCCCAGGTCGCCGTCGGGACCACGGCGCCGAAGGGGAAGAAGTGGACCGTCGTGAGGAGGCTCTCGGCGTCGTCCGCCACCGCCCGCGCGAGGCCCGCGAGGGTCTGGGCGGGCCGGTAGACCTGCGTGGCGAGCTTGAGGACGCTGCCGCCCTGCTTGCGCAGCACCGACAGCGAGGGCCCGATCCCGCAGCTCAGACCGAACTTGAGGAGTCGGGCGGGCGAGGTCAGGCCGGGCAGCCCGACGTGCACCGGCAGCCGGTTGCCGGCGTCGCGCATCCGCCGCTCCCAGGCGACGACCGGGTCGGCGGAGAAGCAGAACTGGGTGACGAGGTGCAGGGGCAGTCCCGCGTCCGCCGCGATCTTGTTCTTCTGGACGACGGCGTCGTCGACGGCGCCCGGGTCGACCCCGGGGTTGCCTTCGGGGTGTCCGGCCACCCCGATGCTGGCGAAGCCCCGACGTTGCAGGGCGGGGGACTCGAGGACCTGGAGGGTCCGGTCGAGCGACCCGGCCGGCTCCGCGATCGACCCCGCGACCAGCAGGATGTCGGTGACCTCCTGGTCCGCGAGCTGCCCGAGGGTGCGGTCGAGCGCACCGAGGTCCGCGATGGCGCGGACGGCGAGGTGCACCACCGGCCGCAGCCCGACCTCGCGGGCCCGCCTCGCCGTGGCCAGGGACCGCTCGAACGGCACGTTGCCGAGGAACGTCACGTACACGGCCGTCCCCGGGGCCAGCACGCGGGCAGCCTCCTCGAGCTTGTCGGTCTCCCGCGGCGTCACCTCGATGCTGAAGCCCTCCACCAGCCGCCGGGCGGTCCCGAGCGCCGTTGTGGCGCTGCCGTGCTCGTCGGTCATGACTTCTCCTCCTGGCCGGTCGCGGCGACGAGCACCGGGGCGATCTCGTCCCGTAGAAGGACGCGATCTGGCAGGTCCTCGTCGCTGGTACACGTGAAACGCGCCGTGCCCGCCGTTGCCGACACCTGCACCGCGTCGCAGTCGACGCCGTGCGCCTCCGGCCATTCGCGGTACGTCGAGAAATCGGTTCCCGCGGCACCGACCAGCAACGGGTGGTGGCCGAGGACGCCCAGTCCGAACGCGATGTTCGCGCCGACCCCGCCCCGGCGGCACGTCGAGATCGTCGACCAGGAAGCTGAGCGAGAGGCGGTCGAGGTGTCCGGCGACGAGGTGCTCGGAGAATCGACCCGGGAAATGCATGAGGTGATCGGTCGCGATCGACCCGGTGATCGCCGTTCTCGTGACCGCCACGGGAGCTCCTGCATCGATGGTGATGGTCCACCGATCCTCCCCGGGGAGCGGGGAGGTCCTCATCGGTCAGGAGGACAACGCTCCGGCCACGCCTTTGTGCCGGGCCACAGGGCTTGCGTCGGCACCGGGCCGCGGCGTGACATGCAGAAATGCCGGGGCCCGGGCGAGGAGATCCTCGCCCGGGCCCGGGGACCGCGACGTGTCAGAGGCCGAGCTTCTCGGCGGCCGCGCGGACGCCCTCGACCCGGTTGTGGATCTTCTGGAACGCGACCTCGCGGGCGAAGTCCGGCGAGCCGTGGCTGGGCTTCTCGTCGATCGAGAACGGCGAGAACCCGCAGTCGTCCGTGGCCCCGAGCTGCTCGCGCGGGATGAAGTTCGACGCCCGCACCAGGGCGTCACGGACCTCCTCGGGGCTCTCCACCCGCGGGTTGAGCGGATTGATGACCCCGACGAACGCGGTCTGCGCCACGCCGTTCGCGTCGCTGCGGACGTGCTTGCCGATCGACTCGTACACCGGGTCCTTGTCCCGCTCGCTGGCCAGTTGGATCAGGAAGTAGCCGGCGTTCATCTCGAACATCTTCGGCAGCAGGTTGTTGTAGGGCACGTCCGCCGAGTGCACCGAGTCCCGGTCACCGCCGGGGCAGGTGTGCACGCCGATGTTGACGCGCTCCTCGGGGGTGAAGCGGTCGAGCACCCAGTTGTTGATCTCGATGAAGTGGTCGAGCAGGCCGGCCCCGGTCCACGGGTTGCGGGGGTCGTTGCGGGTCGCGAGCCGGCCCTCGGTGAAGTCGATCGACACCCGGGCGGCACCCGCCTCGAAGGCCTGGCGGATGTCGCGCTCGCACTCGTCGGTGAGGTCCTTCTCGAACTGCTCCTTGGGGTAGCCGGGGACCTCCTCCTCCAGCGGGTAGAGCAGGTAGAGCATCGAGGGTGCGATGACCGCCTGCTTCATCGGCCGGTGCGCGTAGCCGATGGACTTCTTGAGCGTGTCCGCGGCGTAGGTCTTGTAGTGGAACGGGCCGCCGGTCAGCCGTGGCAGCTGGCGGCCGTGGCCGTCGGCGAAGATGGCGAAGAACTGACCGCCCTCGCCGGAGAGGTTGTCCGCGAGGCCGGTGCCCGCGAGCGTGTCGGTGATCGGGTAGGTCGCGAAGCTCGACCACCGCTGCTCGCCGTCGGACACGATCGGGGACCCGGCCGCCTCCTGACCGGCGATGGAATTCTTGACCGCCTCGTCCTGGACGGATTCGAGCTCGTCCTTGCCGATCTCGCCGCGGTCGTACGCGGCGTAGGCGTCCTGCAGCTTCTGTGGCCGGGGAAGCGAGCCGACCTGTTCGGTCGGGATGCCCGTGGCCTGCCTGGGGTCGTAGTCGCTCACGGTGTGCGTACCCTCCGGTGTCCTCGTCGACCGTGCGGTGGGCGTCCGAGGCGGCCTGCGCGGCGAGAACTGACGTCGTGCGAGACAGACCGGTCTCATCAGCACTGCGACCGTAGGACGTGATCTGCCTCACGTCAAACGTCACGTCCGGTCCGGGCGCCGGCTGCTCGACCGCACACCCCGATCAGGTCCCGGACGAAGTCGATGTCCGTGGCCCCGTCGCCACAGACCACGAGGCCGTCGGCACGGGCGGCCACCCCGACCGCGAGCTCGGTCGCCAGGCGCCGACCGACCGTGCGGGCTTGCGGGCCCGCGCGTTCCAGCTCGAGCACCGTCTGGTCGGGGATGCGGACGTCGGGCACCTCGTGACGCAGGTAGTCGGCCTCCTCGAACGTCGTGAGCGGCCGGAGCCGGACCAGGACCGGCGTCCGCGTCCCGACCGCACGCAGGAGGCGATCGAGGCCGTCGGTTTCGAAGACGGTCTCCGTGACGAGGAACGACGCACCCGCGTCGATCTCGGTCTGTGCCTCCTGGACGGCGGCGTCCAGATCGTCACGCCCGAGGTTGACCCGTGATCCGATCTCGAACGCGGTCGGGGTCGTCAGCCCGACGCCGTGGTGGTCGCGGCCCTCGTTGAGCCCGCGCAGCAGCCGGACGAGTCCGAGGGCGTCGACCTCCCAGATGCCGTCCGTGCTCGGGTAGTCACCCAGCAGCGGCGGCGACCCGGTCTCGCACACGATGCGGTGGACGCCCAGGACGGACGCGCCGAGCAGGTCCGCCTGGAGCGCCATGATCGTGCGGTCCCAGGTGGGGACGGCGACGATGGGGTCGATGCCCACCTGGTCGCTCAGGTGGACGGCGAGGTTGATCGTGTTGACGCGCGCTCGGGGTGCTCGGGAGGCGGAGACGACGACCGTGTCGACGCCGACCTCGCGCAGGGCGCGGGCACCGTCGACCGTGGTCGCGGTCTCGCCCGGCGCCGGCGGGACGAGCTCGGCGGCGACGACGAACCTCCCGGGACCCTCCGCCTGCGCCGCCGCGGCCGGTGCCGTCCGCGCGGGCGACCGCGGCGACGTCGTCGGGCGCGTCCTGCGGTGATCGCGCACGATCTCGACCACGGCACCGATCTGGCTCGGGGTCGTCCCGCAGCAGCCGCCGACCACGGCCACGCCGGCCGCGAGCAACTGCCGGACATAGCGGACGAGGTAGTCGGAGTCGATCACGTACTCGAACCGTGACGGGCCGACGCGGCGGGGCAGCCCCGCGTTGGGCTGGGCGGCCAGGGGCGCCGAGGTGTGCTGGGCGAGCTCCCGGATGACGGCGAGGCAGCCCTGGGGTCCGAGGGTGCAGTTCATGCCGAGTGCGGCGACCTGCTCCGGCGGGATCGCGCGGGCGAGGTCGACGACGGTGTGTCCGCTGAGGGTCCGGCGGTCCTCGGCGAACGTCGCCTCGGCGATCACGGGGATCCCGGTCGCCGAGGCGGCGTCCACCGCCTCCACCAGCTCGTCGAGGTGTCCGAACGTCTCGAGCATCAGCAGGTCCACCCCGGCGCTCACCAGGACCTCGATCTGCTCCTGGAGGGCGTCCCGCCGGTCCTGGGCGGGGATCGCGCCGCGCTGGTGCACCGTGACCGCGGGCGAGACCGATCCGGCGACGACGACGGCTCTGCCCGTGGCCACGGCCGCCTGCCGGGCGATCTGGGTGCCCACCCGGTTCATCTGCTCGGTCGCGTCGGCCAGACCCGCGCCGGCCAGGCGGATCCGGCTGGCTCCGAAGGTGTTCGTCTGGACGATGTCGACCCCGGACGCGAGGTAACTGTCGTGGACCGCCCGCACGACCCCCGGGTCCGAGAGATTGAGGTAGGGGAGGTGCTGGTCGAGCGGATGACCTGCGGCGTGGAGCATCGTGCCCATGGCGCCGTCGCAGACGAGCACGCCGGCCCGACCCGGTATCACGGAGTCGTTCATCGGGCCTCCGAGGGAAGGAGGATCTCCACGGCCATCTCGGCGAGCAGCCGGTCTCGGTGCACGTCCAGCGAGAGGCCGGTGAGCTCCTCGATGCGCCGGATGCGGTAGCTGACCGTGTTGGGGTGGATGTGCAGGCTGGCGGCGGCGCGCCGCGGGCTGCAGTTCACGCCGAAGTAGGCCGAGAGGGTTCGCAGGTGCTCGGACCCCCCGGCGGCGTCGTGCTCGAGCAGGCCCCCGAGCACCTCCCGCGCGAACTCGCGCAGATCGGTGACGTCGGGGACCTTGAGCAGCAGGCGTTGTACCCCGAGTTCGGCGAACGCCACGACCCCGTCGGCCGGCGCGATCCGCAGCGTCGTCTCCAGCGATCGCCGGGCCTGGCTGTAGGACTCGCTGATCTGCGGGGCGTGACGGCACGGCCCGCCGACCCCGATGGCGACGACCACACCGCTGTGACGGTCCTGCGCCACCCGCCGGCAGCGGACGGCCAGGTCCTTGACCTCGCCGAGGGTGTCCGTGCCGCCCGGGCACCGCAGGATCCCCACCACCTCGTCCCCGCGCGTGGCGACGATCGCGCCCGGCGCGTGGCGGAGGAGGAACCCCTCGACGGTCGCGTGGGCGGCGGCCACCGGCCCGGACCCGGACTCGCCCCCCGGAGCCGGGTCCGCGGCGGGCCGCGCCTGCACGGCGAGCACGTGGTGTTCGCGTCCGTCGTCGAACCCGAGGTGGCGGGCCCACCGGTGTATCTCGCCGTCGTGGGGGCCGCGGCCCTGCAGGATGCCCTCGATGAGGTCCCGGCGCGCCCGCCCGGCCGCCGCGGCCACCACCTGTTCCCGTCCCAGGACGACGCCGCAGATCATGGCCGCGTGCTCGCTGAGCAGGAGTCGGACGTCGTCGCCGAGTCCCTCGCCGCCGGGCCCGAAGGTGACGAGGTAGGCGGTCAGCTCGTCCCCCGAGGTGATCGGCGCGACGACCACTGCCGACGACGGATCGGAGGACCCGGGCAGCGTCACCGCGCGCCGTGCGCGAGCCACCCCGGAGAGCACGGGCCCCAGCCCGCGTCTCCCGGCGTGCGACCGGAGGACCTCCACGACCGGCCGGTCGTCGTCCGTCTGGCCGGCGGTCGCCATCACGTCGAGCGCGGCGGACAGCACGGCGACGCGGGCCCCGACCGCCCCCGCCAGCTGGCGGGTGACGGCGGACAGGTCGGACCGGTCGGTCGCCAGCGCCGACAGCCGCCCGTACACGGTGACGATCTCGCGCAACGCGGTCGCCTCGGTGCGCTCCGCGGAGGGCGCGAGGGGCTCCGGCTCCTCCCGGTGACGCCGCGGGCGCATCGGACGTCCGACCACGGCTCCCTCCTTTGTGGCGTGGGCACAATCCGAGGGTCCAGTTCTTGTGACCCAGGTCCTATGGACCCTCGGTGCGACGGCGGGGACGCACGTGCTGACGGCTGGGACGACGGTAACCCCTGCTCACGGCCGCGTGGCCGGCGGTCGAGCGGAGCGCCGGCACCGGCGAGGAGCGGTTCTTCACGGTCCCACCTTTGTAGCCGGGCCACAACGGAGTCGGCGCAACCTTGACCTCGCCGACGATGACGGCTCGGGCGGGATTCCTCCACGCTGCTGGCGGGACCGTCACAGGAGGCCCGGATGCTCGTCGACTTCCGCCCGCACGCTCGGCTGCGCAGCACGAACCCGGTCACGGTGGAGGACTCGCTCGGCCCGGTCGTCGATGCGCTGAGCAGGAGCGCCATCGACCTCTCCCGGGTGCGGGTGGTCTGCGACTGGGTGCAGTACCGCCACAGCTTCCGGGACGCGGTCCAGATACGGCCGATCCTGTCGGGTGCGCCCGGCGACCCCGTACCGGGAGGGGCCCGCGAGGACGACCTCGAGGTCGCCGTCGATGTCCGTCGGGCTGCGACCACCGCGCTGCGCGACGTGACCGGTGAGCTCCTGCGCGCCCACGCGGCGGGGCCCGCGGCCGCCCCCGTGGCCGCTCCCGAGGCCGCGGACGTCGTCCTCGAGGACTGGGGACCGACCCGGCAGAGCTGCATCTGGGGCTTCAACGCCCTGTACTGGACGGCGCTGGACCTGTGGGAGAAGGCCACCGGCCAGGCCTACGAACAGGCCCTGCCCGGCGGCGAGAGCGACGCCCGCAACCAGGAATCGGCCCGGGACGTCATCCTCGAGCTGTTCTCGGTGTGGGACGGGCTGGCCGACCGCAGCGCCCTGCCCCCCGAGCTCTACGTGGTCGAGCTCGGGGTGGGCAACGGCGGCCAGGCGCGGGTGTTCCTCGACGAGTTCCGCGAGCTCGACGCCCACCACGGCCGCGGCTACTACCGCCGCCTGCATTACCTGATGTGCGACTACTCCGCGCACGTGCTCGACCTGGCCCGCGAGGCCGTCGCCGAGCACACCGACCACGTGAGCTCGTTCGTCCTGGACGCCACGAAGCCGCGCTCGGCGCTGGGCTTCCTGCAGTTCCGGGTCTTCCTGATCTACATCTCCAACGTCTACGACAACCTGCCGACCGACGAGGTGGCCCAGCTCGGCGGGCGCACCTACCTGGTCGAGTCCCGCGCACACATCCCCGCCGCCGACGCGGCCGACCTCGCCGCCTCGGTCGACGCGCGGCCCGACCAGCTCCCGGAGCTGGTGCACAAGCTGCTGCGCCTCGGCCCGACCCTGCTCGCCGAGGCGGCGCCGGCCCACGTCGACAGCCCGGAGGCCGCCGTGGAGTTCTGGCGCCGGACCTGGGCCGCGGTCCGGCTCGCCGAGCGCTACGTCGGGCTCGCCGGCCTCGACACCTACCAGCTCGCGCCCGCGGTCAACGGCGAGGTGCTGCGCCCGCTGCTCGAGTCGGGCGCCGACCTGCGCATGCACGTCAGCAACGGCGCGGTCGCCAGCTTCACCGAGACCCTCCCGCTGCTGCACCCCTACGGGAAGCTCGTCTGCCACGACATCTTCGCCCGCGACCTGGGGGCCTACCGCCACGGCTTCCGGGGCCCCGGCAAGTACGACGGCTCCGTCGTGAACTGGGTCAACGGTCCGCTGCTCGCCCACGTCGGGAGGCGGCGGGGCTTCGACGTCGCCTACACCCCGTTCGCGCACCGGGTCGGGACCAACATCGTCACCATGAGCGCACGGGTCAGGGACTGACCATGACACCGCCCCGCCGCGCGGACCTGCCCCTGCTTCCGACCACCGTCGTCGGGTCCTGGCCGGTGCCGGAATGGCTCGAGCGTCTCAAGACCGACCGGTTCAGGAACCGGGTCAGCGGCACCCAGCTCGCCGAGGTCCACGACTGCGCCGTCACCGCGGCGATCAAGGACCAGGAGCTCGCCGGGCTCGACATCGTCTCCGACGGCGAGCTGCGCCGCGACAACGACGTCGACTACCTGCTCTCCCGCATCCCCGGCATCGAGCTCCCGGTGACCACCAAGGACTTCTACTACGACTACTACGACACCCGCGTCGCGTCCTCGCCGCGGCCGTCGCCCACCGACCCCGGGCTCGGCCTCGACGACGACCTCGACTTCGCCCGGGCCCGCACCGACCGCCCGATCAAGTTCTCCTTCACCGGACCGTTCTCCCTCGCCCGGCGGGTGGTCGACGACGTCCACGGCGAGCCGGCCGACCTGGTCCGGGCGATCGCGCACGTGCTCGCGGAGGCGGCAGCCGCCCTGGGCGACGCGGGGGTGGACCTGCTCCAGATCGACGAGCCGTTCCTCGCCGGCTGTCCCGAGCAGGTCGGCCTCGCCGTGGAGGCGGTCAACATCATCACCCGCGACGTCGAGGTGCCCTGGGCGCTTCACGTCTGCTACGGCAACCGCTACGCCCGGCCACTCTGGGAAGGCCACTACGACTTCCTCTTCCCGGCCGTTCTCGACGCCCGGGTCGACCAGCTCGTGCTCGAGTTCGCCCGCAAGGGCGACGAGGACCTCCCGATCATCGAGCGCTCCGGGTGGGACCGCTCGATCGGGCTCGGCGTCATCGACGTCAAGTCGACGACCGTGGAGACCCCCGAGCTCGTCGAGGCCCGGATCCGTCGCGCGCTCGATCTCGTGCCACCCGACAAGTTGATGATCAACCCCGACTGCGGACTGCGGAACCTCCCCATCCCCGTCGCCACGGCCAAGCTCCGCGCGATGGTCGACGGCGCGGCACGGGTCCGGGCGGACCTCGCCTGCGCCGCGGCCGAGCACACGTCCCCGGAGACCAACGGGCACATCTCTTCCGCCGCGGTCCTCCCCGACGCGACCCGCGGCGACGGGGCGACCCACCCCCTCCGGCCCGACCCAGCAGCTGTCCCAGGAGGCCCCGGATGATCCAGGCACCGACGTCGGAATACCTGTTCACGTCAGAATCGGTGACGGAAGGACACCCGGACAAGATCGCGGACGCGATCTCCGACGCCGTCCTCGACGCGGCGCTGCGCGACGACCCCGGCTCCCGGGTGGCCTGCGAGACCATGATCACCACGGGCATGGTCGTCCTCGCCGGGGAGATCACCACCAGGAGCCAGGTCGACTACACCCAGGTCGTCCGGGACACGGTCAACCGCATCGGCTACGACGACGGGCGCTACGGGTTCGACGGGCACAACTGCGCGGTCCTCACCGCGCTCGACAAGCAGTCCCCGGACATCGCCCAGGGCGTCGACCGGGCCGCCGAGGCCAGGGCGCTCTCCGAGGACGAGCTGGACTCCGCCGGCGCCGGCGACCAGGGGATGATGTTCGGGTACGCGTCCGACGAGACCCCCGAGCTGATGCCGATGCCCATCGCGCTCGCGCACCGGCTGGCCCGCCGACTCGCCGCGGTCCGCAAGGACGGCACGCTGGACTACCTCCGCCCCGACGGCAAGACGCAGGTCTCGGTCCGGTACCGGGACAACGTGCCCGTCGGCGTCGAACGCGTGCTCCTGTCCACCCAGCACGCCGAGGACGTCACGACCGAGCAGATCCGTGAGGATCTGTGGTCGCAGGTCGTGACCGCCGAGCTGCCCGGCGACTTCTACGAGGCCGACGCCCTCCGGCGCGACCTCCTGATCAACCCGACCGGTCGCTTCGTCGTCGGTGGACCCGTCGGCGACGCCGGGCTGACCGGGAGGAAGATCATCGTCGATACGTACGGCGGTTTCGCCCGGCACGGGGGCGGGGCGTTCTCCGGCAAGGACCCGTCGAAGGTCGACCGGTCGGCGGCCTACGCCGCCCGGTACGTGGCCAAGAACGTCGTGGCCGCCGGGCTCGCGAGCCGCGCGGAGGTCCAGGTCGCCTACGCCATCGGCGTCGCCCGCCCGGTCTCGCTGTTCGTCGACACCTTCGGCACCGAGCAGATCGATCGCCCGGTCATCGAGAAGCTGGTGGCCGAGCACTTCGACCTCCGCCCGGCAGCCTTCCGGCGCTACCTCGACCTCCACCGTCCCATCTACTCGGCCACGTCGGCCTACGGGCACTTCGGGCGAGAGGACGGCGACTTCTCCTGGGAGCGCACGGACCGGGCCGACGGGCTGCGGGCCGCGGCCGGTCTGTAGGCGGTCGACGGTCCGATCAGCTCGTCACGTGGGCACGCAGGAGCAGGCCGCCCATCTCCTTCGCGGCGTCGGCGGCGTCCCGGTCACCCTCCTGAGCGGCGATGATCGAGCCCTTCATCAGGATGTGCCACTGCCGCGCCACCAGGGTCGGATCGTCGACACCCGCGGCCTCGGCCTGCTCCCGCAGGTAGCCCCGAATCCGCCGGAGGTGCTCGACCGCTGCCTGGAACACCGTGTCGGCGGGATCGTTGATCTCCATCATCGTCGTGAGGAAGACGCAGCCCTCGAAGTCGGGTCGAGCGAACCACTCGCCGAAGAGATCGAAGATCGACAGCAGCTGTTCCTGAGGGGTGCGTCCACGCTGTCGGCTCTCGTGGATGAGCCACTGCTCGGTCCAGCACCGCTCCCGCCGGGACAGGAAGTCCAGGATGAGGTCGTTCTTGGACGGGAAGTTGCGGTACAGCGTCATCTTCGCGGTGCCCGCGTGCGCAACGACCGCGTCGACCCCCACCTCCCGCACACCGTGACGGGTGAACAGCTCGTACGCCGCGCGGCCGATCCGTTCGCTGCCACGAAGCTGCGCCGACTCCGACGGAGTCCCGTCACCAGTTGCGTCCACGTCCTCACCTCCGCCACGACGATACGTCGGGACGCGTCCAGCTCCCCCGAGGAGTGGCGCCGACGCTGCTCCGGGGGCAGACCTGCTCTGCGTTGGGGACGCCGCCGACGGCTGGAGGTCCACCGCGTCGCTCGTCTCGGGCCGGTTCGGGGGCGAGGTCCGTGCCGGTTGGTGGCGGCCCGGGTTCTCAGATGCCGGGTCAGGTCTGACCCTGGAGCGGGAGACGGACGTTGAGTGTCGGGTTGCCGCAGGAGCTCAGGGGGAAGGTCCGGCCGATCCGCTCCGCACCGGGGGTGAGCAGCTGGATCGTGGTGGTCAGGTCGCGACCGATGATGGCGTCGACGTCGACCATCAGGTCGAGGTTGATCGTTCCTTTCTCGCGGCATCCGATGCATTCGCGGGGACGGATGGGTTGGAAGAACGCTTGCCGCGCGACCGGGACACCGTCGGCGGACAGAACGGCCTCGAAGGTGCCCGGGATGGCGAGGCGATCGATGCCCTTGAGCCGCACCGAGGCCTGCCGTTGCGGTTGGACGGTGATGGCTCGGGCCGCGGCGAGACTGCCGAATGTCAGAGGAGCGATCGAAGGACGGGGCGGGCCCGGGGGCGGTGTCTGGGCGAGGGCGTAGCCGACGCCGGCCGCGGCGAGGTCGATGGTGTCGGCGACCTTGGTGGTGAACGGGGGCAGATCGTCGAATCCACTCGTGAGGAAGTCGGACTGTCCGTCGGTGATGGTGCTCCGGAACGTCCACTCGGTGGTGGCCTGCATGGTCTGTTGCCATTCCCACCACAGCCGGTCCCAGTTGGCGTGGAAGAACCAGAAGATCGGGTCGTAGGTGGCGACCTCCGGGTTGGACATCGTGGCTCCGGTCGACGGGTGGCCGTTGTCGTGGCCCCCGCCTTCGAGGGTGTTCCTGAACGTGCCCCAGTCGAACTGGGACAGGGCAGCGTTGATGTTCGCCGGGATGTTGCGCTTGTTGACGTTGGTGAGCACGTCGGTGGCCGAGTTGCGCTGGGTGCTGTCGCCGGCGGCGAAACCATCGCCGATGTCGCGGGGCAGGGTGAAGGAACTGAAGGGCGCGGTGTAGAGGAACGCGGGGGGTTCGGCGGTGATGTCCCAGAAGGGCAGGGTGACGTGTTCGCAGCCGGGCACGCTGCGCAGGGCGTCCTCGAAGCCGATGAGCATGGGCCGGTGCCACGGCAGGAATCGGTCCTCGTGGTGCAGGCACTCGAACGGGTCGGGTAACCCGTGGACGCTTGCCCACCCGAAGTAGTTGTCGTCGGCCGTGGGTGCGCGATCAGTCACGGCGTCGCCGGGTCGGTCCATCAGTCCTTGGAACGCGGTACGCAACGTGGTGATCTCGTCATCGGTAAGATCCCGGGCGTCTTTCCGGATCCGGTCGCCGGTACCGGGCTGGACCGGTGCGGTGTCGGGGGTGCCGAGTGGGAGTCCGGTGGTGATCCAGTTGCGGAACGTGGTGGAACGTTCCTGACTCCATCTGCGGGCCGGATCGGGCGGCATGTCGGCGTTCGGTGGCCGCGTGTGCTGGAACACGCGGGTGGCCGCGGCCCTGAGTGCGGGATATGTGGTCAGGTCGATCCCACGCGCGAGCATGTGCTCGAGATCGACTCCGTCGAAGAAATGGCGGATGTCTCGCATGTAGGTGGGGGCGTCAACGACTACGTCGGCCATGTGGTGGTCTCCTTGATGTCGAAAGGACTGGGGGTGTCTCGGCGACGGCCCTCGCGGGCGGGGCGTGACCTGCCGCGCCAGTGAGCGGCTGGCGCGGTTGGGGCCGGGCCGTGCCGCATCAGGCGGTGGCGGGCGCGACGAGAGGCAGCAGCCCTGACACCCTGTGCTGCTGGGCCTGCTCCCCGGCCTCGGGTGCCCCGATGCGGTAGCTCACGTCGAGCAACATCAGGACCAGCCAGTAGTGCAGGTCGGCCGACCAGGCGAGCCGGCGCTGGCCGTGGTCGTCGGGGAGCTCGCGTGGGTGACCGGGAACGGCGCTGGGGTTGGCGCCAAGGGGGACGGACGGGTGGGCGGGGTCTGTGGGCGCCAGGCTCCACGGGTCGTGCATTCCGTGGAATCCCTGGTGGGTCCCGAGGAAGACCGATTTGAAGAACTCGAAGTGGCCGTGTTCGCCCTCCTCCAGGATTGCCGTGAGCTCGTCGGGCCACTCGCTCAGGTGGGGGCTGGCGAGAGCGAAGCCTCGTAGCTTCGGATAGGCCGTGCTGACCGAGAACATCGAGTACAGGTACTGGACCATCAGCGCATGCTCGATCTCGGAGGCCTCACGTAGTAGCCGGATCAGCTCGAGCAACGGATGGGCGAAGTCCCGGACGATTCCTACGGTCGCTGGTGCTGCCTGGTCGGTCGGGGGGCCGGCCTGGAGTTGAAGCACGACGATCCCGCCCCCCGCGATCACGAGCCGCGCTACTCGGGCGGCGATGTGATTATCGAGGCGCGGTCAGAAGGGTAGGAGCCGCCGTCCGTGCGATGGTGAATGCATCGAGCATCGCTGGGTTGCCGCAGGATGGGCGGGTGCGCACTCCGCTGGCAGGTCCGTCTGGCTGATCCGACGACTCTGATGATTCAGCCGGCTGCCCTCGCCGCCGGACTCACCTTCCGACACGCGAGGTCAGGATTGTGTGGGGTGGTCGATCAGAGAGGCTGCTGCCGTTTCCCTGCAGCAGCACCAGACGGACGGTGAGCCCGGCGGCGGGCAGGCACACCGCCTGAGGTTCCCCCGCTCACCACACCCCGGGGCGCTTCAGACCGTTTCTGGTGGGCTCGCGGCGTCGATGGCAGGAACCGGGCCGCGCCACTTCTCGATCTCCACCAGCGCCCGGGCGCCGGCGCAGCCCTGGGAGAGGCGGGAGGACCCGACGTCGCGCGTCAGGACGTTGACGTTGCCCGCCGCGCACAGGAGGGGTTCCACGTCCGGGACCGGGGAGAGCCAGGCACCCGTCGACATCTGCACGACGCCCGGGGAGAGGTCGGCGTCGACGACGACGCCGGCGAGGCACGCGCCACGATCGTTGAGGACACGGACCAGGTCGCCGGACCGCAGTCCGCGTCGTGTGGCGTCCGCCGGGTGGATGCGTACCGGCTCCCGGCCCGCGACCTTGGACTCCCGGCTGTGCTCCCCGAAATCGAGCTGACTGTGCAGGCGGGCGGCCGGGTTGTTGGCCAGCAGGACCAAGGGAAAGCGGCCGGCGCGCTCGGAGCCGTGCCACTCGACGGGCTCCAGCCACGTGGGGTGGCCGGGGCAGTCCCGGTAGCCGAACGACGCCACGACCGCGGACGACAGCTCGATCCGCCCGCTCGGGGTCGCGAGGGGATGCGCCGCGGGGTCACGGCGGAAGTCGGCCAGCAGCACGCCCGGCGGTGGCGAGGGGACCCGCACCTGCCCGGCCGCCCAGAACGCATCGAAGTCCGGTCGTGCCGCGTCGTCGGCGCGCCAGCCGTCGTAGAGGTGACGCAGCCAGTCGGCTGCACTGCGCCCCTCGGTGTACTCCTTCTCCGTTCCCAGCACGGCGGCGACCGCCGAGAAGGCGGTGTAGTCGTCCCGCGCCTGTTCGTAGGGCGCCGCGCCCGCGTGCATGGCGGTCAGGAAGGTGTCGGTGCGCGAGGCACCGATGTCGTCGCGCTCGAGGGTGACGGTCGCGGGCAGCACGATGTCGGCGTGCCGGGCGGCCGGGGTCCAGTAGGGCTCGTGGACGACGACGGTGGGCACACGGCGCCAGGCGGCGCGCAGCCGCGCGAGGTGCTGGTGGTGGTGGAACGGGTTGCCGCCGCACCAGTAGACGAGCTCGATGTCGGGGTAGCGCCGACGGGCGCCGTCGTAGTCGTACTCCGCGCCGGGGTGCAGCAGCATGTCGGCGATGCGAGCCACCGGGATGCGCTCGCGGACCGGGTTGTGGCCCTGGGGGAGGGTCGGCAGCGTCGTGGTGTGGGCGGGGTGCCCGTTGTCGCCGATCGAGCCGTACCCGTGTCCGAAGCCGCCGCCGGGGAGTCCGATCTGACCGAGCAGCGCGGCGAGGAGCACGCCGGCCCAGACCGGCTGTTCGCCGAACTCGGCGCGCTGCAGGGAGAAGGTCAGTGTGATCATGGTGCGCCGCGAGGCCATCCGATGCGCCAGCGCCGTGATCGCGTCGGCGTCGACCCCGCACAGTTCCGCCGCCCACCGCGGAGACTTGGGCGTCCCGTCGGACCGGCCGAGCAGGTGGTCGAGGACCTGGTCGCTGCCCGCGCAGTGGGTGGCCAGGAACGCCTCGTCGTACAGGCCCTCGGTCACGAGCACGTGGCAGAGGGCGAGGAGGAATGCGGCGTCGGTCCCCGGCCGCACCGGGAGCCATCGCGACGACACCTCCGCCGGCAGGTCCCGGCGGTCGGGGCCGACCAGGACGAGCTCGGTACCGCGGGCCGCCATCGCGGCCAGATGACCCTCGGTGGTGTGGGCGGTGACCCCGCCCGGAGCAACGGCCATGTTCTTGGCGGGCACCCCACCGACGCAGACCATCAGCTCGGTGTGCTCGAGGAGCACCGGCCAGCTGGTCAGCGATCGCAGGATCTCCGGGCCCGCGCCGAGGACGTGGGGCAGCAGCACCTCCGAGGTCCCCGCGCTGTAGGTGTTGACCGAGGCGACGTAACCGCCCAGCGTGTTGAGGAACCGGTGGACCTGGCCCTGGGCGTGGTGGAACCGGCCGGCGCTGGACCAGCCGTACGAGCCGCCGAACACGGCCTCGGGCCCGCGTTGCGAGTACACCCGCCGCAGCTCGTCGGCCAGCCGGTCGACCACCTCGTCCCACCCGACCGGGACGAAGGGCTCGTCGCCCCGTCGCGGGGCCGGTCCGGGTCCGTCGCGCAGCCAGCCCTCGCGCACCATCGGCCGGGGGATCCGCAACCGGTGCCGCAGCGACCCGACGAGGTTGCCGAGCAGGGGCGACGGGGCCGGGTCGAACGGCGAGGGGTGCACGGCGGTGACGTCGCCACGCTCGATCCCCGGGGTGAACGCCCCCCAGTGGGAGGTGTGGAAGTGGGAGGTGGAGGAGGGCGGTCCGGCGGTCACCGGGGCGCCCTGAGCACACCCAGCGTGCTCCACGCCCGGGTGGCGAGGTGCAGGTTGAACCAGATGTCGGGGTCGCTCAGGTCGAGGTCGGCGATCTGCCGGATGCGCTGGAGCCGGTACTTCAGCGTGCTGCGGTGCACGATCAGCGACTTCGCGGTGAGCTCGTAGTTGCCGCCGCGCTCGAGGTGGTGGGCCAGGGTGCGGACCAGTTCGGAGCCGCGCCGGGCGTCGTACTCGAGCAGCTTGCCGAGCCAGTGCTCGACGAACCGGTCGATCTCCCCGAGGTCCTCGATGCCGATCAGCAGGCGGTACACCCCGAGGTCGTCGAAGCGGATCGCGGCGGCGTCGCGCTCCCAGCGGTCCGGCAGCCGCAGCGCGAGCTTCGCCTGCCGGTAGGACCGCGGGAAGTCGACCACCTTCTCGCAGCGCTCGCCGATGCCCATGCGGGCCCGCCGGTCCCCCAGGTCGCGCACGACCGCGCGACGCAGGTGCTCCCAGTCGGACTCGGTGTCGGCGAGCAGCACCACCTCCGCACCCCGGGCCACGAGGAGGGAGCCGGCCGGTTCGTCCCGGGCGGCTCGTCGCACGGCCTGGAACAGCGCGTCGTTGTCGCCGGTGTTCTCGGGTCCCTCCACGACGACGACCCGGTGGGGGCGCTGCAGGTCGTAACCGAGGGCCATCGCACGGGCCAGGCCGCTCTCCTCGTCCGTGCCGTTGAGCAGCTCGTCGACGACGTCGCGGCGCAGGCGCAGCTTGCTCTCGGTGAGGCTCTGGACCCTCGCCAGCTCCATCGCGAGGATCGTCGCGCCGTGCTCGAGGGCCATCAGCTCCTGGTCACCGGCCCGGCGGTCCGGGTCGACGAGCACGATCACGCCCAGGGTGTCGCCCCGGGGCTGCGCCACCGCCAGCACCCGCGCGCCCTCGCGGAGCGGCCGGGCCTCCCGCTTCGCGCGGGCGATCAACCGGTCGCGGCAGGCCGCGGAGTCCTTGGGGTAGGGCTCGGGACGATGTGGCCCGGCCCACGCCTGCAGGTTGCCGTACCGGTCCTCGATCGCGACCTGCAGCCCGGTCAGCTCGTGCACCGCCAGCGCGATCCCTTCCTGCCCTTCACCCGAGACGGCGACGGCGGTCAGCCGGGTGTGGATGTCCATGCTGTGCTGCAGGGCCCCGACGGTGCCGCGCAATCGCTCGTTGAGCACCGACAGGGTGGCGGCTGTGGCCTGTTCCTGGGCGTGCAGGCGTCGGTTGGCCAGGGCACCACCGGTCTGTTGGGCCAGGGCCCGGAGCAGGAACTGTTCCTCGTTCGTCGGCTCGCACCCGGCCCCGACCACGAGATGGCCGAGGTGGCCGGACTGGCTGCTCAACGGGAAGGCCCACGCCCATCCGGTGTCGGGGAGTCCGACGGAGCCGCCGGAGGTACCGACGTGCGTGAGGTGATCGAGGAGCCCGACCGACGGCGTCTCGCCCGCCAGCTCGATGGTGACCGTCGTGCACCGGGCCAGCGACCGCGCGGCCGTCGTCGCCAGCATGAGGATCTGGTGCTCGTCGGCCCCCTCGGTCATCAGCTTGCCCAGCACCAGCAGGCTGCGCATGCTCGAGAGGAGCCCACGCTCGCGCGGTGTGGACGCGGCTACGGCGGTCACCGTGGTGCCCACGCCGCATCGAGCACGGCGGTCGGCGACGCCACCGTCGGCTCGGGGTGCCGGTTGAGGTACACGTCCGGCTCGATGTACCACGGGTTGTCCATCAGCTGCCCGCTGATCAGCACCGCGGGGTGCGTCCGCAGGATGTCCACCAGGATCTCGCCGTCGGTGAACCGCGCGAGGTCGTAGAGGCAGAGGACCACCTGCGGGTAGCGGGGGAGGAAGTCGTTGAGCCGGGACTCGTAGGTCAGGAGGTCCTCCGCCCCCGGGAGACCGCTCAGGGCCCAGGTCATCTCCCCGACCGCGCGCACGAACCCGAAGCCCTCGCGGTCCACGGCGCCACCGACGGCGCTCTCCCAGAACCCGATCATCCGCTCGATGCCGAAGAACCCGTCGAGGAGATAGCTCGACTCGCTGTACAGGTGCTGGAGGTGCCCGAACGCGAGATCGGGGTCGGTGGCACTCTCGATGGCGAGGGCCCGGACGGAGTCGCTCGCGAGGGGGTCGTCGGTGACGCAGATGCACTTGTCGCCGGCCCGGAGGCCTTCGCGGAGATAGGGGACGAGGATCTCGTCCCGCTCCGCGGACCCGCGGTAGAACGCACAGATGTGATCGCCGGGCGCGAGGCTCACGCCCGGAAGCCCCATCGACATCGATGTCGTCATGTGTGGCTCCCGCGTTCGAACTACCGACCGTAGCGTCGGGCGTGCTCGACGACCAGGGCGTCCGCATCGAGGGCGCGAGGCGCGACGGGGCCTCGGACGCTACGCGGACCGACGGCGCGCATCCTCGACCTGCGAGGACGGAGTGCGACTCGGCTCTCGTCCACTCAGGGCGAGAACTTCCAGTCGACGGCGATCGCCCCGTCCCGGGTGGACAGGACGGGGTTGAGGTCGAGCTCGGTGACGTCGTCCGCGGCTAGCAGCGCCTGGCCCGCGCCGACGACCACGTCCGCGAGCGCGTCGAGGTCGACCGCGGGTCCGCCGCGCGCCCCGCACAGGATCGGGTGGCCGCGCAGCTGGGCGAGGAGGTCGCGGGCGTCGGCGCGGTCGAGCGGGGCCAGCGCGAAGGCGACGTCGCCGAGCACCTCGACCCAGATGCCTCCCAGGCCGACCATCACGGTGGGGCCGAACACGGGGTCGCGGAGCGCGCCGACGGCGACCTCGATCCCGGCCAGCTGGGGCTGCACGAGCACCGGTCCGAGCGCCAGCAGCTCGGTCGCGGCCGTCCGGACGTCGTCGGGGCCGTCCAGCCCCGTCCGGACGCCGCCGATCTCGGTCCGGTGGGCGGCCGACCCCACCTTCACGACGGCGGGGTAGCTCGTCGCCGCCCGCACCGCCTCCTCCGCGGACGTGCACAGGACCGAGGGCGCGGTGCGGACACCGCAGCCGGCCAGGAAGTCGGCCGCGCCGAGCGGATCGGTCGGTCTCGGGGAGCCGCCTGGTTCCGGGCCGGGCGGGAGTGGGGTGATGCGTGCCCGGGCCCGCGCGTAGCGGTGCGCGTGTCCGATCGCCCGGGCGGTGCGCGCGGGCCACTCGAAGCAGGGCACCCCGCTCTCCTGCAGCAGGTCGGCGTGGGGTCGGGCGTCGCGCGGCGCGACCCAGCACACGGCCACCGGGACCTCGACGGCGTCGGCGCGCAGCCCGGCCACCGCGTCGCGCAGCGCCTCGACCGTCGGCAGGTCGGTCGCGGCGCGCTGCAGGAGCACCGGCACGACGACGTCGACCTCGCCGCTGCGCGCGAGGAGGTCGGTGAGCGCGGGATAGAGCTCGGCGTAGCGCGCCCATACCGGCGTGACGTCCACCGGGTTCACCGGGCTCGCGAAGGCCGGGAGCATCGCGCGGATGCGCTCCTGGAGTGCGGGGGAGAGCGCCGGCACCGTGAGGCCCTCGTCGGCGAGCAGGTCGCAGAGCTCGACGCCGACCCCGCCGGAGTTGGTCACGATCGCGACGCGGGGTCCGGCCGGGCGGGGCTGGCCGTCCAGGGCCCGCGCCACGTCGAGCAGTTCCAGCCCCGAGGACACCTCCACGATCCCGGCCTGGCGGAACACCCCGCGCCAGACCGCCTCGGTCGACGCCAGCGCCGCGGTGTGGGACGCGGCGGCGCGGGTCCCGGCGCTGGAGCGTCCGGTCTTCGCCACGACGACGGGCTTGTCCGCGGTCGTGCGCCGGGCCTGCTCGACGAACGCGCGCCCGTCGGCGAGGGACTCGAGCAGGAAGCACAGGGTCTGCGAGGCGGGGTCGTCCGACAGTTCGGTGAGCAGCTCGGCGATGGTCACGTCACAGGTGTTGCCGGGCGCGAGGATCTTCGCGAACCGGGCACGCTCGTCGGTGGCCGTGGTGTGGATCGCCATGCCGTAGGCGCCGGACTGGCTGACCAGCGAGATGCCGCCCCCGCCGCGGGGGAGCCCGGTGGCCATCGAGGCGTTGAGGGGCAGGTCGCAGTTCTGGAGGCCGAAGCAGTTCGGCCCCACCACGCGCACGGGGCCGGCCGCCGCGACGAGCTCGGCCTGCAGCGCCGCACCGTCCGGGCCGGTCTCGGCGAAGCCGCCGGTCAGCACCACCATCGTGGCGACGCCCTTGGCCGCGGCGTCGGCGGCCACCGCCGGGACCGCCTGGGCGGGCACCGAGACCACGGCCAGGTCGATCTCGCCCGGGACGTCGCGCAGCGACTCCCCGGAGCGCACGGGCACGACCTCGCCCGGGAAGGAGGCGAGGTTGCGGCCCAGGACGTCCCCCAGGGACCCGGCACGGTCGGAGGCCCCGACCAGGGCGACCCGCCCCGGGGAGAACAGCGCGGTCAGCAGGCGCATGCGGTGCTCGCGGGGTGGGTGAAGTGGCGGGCGAGGTCGTCGGGGGAGAACTCCAGGCGACGAACCCCGAGCGTGTCGATCGCCCGGAGCGCGGCGAGCTCGGCCGGGCTCGGGGGAGCGAGGAGGTCCGCCACGGGGCGCGGCGGCACCGGCACGCCGTCCCCGACCTCCGGGTCGAGCCCGGTGCGGAGCTCGAAGCCGGTCGCGTCCCGGACGTCGGACTCGGTGACGTCGGGCCAGCGGCCGCGGAGCCGGGCGTGGCCCTCGACGTCGTAGTCGAAGATCCCGAGCTCGGTGACGAGCCACTGCGGCCCGCCCCCGGTGTACCGGAGCGCGGACCGCGATCCCTCCGGGGTCACGTGGCCGATGTCGGTGAGGAAGTCGAGGTCGCGCACCAGCGTGCGTCCCGCCCGGTGCCGGGTGGTCCAGAGGGTGAGCGCCCCGATGCTGGCCGAGATGTTGCAGCCCCCACCGCCGCCCCCGAGCTTGATCTTCGGCCGGGTGGGGTCCGGTCCGACGGCGGTGACGTTCGTGTTGCCGTACCCGTCGATCTGGCCGCCGGAGAGGAACATCCGGTCGACCGCGCCCCGGCACGCGGCGTCGAAGAACTCCTCGAACCGCATCCGGTACACCGCATCGCGGTGCAGGGCGAGGTCGTTGCCGGTGGGCGGGATGAACGCCGGGTCGGGATCCACCGCGTACGTGGCGCCCTCGACCAGCAGGCTGGTGGGGGCGTGCGTGCGGCGGGCGACGTGCATGGCGACCTGGGCGCACGGGCTGGCGAAGCCGTGGAACACCACCTCGCGGTCGGCGATCGTGCGGGCCAGGGCCACCACGAACCACTCGTCGAACGTCCATCCCGGGCAGGTCGGCGCGCTCACCGGAACAGCTCCTGCCAGGCCCCGGTCGAGGCCGACCAGTCGGCCAGGCGCCCTGCCTCGACGTCGTGGCGGTACGCGTCCTCCCCGGCGTGCACGTAACGCTCGAGGTAGGCGGCCAGCGCCGGCCCGGCCGCGGTGGCCGCGGCGAGGTAGGTCGCCAGGTGCGGGCGGTCGTAGGCGTACCCCGGGTAGCACGAGGACGGGTGCGCGCCGAAGGGGACCTCGGCGACGGCGGCCACGAGGTGGGCGGGGACGACCACCCCGGCGGCGGCCACCTCGTCGGTCGGGGCGAGGCGGTCGACGGTGGCCACGACCATCCCCGCCGCCGACGCGAAGCGTTCGTCGAGCACGAAGGGCTGGTCGAGGTGCAGGTTGCCGTGCCGGTCGCCCAGCGGCGCGTGCAGGAGGGCGACGTCCGGGCGCAGCGGGGGCACCGCCACCAGTTCCTCGCCGGTGAACGGGCACCGCACCCGGGCGTACTCGCGGTGCACCCGCTCGATGTCGGTGCCCTTGACCCCGCGCACCGGGAGGAAGGTCAGCCCCATCTCGGCGGCGCGGAGCTGAGCGAGAACGGTCGCGCAGCAGCTCTCGCGGACCTCGATCGCCCCGGTCTGCGCCGCCCGCCGGAACGCGGGGGCGAGGCCGAGATCCTGTTCGAACCCGACGTAGCTCTCCTCGCAGATCCCCACCGCCCCCGCCGCGACCAGCAGGTCCACGTCGATGCTGTGCGCGGACCCGACCAGGTGCAGCCCCCGGCGGTCCTGGCGGACCAGCTCCCGCACCAGCGCCATGGGCAGCCGGGCGCACAGGCCGCCGCCGAGGGCCACGAGCGCGCCGTCGCCGACCCGCGCGGCGGCCTCGGCGAGCGAGGCCCGCTTGTCCGGGGCGAGGTGGAAGGTGGTCACGGTGTCCTCACTGGGCCGTCATGCCGCCGTCGGGAGTGATCACCGAGCCGGTCATGAAGGACGCCTCGTCGCTGGCCAGGAACAGCGCGACGTTCGCGATCTCGTCCGGGGTGCCCAGGCGCCCGATCGGATACTTGAGCAGCGTCTTCGCCAGGCCGGCCTCGAGATCGCCGCCGCCGCGGGCCCGCAGCATCGGCTCCATGAGCGGCGTGTAGACGGTGCCGGGGCAGATCACGTTGACCCGGATCCCGCGAGGAGCCAGGTCGACGGCCATGGACCGCGTGAGCGCGACGACCGCCCCTTTGGACGCGCAGTACGCGGCGAAGTTCGGCACGCCCACCAGGCCGGCCACCGAGCCCTGGTTGACGATCGAGCCACCCTCGCCCATGTGCCGCACGGCCGCCCGGGAGACGAGGAAGGTGCCCTTCGCGTTGACTCCGAAGGCACGGTCCCAGTCGTCCTCGGCCGCGTCGGCGACCGAGCCGGAGCTGTCGACCCCGGCGTTGTTGTACAGCACGTCGAGCCGTCCCCACTCGGCCGTCGCGAGCTCCACCGCCGTCTCGACCTCCACGGCGTCGGCGACGTTCCCCACGAGCGCGAGCGACTGCCCCTCGTGCTCCTTGTCGATCATCATGGCGGTGAGCGACGCGAGCTCGGGCTTGATGTCGAGCGTGGCGACCGAGGCCCCCTCCGCCGCGAACCGCATCGCCGCGGCCTGCCCGATGCCCGAGCCGGCCCCGGTGACCAGGGCGACCTTCCCCGCGAGTCGACCCGACTCCTGTGACGTCATACCGCCGTCCACCCTCCGTCGACCACCAGCGCGTGGCCGGTCATGTAGCCCATCCGGCCCGAGGCGAGGACCGCCACGGCCTCGGCGATGTCGTCCGCCTCGGCAACGCGCCCGACCGGGATGTGCGACTCGACCTGCGCGGCCAGCTCGGGGATGTCGAGGCGCCACTGCGTCATCGGGGTGCGCACGAAGCCCGGGCACACGGCGTTCGACCGGATTCCGGTGTGCGCGTAGTCGACGGCGAGCGACTTCGCGAACATGAGCGCGGCCCCCTTGGAGGCGGTGTAGGCGCACCGCGCGGGGAAGGCGACCTGGCCGGCCACCGAGGCGATCGTGATCACGTGTCCGGAGCCCTGGGCGAGCATCACCGGCAGGACCGCCCGGCTGCAGAGGAAGGGGCCCCGGGTGTTCGTCGCGAGGACCCGGTCCCATTCCTCCACGGGCGTCTCGTGGCACACCGTGGCCGTCGGACCGCCCGAGATGCCGGCGTTGTTGACCAGGACGTCGATCCGGCCGAGCGCGGAAGCCAGTTCGCTGAACGCCTGTGCGACGGCGGGGGCGTCGGCGACGTCGAGTGCCCGCGCCGTCCCGCCCGGACCGGCCGCGGCCCGCGCGGCGTCACCGTCGAGGTCGAGCACGGCGAGGGTGAACCCCTCGGTGAGCAGGCGGGCGCAGGTCGCGCGCCCGATGCCGGACCCGCCCCCGGTCACCACCGCCACCGGCGCGGTCACGCCGGCACCCGGTCGCGCTGCGCGGCCTGGGCGGCCAGGAGGACCGGGTCGTAGACCGGCGCGTAGGGCGGGGCGTAGGAGAGGTCGAGGTCGGCCAGGTCGTCGACCGAGAGGCCGGCGTGCAGCGCGGCGGCGACGACGTCGACACGCTTGGCGGCCCCCTCGGTACCCACCAGCTGGGCCCCGAGCAGGCGGCCCCCGGCCTCGTGCACGAGGCGGACGTGCACCGGGGCGACGCCGGGGTAGTACTTCGCGCGGCTGCGGCTCACGACGTCGGTGGCCCGGGCCGCGAGCCCGGCGTCCCGGGCCTCGGTGAGGGTGAGGCCCGTGCGGGCCACCTCGAGGTCGAACACCTTGACCACGGCGGTCCCGATCACCCCGGCGAAGCGCGCGTCGCCGCCGGCGGCCACCGTGCCGGCCACCCGCCCGGTCTTGTTCGCCGTCGGTCCGAGCGGGACGAACGCCGGTGCGCCGAGGACCCGGTGGTGGGGGGCGATGCAGTCGCCGGCGGCCCAGACGCCCGGCAGGTTCGTGCGCATCCGGTCGTCGGTCAGCAGCGCCCCGCCGGGGCCGGTCCGTGCTCCGGCCGCGACGGCCAGCCCGGCCGAGGGACGGACCCCGGCGCACACGACGACGACGTCCGGGGCACGCTCGGCCAGCAGCATTCCGGCGTCGGTCCCCAGGCACAGCTCGACGTGTGCCCGCACGTGCTCCTCGACGATCCCGGCCACGGGGCGGTCCACGGTGGTCGGGAGGACGCGGTCGACCCGCTCGGCGACCGTCACCCGCACCCCGCGGGCGTGCAGTGCCTCGGCCGTCTCGAGCCCGATGTACCCGGCGCCGACGACGAGCGCCCGGGACACCCCGCCCGTCTCCACGAGGGCGCGGAGCGCGACGGTGTCCTCCAGGGTGCGGACGGTGAAGCACGGTCGGTCGCCGACGCCGGGCAGGGGCACGGCGGCCGGGAACCCGCCCGCGGCGACGATCAGCGACGAGAAGCCGAGCTCGGCGGCCCCGTCGACGCCGCGATAGCGGACGATCCGCCGCTCGACGTCGAGCCCCACGGCCTCGGCGTGGAGGCGCAGGTCGAGGCCGCGGTGGTCGCGGAAGTAGGCCGGTGGATAGGCGAGCAGGTCGTCGGGCCGGGCGACGAGGCCGGCCAGGTGGTACGGCAGACCGCAGAGACCGGCTGCGGCGTACCCGCTGGTCTCCAGGACCACGATCTCCAGCGCTGGGTCGACCCGGCGGGCGGCGGAGGCCGCGGACATGCCGGCGGCGCCACCCCCGAGGACCACGAGCCGGCCGGACACCCGACGAAAGCTACGACGACCGCTGTGGCGGGGCACACATCCCGGGGCGGCGAAGCTGGGGACCCGGTTGGTCCTCCCGGGACGAGGTCACCGTGACGTCGCCGACCGTACATTCCGTCGGGTGTGGGACCGCCCCGATTTCCTGCGACTGCCGAAGCGATCCGGCAAGCCGAGATCGGCCGGGGTCACGCACGTACTGGACAAGGGCACCCCGCCGGTCGCCCTCGACGGGATCCTGACCTCGACCGCCGACCTCGCCGACATCGTGAAGATCGGCTGGGGGATCGGATACCTCGACCCCTCGCTCAAGCACCGGGTGGCCACCTACCAGCGGGCCGGTCTCCTGGTCAGCCTCGGGGGCACGCTGCTCGAGATCGCGGTGGCCCAGGGCGAGCTCGCCGCGCTCCGGCGATGGGCCGCGGCCACCGGCATCGACGCCGTGGAGGTCTCCGACGGGCTCGGGTGGTTGCCCGCCGGACGGCAGCGGGCGCTGGTCGCCGAACTGTCGGCGGACTTCGTGGTGCTGGCCGAGGTCGGTGTCAAGGACGCGGCCATCCCCGTGGCCGCGGAGGTGTGGGCCGAGGAGATGAACGCCGACCTCGCTGCGGGCGCCACCTGGGTCGTCGCCGAGGGACGCGAGTCCGGGACGGTCGGCCTCTACGACCCCGACGGTGCCGTGCGCACCGACCTCGTCGAGGAACTGGTCGGCGCCGTCCCCGCGGACCGGGTGATCTTCGAGGCGCCCACCAAGGCCCAGCAGGCCTGGTTCGTGCGCCGGTTCGGGGCCGAGGTCAATCTCGGCAACATTGCGGTGGACGACGTTCTCGCCCTCGAGACGCTGCGCCTGGGGCTCCGGGCGGACACGGCCGTCCGACCATGACCGACATCCCCGCGGCGCCGCCGAACACCAGGGCGCACCCGTACCGCGGGCTCTCGGTGCAGGAGGTCGACGTCCCCCTGACCGCCGAGGCCGTCGAGGAGCATCTGCGGGGCCGGGAGGTCTACCGGCGAACCGACTTCCTCGCGCTGCGCCGCGGCGACGCGACCGCGCTGGTGGAGGTACGCAAGGCGAGCACGGAGCCGCTGTTCTCCCCGGTCGTGGCCTGCCGGCTGCTGTCCGGCCCCGACGACACGGCGTGGGTGCACCGCCCGGAGGTCGACGTGGGCAACGCGACCGCACTCGCCGGCGCCGCGGTGCCCGGGGCCACGACGACGGTGGTCCTCGGCCGCTTCGAGCACGTCAACTTCATCCACCGGCCGGCCCCGATCCGCCTCCGGGTCACCGAGGTCGTCCCTCCGGAGCCGGCGAAGCTCCTGGCCCAGGCCCGCCAGGCCGTCGCGTACGACGAGGACCTCCCCCCGGTCGAGCTCGTCCTCGACGCCGTGCGCGTCGAGGACCTCGCCGCCGCGCACCCGGCCGGGTGCTATCTGCTGCCGTGCCGCGGGTCGGGGGCCGATCTCGGGGGCGCGCCGGTGGCCTACCTCGACACCCGACCTGCCGTGCGCGCCGACTGGCTGCTCATCGGGTGCGAGCGCTCCCTGCAGTTCCACCGGCACTTCTACGGCGACGAGCCGCCGAGCGTGGACCTCTGCCCGCGCCGGCGGAGCGCAGGAGCGGCCGGCCCGACGTTGACGAAGTGCTGCCTGCTCGAGCGAGGGCTGGAGATCGACGACGACACCGCCGTGGTGCCGTGGGGCGCGAATCTCGACGAGGTGCGCGAAGGTCTCCGGAAGCTCCTCCTGTGAGCTCCCATCTCGCCGACTCCGTCATCTACGGGCACCTGTGGACCACGCCCGAACTGCACGCCCTCTTCGACGACACGGGCCGGACCAGGACCTGGCTGGAGATCCTCGTGGCGCTGTCCCGGGCGCAGGCCGACGTCGGGCTCGTGCCGGCCGAGGCCGCCGAGGAGATCGCGAGGCACGCGCACGTGGAGCGCCTGGACCTCGCACGGGTGGGGGCCAGGACGCGGGCGACCGGCCACTCGACGCTCGGCCTGATCGACGCCCTGCGAGAGCTCCTGCCCGCGACGGTCCGCGAGTGGGTGTACTACGGGGCGACGGTGCAGGACCTGACCGACACCTGGTTCGGGCTCACGATGCGCACCGTGGCCGACGTCGTCGACCGCGACCTGGCCCGGTGCCAGGACGCGGCCGCGGACCTGGCGCGACGGCACCGGGACACCATCATGTGCGGGCGCACCCACGGCCAGCCGGGCCTCCCGATCACCTTCGGGTTCAAGGCCGCCGTGTGGGCCGACGAGCTGGCGCGCCACCGGGCGCGGCTGGGCGAGATGCGCGCGCGGGTGGAGGTCGTCCAGCTCGGCGGGGCCCTGGGCACCATGGAGTTCTGGGGCGAGCAGGCCCTGCCGCTGCTGGACGCCTTCGCGGACCGCCTCGGGCTGGGCGCGCCGACCCTGCCCTGGATCACCGCCCGCGACCGGGTGGTGGAGTTCCTCGTCCTGCTGGCCCTCGTGACGGGCACCCTCGCCAAGATCGGCAACGAGATCTTCGAGCTGCAGCGGCCCGAGATCGGCGAGGTCGGCGAGCCCGTCGTCGAGGGCACCGTCGGCAGCATCACGATGCCGCACAAGCGCAACCCCGAGCTGTCCGAGCACCTCGACACCCTCGGGCGGATCGTCCGGGCCGACGTGGGAGTGGTCCTGGAGGGCATGGTCGCGCTGCACGAGCGCGACGGGCGCGGCTGGAAGGCCGAGTGGTCGGTCCTGCCCGAGGCGTGCCAGCTGACGGGCGCGGCGCTCGGCTTCGCCGCCCGGCTGCTGGGTGGCCTCAGGGTGGACGCCCATCGGATGCGCGCCAATCTCGACTCGCACGGTGCCGCGATGACCTCCGAGCCGCTGATGGCCGCGCTCGCCGCCCGGATCGGCAAGCATTCCGCGCACGACGCGGTCTACGCGGCGGCGATGGCCGCGCGCGACGAGGGCGTCGATCTCGGGGTGCGGCTGGTCGCCGACGGGCTGCTCGACGCGGCGGAGGTCGCTGCCGCGTCCGACCCCGCACGGGCCCTCGGGGCCGCGACCGCCTTCGTCGACCGAGTCGTGCGCCGGGCCTGAGCCATGGGATCGCTGCTGGACCAGCCCCGGATCCGGCTCGGGACCTTCCCGACGCCGCTGCTGCCCGCCCCGCGGCTCTCGGCGGCGGCCGGGCTCGAGATCTGGCTCAAGCGCGACGACCTGACCGGCCTGGGGCTGGGCGGCAACAAGGTCCGTGGCCTGGAGTTCCTCCTCGCCGACGCCTGCGGTCAGGGCTGCGACCACCTCGTCACCGGCGGCGGGCCAGGCTCGAACTGGGCGATGCTCGCCGCGCTGGCCGCCCGCACGCGGGGCCTCGAGTCCGTCCTGGTCTGCTACGGGGAGCCGGTCCCGCCGGTCGGGAACATGCTGCTGGCCACCATGGCCGGGGCCGACATCCGGTTCACCGGCGACGCCGACCGGGCCTCGGTCGACGTCATGGTGGAGGCGGTCGCGGCCGAGCTCCGCGCCGCCGGGCGGCATCCGTACCCGTTGGGGCGCGGTGGGGCGACGCCCGTGGGGGCGCTCGGCTACGTCGCCGCGAGTCAGGAGCTCGCCGTGCAGTGCGCCGACGTCGGCCTCGTCCCCAGCGCGATCTGGCTGGCCACGGGTTCGTGCGGGACCCACGCCGGGCTCCGGGTCGGCGCGCACTGGCAACGCCTCGGCGACGTCGTCGGGGTGACGGTGAGCCGGCCGGTGGCCGAGTGCGTGACCCGGATCGAGGACATCGCGCGTGCCACGGCCGCACGGATCGGTGTCCCGCCACCGGACCGCGCGCCCACGGTCGTCGGGGGCCACCTCGGCCCCGGATACGGGCGCCGGTCCGCCGAGGGGGACGCCGCTGCCCGGCTGGTGGCCCGCACCGAGGGGGTGTTCCTGGACCCGGTGTTCGCGGCGAAGGCCATGGCCGGCCTGCTCGCCGCCGCCGGGCGCGGGGAGGTCGACGGCCCCGTGGTGTTCCTGGTGACCGGCGGTGCCCCGACCCTGTTCACGACGGGCCCGTGCGGCCCCGCCGCCTCATGAACCCCCGGGATCCCCAGCCTCCGGGAGCCGTTTCTCCCCGAAGTAGACCGCGATGTGGTTGCGGTTGTACGGCGGGATCTCCCGGTAGCCGGTGGCCGCGAACAGCATGCGACTGTGCTTCTGTTCGGCGCCGGCGTCGAGCCGGATCACCTGGTGGCCGAGCGCCCGGGCGGCCTCCTCGAGCGCCGCCAGCAGCGCCCGGCCGACCCCGCGCGAGCGCGCGTCGGGCACGACGTACATCCGCTTGATCTCGCAGACGCCGTCTCCCAGCGGCCGCAGGCCGCCGATCGCCACCGCCCGGTCGCCCTCGTACCCGACCAGGAAGGCCCCGGCCGGCGGCACCATCTCGTCCGGCGTGGTCACCGAGCCCGGCCGCGTGGACCGACCCGGATACTGCGCGTCGAGGAGCTCGTTGAGCGCGGCCATCAGGTCACGGGCCGGGGGCTCGTCGGACCGGCCGCGACGGAAGCGCAGGGCCTCGGGGGACACGGACCATCGTGGCCCGGCACGTCCCAGCGGGCCCTCGGCCGCACGGGACGAGGTAGGTGTCCCTGCAGGCCAACAATTCTGCTCGCCTCCCACCCGCGCGGTTACCGTCGGCGCCCTGCGTCTGTGATCCGTCTCACCACGGCACGAGGCGGGAGTCGAAACGAAAGGGAACCCCGATGCGCGTCGGCGACCAGGACATCCTCATCCCGACCTCGATGGTCGGGAACTATCCGAATCCCCGGTGGTGGGACGCGGGCCCGGCCCGGACGTGGAGCGGCGACCAGGAACCACCCGACTCGTTCAACCAGGAGTCGTTCCAGGACGCCATGAGTGCGCTGGTCTCCGACCAGGAGCTCGCCGGGCTCGACATCATCACCGACGGCAGGCTGCACGGCGACAACTACGCCGACCAAGCGCTCTATTACTACTACAAGCGGCTCGGGTTCGACCTGAAGGGCGGATTCCTCGGCTTCCCGATCTACAGCCGGCTGCATGCCGCGACTGCCACCGAGGAGATCCGGCGCCGCGGGGCGATCATGGTCGAGCAGGCCCGGGCGCTGAAACGGTCGACGCGCAAGGCCACCAAGGTCCAGTACACCGGGATCCAGGTGCTGGCCCAGGCCACCAACGACCTGCACTACGACGACCCGCGCGATCGGGCGATGGCCCTCGCGGCGGCGATCAACGAGGACATCCTCGAGGTCGACGCGATGGGGATCGACTTCATCCAGCTCGACGAGTTCACCTGGCCCTACTTCTTCGAGCCGTGGGCGATCGAGGCCTTCAACCGAGCGGTGCAGGGCGTGCAGCACGCGCAGATCATCTGCCACGTCTGCTGGGGGAACTGGGGAGGAACGCCGGCGTACATGCCCGACGACACCGCCCAGGCCGGGGAGATTTTCGATCTGACCGAGCGTCGGGGCGAGGCGCCGTCGGCCACCGCGTCCATCATCCCGAAGGCGTACGAGGGCGCCATGAACGTCCTGAACCTGGAGAACTGCGGGCGTCGCTCCGACGACCTCTCCGGCCTCGACGTCATCAAGAACCACCCGCTGCCGGCCGGGATGATGTTCTGGGCCGGTGTGATCGACGTGAAGTCGACGATCACCGAGACCGCCGAGGAAGTGGCCGACCGGATCCACCGGCTCCTCGAGTACGTCCCGGCCGAGCAGCTCGGCGTGACCACCGACTGCGGGCTCATCCTGCTCCAGCGCTACATCGCCATCGACAAGTTGCACGCCCTCGTGGCCGGCACCGAGCTGGTCCGCAAGCAGCTGCGCTGAGGTCAGGGTCGGGCGGGCCCCGGCCCGCCCGGCCCGCCTCCCTCACAGGTGGGTCAGGTTCGACTTCCCGGCGCGCAGGCGCGAGAGCTGCACGAAGTGCTCCGGGTTGAGGAATAGCTCGTTCATCCAGCCCAGGTCGTCGACGGTGAGCCCTTCGGGCCGGTGGATCAGGTGGTCGAGGTACTGGAAGGCGTCCTTGGCCCCGTAGCCGCAGTGGTGGGCGCCGAGGACCTTGCGCGTCGTCCCGTCCACGACGAGCTTCTGGAACCCGGAGAGCTTCGGGCGGCTGAACGCGTAGAGCATCGTGCCCTCGGCGCACGGCAGCGGGAGGTGCTGGGTATCCAGGCCCTCGACGTAGGGCGGCATCTGGATGACCACGACCTCGTCGCACGCCGCCCTGGCCTCGGCCTCGGTGAGCCCGACCCAGCTGACCTCGTAGGTCGTGTGCAGGAAGTCGGGGTACTCCGAGAAGTCGAACTCCAGCTCCTCGCCCATGATGTTGCGCGCCGCGGTCACGCCGGACTTGCGGGCCTTGAACATCTCCATCGGGCCGCCGATCAGGTCGCCGATCGCGTAGACGCCCGGCACCGTGGTCCGCATCCGGTGGTCCACCACGACTCGACCGGTCGGGCCGACCTCGATCCCCAGCACGGCCCGGGCCTCGGTGGTCTCGGGGCGCTCGCCGAGACCGAGGAAGACCATGTCGCACTCGATCTCGCGTTCCTCGCCCGACGCGAGGCGCACCGTCACCCCGGACACCGATCCCGATCCCCGGATCGCCACCGGCTCGGCGCCCTCGAGGATCTCCATGCCCCGCTCGCGCATGCCGCCGACGACGTACTGGCGGAGGTCCTCGTCGATGTGGTGCAGCGACGCCGAGCGCATCACCGGTGACCGCGACACCATCGTGGTGTCGCAGCCGGTGGCGTGGAAGAAGGAGCCGTACTCCATCGCGACCTTGCTGCCGCCGATCACCACGCACCGGGTCGGTTCGTAGTCGAGCTCCTCGACGACGCTGACGAAGTCGTACACCCCGTGCAGGTCCAGCCCTGGCACGTCGGGGGTCACCGGACGTGCCCCGGTGCCGAGTACCAGGTTCTCCGCCCGGAACGTCCGGCCGGCCGCCCGGACGGTGTGGGCGTCGACGATCGTCGCCCGGGCGTTGAGGACGTACGAGACCTCGAGCTGTTCCTTGGTCTGCCAGTTCATGAACGCGTGGGCGCTGCCGCGGCCGGCCAGGAACAGCCGGACCAGCTCGAGGATGCTGGCGCGCGAGGCGTCGAACTTCGGGAAGAACAGCTCGTCGGAGAACCACCGCATCCGATCGAGCTCCTCGGCCGCCTCCGAGAACAGATGGTGCGGGACGCACGCCTGGTGCGGGCAGGAGCCGCCCAGGAACGGCCACGCGTCGATGATGAGCGGCCGGCCGCCCATCGCGCTCATGTAGGCGGCCCCGAACCGCCCGCCCGCCCCGCCACCGACGAAGATCGCGTCGTAGAGGGGATCGGGATCGTCCGGGTCGAGGTTCAGGATCGGCTCCGAGTCGGGATCGGCGAGGCTGCGCTCGATCAGCGCGTTCCACTCGGCGAGGTTCAGATGCTGATCGCGGATGTCCATGTCCGTCCCGTCCGTCCTGCTGTCGATGGTCCTGGTCGGGCCGTCACCCGACGAGCTCGGTGGCCCGGCGCACCACGTCGGCCTCGGCGGCGTCCCAGACCGCGCGCCGGGCGCGGACCATGCCCAGTGCGGTGTGGGCCGCGCTCTCGCAGTCCTTCGCCATCCCGCGCACGACCTCGGGCGCGGCACCGCCGCGCGTCCGCCGGGAGCGCACGATCGACTCGGGGTCGAGCGCCGCGGCCAGCTCGGCCGCGGCGGGCGCGTTCAGGCCGGCGACGCCGAGCTCCGCGGCGGCGGCGTCGAGGCGGTCGACGGTGAGGTCGACCCCGCGCCGCCCCTCAGCGGCCGCCCGCCGCACGCAGGCCCCGACGACGTCGTAGGCGCACCGGTAGTCGAGCCCGGCGTGGACCATGAGGAGCTCGGCGAGGTCCGCGGCCTGCGAGAAGCCGGCGTCGAGCGCGGCGCGCATGGCTCCGGCGTCGACCTCCAGGCCGTCGACGACCCCCGCCATGAGCCGGGCGGCGCGGGTGGCGAGGTCGAGGGACCGCGGGACCTCCCCGTAGGAGAAGATCAGGTTGTCGCTGCGGGCGGAGGGGCTCTTGGCCAGGGCGAGCAGCCCCGTCGCGCGGCCGATGAGGATCCCGGCCTCGCCGCGGACCATGGTCAGCGCATAGGGGTTGCGCTTCTGGGGCATCAGCACGCTCGTCCGGGTGTGGCGCTCGGCCAGGCGGAGCCAGCCGAACTCCTCACTGCAGTAGATCTCCAGGTCTTCGGCGAGCCGGTCGAGTGCCGTGGCCAGGCGGGCGGCGCCCTGGACGACGGCGGTGAAGGCGTCCACCTGCCACATGGCGTCGCGGGTGTGCTCGATGACGTCGTCGAACCCCAGCAGGGCGGCCATCCGCTCGCGGTCCCCCGTCAGCGGACTGCCGTTGACCCCGCCCGCGCCGGCCGGGCTCCGGTCGATCCCGTCGAGTTCCGCGGCCAGGCGCTCGACCTCCCGGAGGACCGGATACGCCGCGGCGAGCAGGTAGTGGCCGAACGTGGACGGCTGGGCATGCTGCAGGTAGGTCTGCTCGACCATCAGCGTCTCGGCGTGCGTGTCCGCGCCGCGGGCGGCAGCGAGACAGAACCGGGCGGCCGCCTCGATCAGGTCGGCGGTATCCCGCCGCGCCCGGAGCCGCAGGGCGATGCGCACCGCCTCGCGACGCGTGCGGCCCGCGTGCAGCCAGCCGGCGTCACGGCCGATCCGGGCGGCGAAGCAGCGCTCACGGCAGTTGTAGACCTCGCCGTGGGCCGGGTCGTAGTCGAACCGCTCCGCCGGGGTGCGCACGGCGTCGAGCACCACGGACAGCAGCCGGCGCGCGGCGGGATCGGGGACGACCCGGCGCTCGTGCAGCAGGAGCACGTGGGCCAGGTCGGCCGTGTTGAGCCCGTCGTGCAGCAGCGGGGCGTCCGCAACCTCGACGGCGAATCCCGCCTCGACGAGCTCCTCGGCGTAGCGGCCCGACGTGCTCATGGCACGGCCAGCGTCGTCAGGAGGGCGCGGGTGCGCCGGATGCTCGCCTCCTGGTCGTCGCCGACGGGGTACACCGCCGGCCACAGCTCGGTGACGCCGAGGTCGGCGTAGCGGGCCAGCTGCGTCGCCACGGCGTCCTCGGTCCCGACGACAGCCAGGTCGCCCACCGAGGCGACGCCCTCGCGCTCGAAGAGGCGACGGTAGTTCTCCATGCCGTTGTAGCGCCCGAACGCCTGCTCGGCGATGGCGCGGGCGGCGTCCGGGTCGTCGGTGACCGCGACCGGGAGAGCGGCGACGACGCGGGGCGCCGGCCGGCCCGCCGCGGCTACCCGCAGCGTCGGGACGATCGTCGCGTCGAGCGTCCGCGGTCCGGCGAGCCATGTGATCACCCCGTCGGAGCACTCGCCCGCGGCACGCACCATCCGCGGCGACAGCGCCCCGACCAGCACGGAAACCGGCGACGTGCCCGGGACGCGGAACCCGCCGTCCACGCGGTAGTGCTCTCCCGCGACGTGGACCTCCTCTCCGTGCAGCAGCGGCACGAGAATGCCGAGGTACTCCCGCATGTGGGCGGCGGGGTTCGCGTAGGGGAGGCCGTGCAGCCCTTCGATCACGGGCCGGTGGGAGACGCCGACGCCGAGGGTCAGCCGTCCGCCGCAGAACACCTGGGCGGTGGCCGCCTGCTGGGCGAGGGCGAGCGGGTGCCGCGGGTAGGTCGGCACGATGCCGACGCCGAGCCCGATGCGCGAGGTGACGGTGCCTGCGACGGCGAGTGTGGTGAGGGCGTCGTAGGCGCGCGAGAAGTGCACCGACCACGCAGTGGCGTAGCCCTCCTTCTCGGCCTGCTGGGCGTCGGCCACGACCTCGCCGGGGGAGCTCGGGCGCGCGAGGACGTCGCCCCCGATGGTCATCCCGATCTGCATGGCTCCGCCGATCTACCGGGACAGGAACTACCGGGACGCGGCGTGACGGCCCAGCCCGGCCGAGGTCGTCCGACGCAAGGGAGCATCGGTCATCCCGGTACCACTGCGACATGTCCGCCCGGGGCGAATCCCCGCCCGGACCCTGCCCCCGTGGACGATGCCCCGTGCGACGTGCGTCACTATTTTCGGCGAGGTGGAAGCGCCCGACGTCACCGCCGTCCGAGCCGAGCGCGCCGCTCCGGAGCTGCGGGAGCTCTACGAACGGATGCTGCGGATCCGCCAGTTCGAGGCGAAGGTCGACGTCCTCTACCGACAGGGCCGCGTCCGCGGACCGGCGCACCTGGGGTTGGGGCAGGAGGCCATCGCGGTCGGTGTGGCCTCGGTCCTCGGCCCGGGCGACCACTCGCTGGGGACCTACCGCGGCCACGCCCACGCCCTCGCCCGCGGCGCCCCGGAGGAGGCGGTGCTGCGCGAGCTGCTCGGCCGCGTCGGGGGCATCTGTGGCGGCAAGGGCGGCTCGATGCACATCACCAGCGTCGAGCACGGCTACTACGGCTCCTACGCGATCGTCGGCGGGCACATCCCCACCGCGGTCGGTATGGCGTGGGCGAGCCGGATCCGCCGCGACGGCGCGGTCACGGCCTGCTTCTTCGGCGACGGCACGACGAACATCGGCGCCTTCCACGAGGCGGTGAACCTCGCCGCGGTCTGGAAGCTCCCGGTGGTCTTCGTCTGCGAGAACAACCTCTACATGGAGTACACGCCGATCGGTGACGTGATCCCGGTCGACCGGCCCGCCGCCGACCGCGCCCCCGCCTACGGGCTGGCGCCGATCGTCGTCGACGGCAACGACGTGGCCGCGGTCCGCGAGACGGCGCTGGCCGCGGTCGAGCGCGCCCGCAGGGGGGACGGGCCGTCGCTCGTCGAGGCCCTCACCTACCGGCTGGGCGGGCACTCGGTGGCCGACGGCGGGGCCTACCGCGATCCCGACGAGGTCGCCGCCGCCCGCACCCGTGACCCGCTGGTGCGGCTCGCGACCGAGCTGGCGCGGTCCGGCGCGATGACCGTCGAGGCGAGCGACGCCCTCGTCGCGCAGGTCAAGGCCGAAATGGACGCCCTGGCCGTGCGGGTGCTCGCCGAGCCCACCGCGGACGGCGCCGACGCCTGGACCGGCATGTGGAGCGACGGAGGTGCGACGTGGCGCAACTGACCTTCCGCGAGGCCGTGGCCGCTGCGCTCGACCAGGAGATGGCGCGCGACGAGACGGTGGTGCTGCTCGGTGAGGACGTCGGGTCGGGCGGGGTCTTCAAGACGACCGCCGGGCTCCGGGACCGCTTCGGACCGGAGCGGGTCTGGGACACCCCGATCTCCGAGCAGGCGATCGCCGGCGCCGCGATGGGCGCGGCAGCCGCGGGCCTCCGGCCCGTCGCCGAGATCATGTTCTCGGACTTCTACGCGACCTGCTGGGACCAGGTCGCCAACGAGATCGCGAAGGCCTGCTACATGACCGGGGGCCAGCTGCGGATGCCGCTGGTGATCCGCGGGAGCAACGGCGGCGGGCTGGGGTTCGGGGCGCAGCACAGCCAGTCCATCGAGAACTGGGCGATGTGCGTCCCCGGCGTCAAGATCGTCTCGCCCTCCACCCCGGACGACATGTGGGGCCTGCTGGCCGCCTCGATCCGCGACCCCGAGCCGGTGCTCGTCCTCGAGCACAAGGCGCTGTTCGGGACGAAGTCCGAGTGGCCCGGGGGCGATCACGTGGTGCCCCTCGGCGAGGCCGCCCTCCGACGGTCCGGCGAGGACGTCACCCTCGTCGGCCTCGCGCGCACCGTCGGGATGTGCGAGCAGGCCGCCGTCGCGCTCGCCGACGAGGGGATCGCCGCCGACGTCCTCGACCTGCGCTGCCTCGTGCCGCTCGACGCCGCCGCCGTGCTCGCCTCCGCGCGGCGGACCGGCCGGGTCGTGATCGTCGAGGAGAACCCCGGCCAGCTCGGCTGGGGTGCCGCCGTCGCCGCGATCCTCGCCGAGGAGGCGTTCGACGACCTGCGCGCACCGATCGTGCGGGTGTCCGGCGGCAACGTCCCGCTGCCGGTCGCCACGGCGATGGAGGCAGAGGTCATGCCCTCGCCCGAGAAGGTCGTGGTCGCCGCCCGGGGCCTTCTCGAGGGACGAGTCCCAGCCGCGAGTACAGCGAGAGTCTGAGGAGACTGACCATGCGGATTCGGAACGAGGATGTCCTGCTCCCGGTGTCGGCCGTGTCCGCCTTCCCGCGGCCGCACTGGCTGCAGGGACGGATACTCGGCTGCGGGACGGAACCCACCTACCGCAGCCACAACCTGCGCGTGGCCTACGAGGACGCCTGCAAGCTCACTGCCCGGGAGCAGGAGCTGGCCGGGCTCGACATCCTCTGCGACGGCGCCCAGTACTACGAGTGGGAGGCCCCGGGCTTCCAGCTCGAACCGATCTTCCACTTCATCCCGGAGAACCTCGGCGGCATCGACAACTTCGGGCCGCCCGGCGACGGCGCGAAGTACGCGCCGTTCTACAAGGGCACCGTGCGCAGCAAGGTCGAGTGGGTCCGCCCGATCTTCGAGGCCGTCGCCTATGCGATGCAGCAGGCCACCGACCGCCCGTTCAAGGTGGCGATGCTCGGCCCGGCCCAGCAGTCGATCATCCTGAACGACCAGCACTACGGCGACGGCGTCGCACTGGCCAAGGACATCGCCCGCGCGCTGAACAAGGAGCTGCACTACCTGCAGGACATGGGGATGGAAGCCGTCCAGCTGATCGACGTGCTGCCGCCCTACACCCAGGACGCCTGGCAGATCGAGTGCCAGCAGATCCTGTTCGAGGGCATCCACATGACCAAGTTCTGGCACGTCTGCTACGGCAGCGTCGACGGTCAGCGTGACATCTTCGACAACCACGCGGCGGAGATGATGCCGTTGTTCCGCGAGTCGCCCTGCGACGTGATCCACCTGGAGTTCACGAACAAGGACTTCGTCGAGCTCGAGGCGTTCGCCGACTTCCCCGCCGACAAGGTGCTCGGCGTCGGGGTCGTCGACGCGAAGAACACCATGGTCGAACCGGTGGAGCAGATCGCCGACCGCATCCGGCGCGCACTCAAGGTCATCCCCGCCGACCGGCTGCTCGTGGCCCCAGACTGCGGGCTCGGGTACTTCAGCCGCACCACCGCGTACGCGAAGCTGCGGAACATGGGCCAGGCCGCCCGGGAGGTCCGCGCCGCGCTGTGACGTCGCGACGGGGCACCACGGAGGGTCAGGGCGTGCCGGCGACCACGTCCTCGGCATCGTGGAGCTCGGCGACGTCGCGGTAGCCGGCCAGGGCGAGGGTGGTGTCGAGCTCGGCGAGCAGGCAGCGCAGGATGTGGTGCACGCCCGCCTGCCCGCCCAGGGCCAGCCCGAAGGCGAACGGTCGGCCGACCAGCACCGCGTCGGCACCGAGCGCGAGGGCGATCGCCGCGTCGGCACCGGTGCGGATACCGGAGTCGAAGAGCACCGGCGCCTGCCCAGCGACGGCGGCGACGACGCCGGGCAGGGCGCTCAGCGACCCGATCGCGCGGTCGACCTGACGGCCGCCGTGGTTGGACACGATCACCGCGTCCATCCCGAGCCGGAGCGCCGTCCGCGCGTCGTCGGGACACTGGATCCCCTTGACGACGATCGGGCCGTCCCACTGCGCGCGGATCGTCGCGAGCCGGTCCCAGCCCCACGCGGTGCCGGTGAACAGTCGCTGCCGGTGGCGGACGGCCGCGCCGAGGTCCTCCTCCGGGGCCCGGGCGAGGCCGGCGCGGAAGGCGGGGTCGGAGAAGGGGATCGCCGTGCCCACGCCGCGCAGGAACGGGAGGTAGGCGCGATCGAGGTCGCGGGGGCGCCACCCGAGGGTCCAGGTGTCCAGGGTGACGACGAGGACGGTGAACCCGGCAGCGTGCGCCCGGGCCAGCAGACTCGCGGTCACCTCGTCGTCGGTGGGCCGGTAGAGCTGGTACCACCGGGGTCCGTCCCCCGAGGCCGCCGCGACCTCCTCGGTCGTGTGCGACGACGCCGTCGAGAGCACCGCCGGGACGCCGAGTGCCGAGGCCGCGCGAGTGGTGGCGAGCTCCCCGTCGTCGTGCAGCAGGCTCTGCACACCCACCGGACCGAGAAGCAGCGGCGCGGGCATCGTCGTGCCCAGGAGCGTCGTCGACCAGTCCCGGACGTGGTTGCCGCGCAGCATCCGCGGTACCAGGCCCACCCGGTCGAAGGCTGCCCGGTTGGCGCGCATCGTCGCGCCGGACCCCGCTCCGCCCGCCACGTAGTCGAACACGTGCGCTGGGAGTACGCGGCGCGCGGCGGCCTCGAGCCGGGAGAGATCGGTGGGCAGGGCGGGCGACCGGCCGTGGAGCCCGTCCGCGTAGATCTCGACGCCGTAGCGGTCGGGGCCGGTCACGGCTCGATCGTCCGCGCGCGCGGACGTCCGGACCAGCGTGCGGGGCCGGGTTCGTCCTGGCCGGACATGAGCTCCATCCAGCCGAACAGCCACAGCAGCGCGTAGAAGGCGATCACGCCGACGTGGCCGATCGCGTAGCGCGTGCTCCGCTGATCGCGAGGATGCCCGGCGGCCTCGATTCAGGCGGTGGTCTTGGCCTTCCGACGCCACTGCGTGAGGGCACGCTCGGTGTAGCCGTTGGGCTCGGTCCCGCCCGTGAAGACCAGCTCGAGCGCGGCCTGGAACGACTCGCTGCCGTCCAGGTCCGGGGCCATGGGCGGGTAACCGTCCTGGCCCTCGTTCTGTTCGTCGACGAGTGCGGCCATGCGCGCGAAGGTCTCCCGCACGGTGTCGGCGTCGACGACGCCGTGCTCGAGCCAGTTCGCGATGAGCTGGCTGGAGATCCGCAGCGTCGCGCGGTCCTCCATCAGTCCGACGCCGTCGAGGTCGGGGACCGTCGAGCAGCCGATGCCCATCCCCACCCAGCGCACGACGTAGCCGAGGATCGACTGGGCGTTGGTCTCCAGTTCCCGGCGCACGTCGGACTCCGACAGGGTGCTCGGGTCGGAGAGCGGGAGCTCCAGCAGATTGCGGCGGTCGGCCGTCTCCCGCTGCGAGAGCTCCTCCTGGACGGCGTGCACGTCGATGCGCAGGTAGTGCAGCGCGTGCAGCGTCGCGGCGGTCGGCGAGGGCACCCAGGCCGTGTTCGCGCCCGCCTTCGGGTGCCCGATCTTCTGCTCGAGCATCTCGGCCATCGCGGCGGGCTTGGCCCACATGCCCTTGCCGACCTGTGCGTGGTGCTCGAAGCCGGCCGCCAGGGCGACGTCGACGTTGCGGTCCTCGTAGGTCTGCAGCCACACCGTCGAGCGCATGTCGCCCTTGCGCAGCACCGGCCCGGCGGCGAAGCAGGTATGGATCTCGTCGCCGGTGCGGTCGAGGAACCCGGTGTTGACGAAGATGACGCGGTTCGCGGCCGCACCGATGCACGCCGACAGGTTGGCCGTCGTCCGCTTCTCCTCGTCCATGATGCCGATCTTGAGCGTGTTCGCCTCGAGGCCGAGGGACTCCTCGACCGCCGCGAACAGCTCGACGGTCAGCGCGACCTCCTCGGGCCCGTGCTGCTTGGGCTTGACGACGTAGACACTCCCGGCGCGGGAGTTCGTGTGCGGCCCGCGCCCGCGCAGGTCGTACAGGCCCGCGACGGCGCACACCAGCGCGTCGAGCACGCCCTCGTTGACCTCTCGACCGTCCGCGGTGAGCACCGCGTTCGTGGTCATGTGGTGGCCGCAGGTGCGGACGAGCATCAGCGAGCGACCCGGCAGCGTCAGCGCCGAGCCGTCGGCGGCGGTGTACTCGCGGTCCGGGTTCACCCGCCGGGTGACGGTCTCGCCGCCCTTGGAGAACTCCGCGACCAGGTCGCCGGTCATCAGCCCGAGCCACGTGCGGTAGGCCAGGGCCTTGTCCTCGCCGTCGACCGTCGCGACCGAGTCCTCGAGGTCGACGATCGTGGTGACCGCCGACTCGAGCACGACGTCGCTGACGTCCGCGTGGTGCTGCCCGCCGACCTGGGTGGACGGGTCGAGCACCAGGTCGAGGTGCAGGCCGTGGCGGACGAGCAGCACATGACCCACACCGCCCCGGCCGTCCTCGGGCGTGGTGAACCCGGCGAACGCCGACGGATCGGCGAGGCCGACCGTGCCGTCCGCGGTGTCGGCCGCCAGCCCGCCGGTCGACGGGCGATAAGCGGTGACGTCGGCGTGGCTCCCGCGCTCGAGCGGGAACAGCTCGTCGAGCAGGTCGTCGGCGGCCGCGATGACCTGCGCGCCGCGCCGCTCGTCGTAGCCCTCCGCGAGCTCGTGGTCCTGCGGGAGCGCGTCGGTGCCGTAGAACGCGTCGAACAGCGAGCCCCAGCGGGCGTTCGCGGCATTGAGCGAGAAACGCGCGTTCGTGGACGGCACCACCAGCTGCGGGCCGGGGACCTCGGCGATCTCCGGGTCGACCCGGTCGACGTCGATCGTCGGGACGCTCGACGGCTCCGGTGCCAGGTAGCCGAGATCGGTCAGCAGCTTCTCGTAGTCGTCCCGAGAACCCGCGCCGTGCTCCTTGTGCCAGGCGTCGATCTTGGTCTGGAGGTCGTCGCGCTCCTCCAGCGCCGTCGCGATCCGGGGCGCGAACCGCTCCTGCAGGCGGGCCAGGATCGACCAGAACTCCTCGCCGGTGAGCTCGACCTGCGAGAGCAGCTCGTCCTCGACGAAGGCTCGCAGGTGCTCGTCGACCTTCAGCCCGGACCGCTCGGACATCTCGGACGTCTCGGACACTGACGGACCGCCTCCCTCGCCTGCGGGACTCACCAGGGCCGGCGAAAGGACGTCGCCGTCGCTTGTCGGGCCCTGCCTTGACCTCGGGGGACTTTAGGTGAGCAACCCTGGTGCTGCGCTTCGACCTGACCCACGGGGCGGTCACCGACGACGGGCCGCTCGGCGCCCGGTAGGCCGCCTCTTCGCCCAGGCAGAGGCGCCCGGTGGTGGACCGTCCTGACGGCGGGGGGTGCGGGAACTGTTGGCCGTGCGTCCGCGGACGATCCCGATGAACTCTTCCATCAGCTCGGTGTTGTCCGCGTCCGGCCAGGTGAGGACGACGCTGGACTGCGGCGCGTCGGCCACCGGCCGGTGGGCGAGGTCCCGGCGGTGGTGCAGGCGCGCCAGCGACTGGGGGAGGAGCAGCAGGCCGGCGCCTGCGGCGACGAGCTCGATCGCCTCGGCCGTCGTCGTGGGGTTGAACGCTGCCGCTCGGCCCGGCCTGTCACCGTGCCAGGAGAGGGTGTCGTCCTGCGGACGCAGGACGATCTCGTCGGCCAGATCGTCGAGCCCTGCCTCCTCGATCGCGGTGAGCACGTGCTCTTTCGGCACGACGGCCACGGTGGTCTCGGTGTAGAGCGGGATCGCGTGCAGCCCGGTCCGGTCGATCGGCAGCCGAACAACACCGGCGTCCACCGCACCGGCCCGGACCTGGTCCACCACCGCGTCCGTGGTCGCGCCGAGGAGCTCGAGGGGAACGTCGGGACGACGCTCGGCCCAGATCCGTGCCCACTTGCCCGGCGTGGCGCCCGGTACGTAGCCGAGTCGGAAGGACGCGGTCTCGCCGGGCTCGGTCACGGGCTCAGGCTATCGGCCGGTCGGGCCCGATAACCTGGGCCGATGACGCGGCAGAGGGCGACGCAGACGATGAAGCCCGCGACGGCGGCGAAGAAGCTGGGCGTGCACCTCGACGCGACGCCCGCCGAGTTCCGTGAAGGCGTGATTTCTCGCGACGAGCTCGACGCCCTGCAGGCCGACCCGCCCGCGTGGCTGCGCGAGCTGCGGCGCGACGGCCCGCACCCGCGGCCCGTCGTAGCGGACCGCTCGGTGTGTCGATCTCCGGTCTGGCCCGGGCCGACATCACCGAGCCGCTGACCACCGCCCAGATCACGGCGTTGAAGGAAGAACAGCCGGAGTGGCTGCGCCGCGAGCGCAGCCTCCGTGCCGATGTGCAGCGCGAGGACGCCCGACTGCGCGCCGGCCGGCCGGGCGACGGGAGCAGCAGGTAGGAGACCAGCGGCCGGTCAGGATGTGTTGTACCGGCCCAGGACGCCGGGTGGGTCGGAGTTCAGGAGTCAACGATGCCTACGGTGCACGCTGTAGGCCTTCTCTGGTAAACACCCATCGGCGCCGCCGTTTGACGTAAGCGGTCCGCAAGGTGGTCCCACTGATGAGTCCACGGAGCCGGGTGTTTGGCTGGGAGTCGCGGGCGGGGTTCATGACGGTTGCGCCCGCGAGGTCTTCGCCCACGACACCAGCCGGCTCGCCCGTCCCGGGGCGGCGACCACCCAGCGGTGCGCGGCGTTCATCCTGCCCCGACTCACGCTGGACAAAGCCACTATCGCCGCGGTGGCCCGTGCGACTCGAGATCACCGCATCACCGCATCACCGCACAACCGTTTCCGGCAAGGGTCGCCACAAGGTCGGGGCTGACTCCCAAGCCCCTCACCGTCAGAGCACATGGGCCTCGCCAGCTCGCCGTTCTCGTTTCCCGCGGCCGCCCGCGTGGAGCTCGACGAGTTGCTGGACCCAGCTGATCGACCGGTCAGGCCATTGCAGATTCGACCGGCTTGAGGCCGCCCCGGATGCCCTCTCGCAGTTCTGGACCTTCCTCGTGGCCGTGCTTGGTGATGGCGTGCTGGGTCGCGGCGTCGAGCAGGTCCTCGAGGTCGTCGCCAGCGATGGCGAGTGTGCAGTTGCTGTCGCTCGGCATGTCGCGGCAGTCGATCATCATCCTGGCCATGGCAGAGCCTCCGGCTCACGAGAGGAATGGGCGTCACCGTCCGCGGTGG
>NZ_DASXJD010000079.1:0-2586 GCF_036497585.1 Actinomycetospora sp. | reverse complement strand
ACGCTCCAGCACTCAGCGCAACCGTCGCTGCCGATACCGCGACTCCTAGCCTCCTGATGGAGTAGCGCGAGAGGGACGTGTCGGTCCGTGGTCGCATGCGTTCTCCGTACGGGTCCGTAGCGAGACGTCGACCAGGTCGAGAATCGTTCTACCTGGGACGACGCGGTTCACGACGGGGGCCCCGACGGCGCCGAGCACGGCTCCGACCCCACGACCGAGGCAGGTTAACCCCAGCACTCAGCGTTATTGGCACTGACCGACATCAATACTCAGTGTGATGATGGCTCGTTCACTTCGCTCAAACAGTCTAGTCCTGACATACGGATGCCGGGCGCGGCGGGCGACCTCGTCAGGAGGGGTCGATCCCCGCCTGGCGCACGCATCCGTCCACCACGGCGGCGAGCCCGAGCTCGAAGAGCTCGTCGTCGGGCCCCTGGGCCCCGCGTGTGTCCGCGTCCGACGGCAGCAGGGTGAGCAGACGGGGCAGCTCGTCCTCCCGCCCGGCACTCCGGACCTCGGCGGCCGTCGGCGCCCGGTTCCCGATCGGCGCCGACGCCCCCCGCACGTAGGCGTTGACCACGTGCACCAGGGCGATCGCCTGCTCGGCAGGCATCCCCGCCACCTCGTCGAGCAGCGTGAGGAACACCTCGGCCCACGCGCATTCCGACGGACCCATCCGCTGCGGGCCGGTGACCAGGGGCAACGTCCAGGGGTGCGCGGCGAACACGCCACGGTTGGCCCGCGCCCAGCGCGCCATCCCCTCGCGGACCGTCTCCGCGGCGACGTCCGGTGGCGGCCCCACGGCGGCGTCGACCATGAGTGCGAGCAGCGCCTCCTTGTGCGGGACGTGCCGGTAGAGCGACATCGGCGCGGCCCCGAGAGTGCGCGCGAGCCGCGGCATCGACACCGCCTCGATGCCCTCCGCGTCGGCGAGGGCGACGGCCGCGCCGACGATCGCCTCCCGGCTCAGCGGGCGCCGCTCCCGACGAGGCGCCGACGGCGGAGCCCAGAGCGGGTCGGTCTCTCCCGGGGCCGCGTCGGTGGTCATGGGCGACATCCTTTCACGGCCTTTGTGTAGACACGCTTACGCTTCATGCGTAAGGCTTACGCGCATGACCGAGACGCTCCCGCCTCCAGCCCCGCCTCCCGCGCCCGCCCGCCGTCGGCCGTCCCGCCGCGCCGGGGTCGGCCTGCTCGCGCTCGCCGTCGTGACGGTCGGGTTCCTCGCGCTGGAACTACCGCCGTACCTGACGCTCGACCCGTCCCGATCGCGCATCACGCCGCGCCCGGACTACGCGCTGCACTACCCGCTGCTCTGGGCCCACATCATGTTCGGGTCGATCGCCCTGCTGACCGCCTGCCTGCAGATCTGGCCGTGGCTGCGCCGGCGCCATCCCGCGGTCCACCGCTGGTCGGGCCGGGCCTACCTGCTGGGCGGGGTGATCCCCGGCGGGATCGTCGTCCTCGGGGTCGCCCCGGTGAGCAGTACCGGGCCGGTGTCCGCCGTCGGGAACACCGTGCTCGCCATGCTCTGGCTCGCGACCGCGGTCGCCGGCTGGCGCGCCGCGAGGCAGCGCCGCTTCGCCGACCACCGGGCCTGGATGCTGCGCAGCGTCGCGCTGACGTTCTCGATCGTCGTCAACCGCGCGTGGATCGTCGTCTACCTGGCGCTGTTCGTGGCCCTCGGCTCGTCGCTGGACGACCCGGCGACGATCACGGCCGCGGCAGGCGCCTCGGTGTGGTCGAGCTGGATCGTGAACCTGCTCGTCGTCGAGTGGTTCGTCCTGGGGCACGGTGCGCAGGCTAGGCGTCCGAGCCCTTCTGGACCGGCCCGAGATAGGTGCCCGGGTGGGTCGCCCCGTCCTGACGGACCACCCCGCCGCCGGGCCAGTCGAGGACCGCGGAGTGGGTCTCGTCAGGCGGCGTGATGAGGATCTTCGTCGGGGTCCAGCTGGTCTTCTGGCTCGGGTTCCACGTGATCACGGAGTGGGCCTTGTCGCCGGGGGACAGACGCACCAGGGCGGGCTGCTCGCTGGTCTGGCGCGGCAGCGAGTAGCTGGTACCCATCGGGTCGGGCGGACCCTGGAGGTCGACACCGCCGTACCCGACCATCGTGCAGGTCGACGACGACGCGTTCGTCCAGACGACCGTGGTGTGCCGCTGCTGGCCGGCCTCACCGGTCGTGCGCCCGACGACCGGGTGCAGGTCGGAGAGCAGACACTTCCCCTTCTCCGGCGCGGCCTGCGCGGAGGTGGAGGTCGGGGTCGAGGTGGCGACGGCCGGGCTGGACGGGGCGGCGGCAGCGGGCGGAGCCGCGGGAGCGGCGGCCTGCTGGGTGCTCGAGCAGCCCGTGAGGGCGCCGAGGGCGATGAGGAGTCCGACGCCGGCCGCCCGGATTGTCGACATGATCCAGAGATTGCTCCACCCGGCCGATCGGCGCAGCGCGGGAGGTGGCCTGCGGCCTCGCAAGGCCGGAGGCCACCTACAGCAGGAACAGCATCGCGGCCATCGCGAGGCTCATGCCGGCCTGGCCGATGAGCTGCACGGGGCCGTGCGCGAGGACCCCCACCGCGCGCGGGACCGCCG
>NZ_DASXJD010000078.1:0-8079 GCF_036497585.1 Actinomycetospora sp. | reverse complement strand
TCGAGATCGGCAGCTACCAGGGCCTGCGTCACCGCCGGAACCTTCCGGTCCACGGCCAGCGGACGAAGACCAACGCCCGCTCGCGCAAGGGCCCGAAGAAGACCGTCGCCGGCAAGAAGAAGGCCGCCCGCAAGTAAGCGGGAGCCCGCCCCCCTCGCAGTAGACGCAGAACTCGGAGAGAAGCACCGATGCCACCCAGGACCCGCACCGGCGCCGCAGGCGCCAAGAAGGTGCGCCGCCGGGAGAAGAAGAACATCTCCCAGGGCCAGGCGCACATCAAGAGCACGTTCAACAACACCATCGTCTCGATCACCGACCCCTCGGGCGCGGTGATCAGCTGGGCCTCCGCCGGCCACGTCGGCTTCAAGGGCTCGCGCAAGTCGACGCCGTTCGCCGCGCAGATGGCCGCCGAGAACGCGGCCCGCAAGGCGGCCGAGCACGGCATGAAGAAGGTCGACGTCTTCGTCAAGGGCCCGGGCTCGGGCCGCGAGACGGCGATCCGGTCGCTGCAGGCCGCGGGGCTCGAGGTCGGGACGATCTCCGACGTCACCCCGCAGCCGCACAACGGCTGCCGCCCGCCGAAGCGTCGTCGGGTCTAGGGCCGGAGAGGAGAGACACCATGGCTCGCTACACCGGCCCCGCCACCCGCAAGTCGCGTCGCCTCAAGACCGACCTGATCGGCGGCGACAAGTCCTTCGAGCGTCGCCCGTACCCGCCGGGGCAGCACGGTCGGATCCGCATCAAGGAGTCCGAGTACCTGCTCCAGCTGCAGGAGAAGCAGAAGGTCCGCTTCACCTACGGCGTCCTCGAGAAGCAGCTGCGCGCCTACTACGAGGAGGCGAACCGTCGCGAGGGCAAGACCGGCGACGAGTTCCTGCGCCTGCTCGAGTCGCGCCTGGACTCCCTGGTCTACCGCGCCGGGCTCGCCCGGACCCGTCGTGCCGCGCGTCAGCTCGTGGGCCACGGCCACTTCCTCGTCAACGGCGAGAAGGTCGACGTCCCCAGCTACCGGGTGACGCAGTACGACATCATCGACGTCCGCGACAAGTCGCGGAACATGCTGCCCTTCGTGGACGCGAAGGAGTCGTTCGGGGACCGTCCGGTGCCCGGCTGGCTCCAGGTCGTCCCGGACTCGCTGCGCATCTTCGTGCACCAGCTGCCGGAGCGGACCCAGATCGACACGCCCGTGCAGGAGCAGCTGATCGTCGAGTTCTACTCGAAGTAGGGCTCGACCCGCCGCAGCCGGCAGCCTGCCGGCCGCGGTTCCACCGTTCGGCGTCAAATAGCGGATGCCCGAGCACCGGAAGGAACACCAGAAGTGCTGATCTCCCAGCGCCCGGCCCTCTCGGAGGAGCCGGTCGACGAGACCCGGTCGCGGTTCGTCATCGAGCCGCTCGAGCCGGGCTTCGGTTACACCCTCGGCAACTCGCTGCGGCGGACCCTGCTGTCGTCCATCCCGGGCGCGGCGGTGACCTCGATCCGGGTCGACGGGGTCCTCCACGAGTTCACCACCGTCCCGGGGGTGAAGGAGGACGTCACCGACATCATCCTGAACCTCAAGGAGCTCGTCGTGAGCTCCGAGGAGGACGAGCCGGCGACGATGTACCTGCGCAAGCAGGGCCCGGGCACGGTGACGGCGGGGGACATCGTCCCGCCGGCCGGCGTGACCGTGCACAACCCGGACCTGCACATCGCGACCCTGAACGACCAGGGCCGCCTCGAGGTCGAGCTCGTGGTCGAGCGGGGCCGTGGCTACGTCCCCGCCGCCCAGAACAAGGCGTCCGGCGCCGAGATCGGCCGCATCCCGGTCGACTCGATCTACTCGCCGGTCCTCAAGGTCAGCTACAAGGTCGAGGCGACCCGCGTCGAGCAGCGCACCGACTTCGACAAGCTGATCCTCGACGTCGAGACCAAGCCCTCGATCACCCCGCGCGACGCCATCGCGTCCGCCGGCCGCACGCTCGTCGAGCTGTTCGGTCTGGCCCGCGAGCTCAACGTCGACGCGGAGGGCATCGAGATCGGGCCCTCGCCCGCCGAGGCCGACTCGATCGCCGCGTTCGCGATGCCCATCGAGGACCTCGACCTCACGGTCCGGTCCTACAACTGCCTCAAGCGGGAGGGCATCCACACGGTCGGCGAGCTCGTCGGCCGCTCGGAGGCCGACCTGCTGGACATCCGCAACTTCGGTGCGAAGTCCATCGACGAGGTCAAGATGAAGCTGGCCGGCCTCGGGCTGGCCCTCAAGGACAGCCCGCCCGGGTTCGACCCGAGCGCGGCCGCGTCCGACTACCCGTCGGAGGGTTACGACTCCTACGACGGCGGCGGGTACGGGTCGTTCGGCACCGACGACGGCCAGGACTACGCCGAGACCGAGCAGCTCTGAACCACCGAGAGCTCTGACGTACTGCCCCCTCCCCGGCCCACGACGGGCCGGGGAGGAAAGGCGCCCGAGACAGGAGCACAGTCATGCCCCAGCCCACCAAGGGCCCGCGGCTCGGGGGATCCCCCGACCACCAGAAGATGCTGCTGGCCAACCTGGCCACGTCGCTCTTCACCCACGGGCGCATCCACACGACGCGCGCGAAGGCCGAGCGCCTCCGCCCGTACGCGGAGCGCCTGATCACGAAGGCGAAGAAGGGCGACCTCCACAACCGTCGCATCATCTCGCAGCAGATCCGCGACAAGGACGTCGTGCACCGGCTCGTCGCCGAGATCGGCCCGTTCTTCGCCGACCGTCCCGGTGGCTACACCCGCATCGTCAAGACGCTGCCCCGCAAGGGGGACAACGCGCCGATGGCGATCATCGAGCTGGTGAACGAGCGGCTCGCCTCCACCGAGGCGTCGGCCGCGACGCGCTCGGCCGCCAACCGTGAGGTCGGCGGCCAGGCCACGGGTGCCGCGGCCACCGCGGCGACGATCGCGGCGTCGGAGTCCGAGGACACCCCGGCGGACCTCGCGCCGTCGGACGACGCGACGGAGGCCGTCGAGGCCGAGCAGGCCGTCGGCACCGACACCGCGCCGGAGGTCCAGGAGGCCGAGGCCGCGGCCTCGTCGTCGGACGCGTCCGACGAGGACGAGGCGCCCGCGACGATGGCGGAGAACGCCGCGGCGAGCGCCGGTCTCGAGACCGAGGATGACACCGAGGGGAAGTCCTGACCGGACCGACCCCCGAGCACGACCACGGGCCCGCCGTCGATCCCGACGGCGGGCCCGTGGTGGCTGCGGGTCCGGGGCCCCGGCGGATCCGGCTCGACCTGGCCTACGACGGCACCGATTTCGCCGGCTGGGCCCGTCAGCCCGGGCTGCGCACCGTGCAGGGGGTCCTCGAGGAGACGCTCGCGGTCCTCGCGCGCGACCCGGTTGCGCTGACCGTCGCCGGGCGTACCGACGCGGGCGTGCACGCCGACGCGCAGGTGGCCCACGCCGACGTGTCCGCGCCCGGGACCGCGCTGCTCGACGATGGCGCGGTGCCCGCCGGCCTGGTCCGCCGGCTCGCGCGGATGCTCCCTCCGGACGTCCGCGTCCACGCCGTGCGCCCCGCGCCGGAGGGGTTCGACGCCCGCTTCTCCGCGGTGCGCCGCCACTACGCCTACCGCGTCTGCACCGCCCCGTCGGGACCCGAACCCCTGCGGGCACGCGACACCCTGCGCTGGCCCCGGTCCCTCGACGTCGCGGCCATGGACGCCGCCGGCCGCGGACTGCTCGGCGAGCACGACTTCGCCGCGTTCTGCCGTCCCCGCGAGGGCGCGACCACGATCCGCGAGCTCCAGCACCTGTCGTGGGTCCCGGTGGCGGGCGAGCGGGACGTCGTCGAGGCGCGCTTGTCCGCCGACGCGTTCTGCCACTCGATGGTCCGCTCCCTGGTGGGCGCCCTGCTGGCCGTCGGTGAGGGGCGCCGCGGCGTCGACTGGCCGGCGACGTTGCTCGAGCGCCGGGCGCGGGCCTCCGAGGTCCACGTCGTCGCGGCCCACGGGCTGCGCCTGACAGGGGTCGACTACCCCGACGACGCCGGCCTCGCGGCCCGCGCCGCGACGACCCGCGCGGTGCGCACGCTCGGTCCCTGAGCGGGTGTCTAGGGCGCCCCGCCCGCCGCGGTCACCCGGTCCCGCGCGTGGGAGGCACCGGCCATCGGCACCTGCCGCCCGGCCCGGCCGAGGCCGAAGGCGGCGGGCATGTTCGCGTAGACGGCCTCGTACTGCCCTGCCGGCACGAGGTAGGTCTCGTGCCAGATGCCCGTCTTCCCGTGGCGGCCGTAGTAGTTCCGCCAGGCGGCCAGGTGCGGGTCGTCCCGGTCGCGGGCGAAGGCCTCGAGGTGGGCGAACGAGCGCCAGTACTGGACGATCACCGGGTAGCCCATGGACATCCGGGTGGTGGTCACGGCCGCTCCTGACGTTGCGTGTTCGGTCATCCCGTCCTACTCCGGCATTCGTGGGGAGCAATCGGGCGAGCGGGCGACCTCTCCGATGCGTCGGATCTCAGCTGCGCCGAACGGGACCGAGCAGCGCCGTCTCCCGCTCGGCGGTGACCAGGTCGAGGCGCCGCCAGAGACTGCGCCCGAGCACGACGACGCCGTGGTCGGGCAGCGTCCGCAGCGACTCGGCCATCGGCTCGGTGAGCCGCCACAGCCGCGCGGCCAGGTCGGCCTCCTGCGGCGGCATCCGCCCGAGCAGGACGACGTCGGCGTCGTCCGCGGCGTCGGCGACCCCGGGGGACAGCGCGGGGAGCACGAGCAGCGTGGCCCGCCACGGGCCGACCGAGGGTGCCGGGCCGCCCCCGGTGGCGCCGCGGTCGTGCACGGTGAGCAGCGCGTCGGTGTCGCCGGGGCCGCGGATGGCGGCGTCGTCGTCGGGCTGGGCCTCGTCGGTGCCGATCCGTACCCGCCCAGGGTCGGCCGCGGCCCGCGCCACGGGCTCCCAGGCGGGCGGCCGGCCCGTCGTGACGGTCAGGGCCGCACCTTCGGCCACCGCGCGCAGCGCCATCTGCCGCGCCAGGTGCAGGGCGCCGAGCACCACGACCCGGGTGGGGACCGGCCGCAGCAGCGCGAGCGTCACCGGCGCCCCGTCGGCGTCGGCGTCGGCGCCCAGCAGGATGCCCGCCGTGGCGACCGGCGCGGTCAGCGTGTCGAGGGCGCCCGCGCGCAGGCGGACGGTACCCGCCCGCGTCGTGGCGCCCGGGGCCGTCCGGCGCCCGGTCACGCCCGGTACCCGTTCACGTCGAGCCCCCGAGCGGCAGCGTGCTGCGCAGCCCCGCGACCTGCCGCCCGTGCAGCGGCTCGAGCGCCAATCCGCGCGCCCGCCCCGCCGCCACCACCGCGACGCCCGCGTCCGCGAGCGCCTCCGGCGTGCGGGCGCTGACCCGCACGCGAACGGCGACCCCGACGGCCGCGGCGTCGTTGGGCGGGGCCTGGTCGGGGAGCAGCGCGAGGGCGACGGTGGTGACGGCGTCGGGCGCGGCGAGGTCGTCCAGGTCGAGGCGCGCGCCGGGCGGGACGCGCAGGTCGGTCGCGGCCCACGTGGCGTGTCCGACCTCCCCGACGACGACGGCGTCCCACCGTTCGATCACGCCGCTCGGTGTGCGGTCGAGGTCTGCGGCCGCGGCGGTTGCGACGGCATCGCGCAGTCCGTCGCGGTCCAGCGGCCGCACCGGGAGGTCGGCCTCGGCGAGCACCCGGCCGATGCGCGCGAGGGCCCCGAGCAGCGCCCGCCGGGCCCCGAGGACACCGCCGCCGCGCTCGGCGACCGCGCCCGGGCAGCGGTCGGGGTCGAGCCGCACGACGAGCCACGCGCTGCGGTGGGCGGCGTCGGCGAGCGGGCCGAGGACCTCGCGGTGCGCCTGCCGGGCGGGCGAGTCGGCACCGCCCGGCCGGACGTGGCGGACGACGGTGAGCGCGTCGAGGACCACGCCGCGGTCGGCCAGGGTGCCGGCGAGCGCGGCGAGCGGGAACCCGCGCGGCGTCGCGTCGAGCAGGAGGGGCAGTTCGTCGGAGTCGACGACCAGGACGGCGCTCCACGTGCCGTCGTCGGCACCCGCGAGCGCCAGCGGCCGGCCGTCGTGGTCCCGGTCCTCGACCACGGTGATCTCGCCGACGGCGGGGTCGAGGGGGACGAGGCCGAGGCCGTCGGGGGCCGGGCCGTCCGGGGCGGGGTCGGCGGGCGCCTCGCGGGTGCGCAGCCGGTGGCGCAGGGCCAGCACCATCCAGGTCCCGACGAGCTCGCCGCGCACCCGCACCAGGCCCGCGACGAGCGCGAGCGACAGGACGATCCCGGCGACCGGGAGCCCCGCGCCCAGCGCCAGCAGCCCGAGCGCGACAGCGAGGCCCACCTCGACGACGAGGAGCCCCCCGAGCCGCACCGGGCCGGCCCGGGGGAGCCGCCCGTCCACCGGCCCCCGCCCCTCGGCGGCGCGTACGACCGCGCGCTGCGGCGCGCTCACCGGGCGCTCCGGCGCCGGATGAGCAGGAGCGCGGCGACGGCGAGGACGACCACGAGCGCGCCCGCCGCCGCCCAGGCCAGGACGGAGCCGCCGGAGGACGCGGGCGGCGGGGCGGGGGTGGCCGGGACGGGCGCCCGGGCTCCCGCGAGCGCCGCGCGGACGTCGAGCGCGCCGACGCCGACCACGGGATCGCGCCCCGGACCGGCACCCGGCACGGGCTCGGCGGTGTCGACGAGGCGGGCCACGAGCTGTGCGGCCGGCAGCGTCGGGAAGCGGGCCCGCAGCAGGGCCGCCGCCCCGGCCACCCGCGCGGCGGCGAAGCTCGTCCCGGTCACCGGTCCCGGTGCCGAGCCGGGCAGGGTGAGGTCGGCGGTGAGCCCCGCCGAGCGGGAGCCGAGCGCGGCGGGGACAGCACCCGGCGCGGCGAGGTCCACCCACGGCCCGGCGAGCGAGGCCGGGTCCGGACGGCCGGCATCGTCGAGGGCGCCGACGGTGAGGACGTCGCCGTCGAACCAGCCCGGTGCCGGCACCGTCGTCACCCGCTCGCGGGCCTGCGCCGGGTCGTTCGCCGGGCAGGCCGGTCCGGTGTTGCCCGCCGCCGCCACGACGACGATGCCGCGTGCGGCGGCGTCGTGGACGGCGGCCCGCAGCGCGCCCAGGGCCGGGTCGGTGGTGCCGATCAGACCGGCCGCGGGGCGGCACGCGGCCACCGCCAGGGTGAGCACCGCGACGCCGGGCCGGGTAGCGGCGCGGACCGCCCGGGCCAGCGTGGCCTCGTCGCCCGCGCTAGCCCCGTCCGCGGTCGCGGACCAGGCGCTGTCCGCGCGCACCGCGAGCACGCGCGCGCCCGGGGCGACCCCGACGACGCCGTCGTCGGCACCCGGGGACGCGGCCACGAGGCCGGCGACCGCGGTGCCGTGACCGTCGCAGTCCTGCGTGGCCGAGGACCCGGCGACGAAGTCGCCGCCGTCGGCGACCCCGCCCGAGAGCCGCGGGTGGGCGGCGACCCCGGAGTCGACGACCGCCACGGTCACCCCGCGCGCCCCGGCGCCGGGCACCGCGTCCGGCTCCGGGGTCAGCGCGCTGAAGCCGTCCGGGGCGATCCCGACGGGGCAGGGCCCGCGCGGGCGCAGCCCCGGGAGCGCCCCCGGCGCGGACGGCAGGGCGGCGAGCGCCGCCGCGTCGGGCGCGGGAGGCACGGGCGGCGCCACGGCGACGTCCTGGGCGGGAGCGGTCCCGGCGGTCGCGAGCAGCGTCGCGAGCAGGACGGCGAGGGCGGCCGCTCCGCCGGCCATGGCCCGCAGCGGCCGCCTCACAGCAGCCGGACCGCCGTGTAGAGGTCGCCCACCGCGAGCGCGAGCGGGATGACGGCGGCGATCCCGACGCCCTCGAGGAGGTCCACCGCGCGCCGGGCGGCGGGTGAGGAACGACGTCGGGGGAGGGCCGACCCGAGCAGGACCGCGAGCACCCCCACGACGACCGCGGCGACCGCGAGCCCGACCCGTGCGACGCCGGGCGGGGCCGCGGCGACCGCGCCCGCCCCGACGGCGGCGCCGCCGACGAGGGCCCCGGCCAGCAGCACGCTCGCCGGGAGCGCATTGGCGTAGCTGCGCGAGCGCAGGGCGGGCAGTGCCACCAGCAGCACGG
>NZ_DASXJD010000077.1:0-6131 GCF_036497585.1 Actinomycetospora sp. | reverse complement strand
AGTGCTGCCGTCGTTGACCCTGCTACCCCACGGGCTCCGGACCGCGGCGCCCGAAGTGGCCGCGCTCCTCGACGCCGGACCGCACGACGCCGTCCTCGTCGATGCCCGCCACGACCTCGCCGCCGCCCGGAGCCTGTGCCGTCTCCTGGGCTCCACCGGGCTCGACGTCCCGGTGATCGCCGTGCTCACCGAGGGCGGCCTCGTCGCCGTCTCCCTCGAGTGGGGCGTGGACGAGGTCCTCCTGCCCGGCGTCGGACCCGCGGAGGTCGACGCCCGGCTCCGGCTGCTGCGCGCCCGCCGCTCCTCGGACAGCTCGAGCGGCGAGGGTGCCCTCGTCCTGGGCGAGCTGGTGATCGACGAGGCCACGTACACCGCACGGCTGCGCGGCCGCCCGCTCGACCTCACCTACAAGGAGTTCGAGCTGCTCAAGTACCTCGCGCAGCACGCGGGTCGCGTGTTCACCCGCGCCCAGCTGCTGCAGGAGGTCTGGGGCTACGACTTCTTCGGTGGCACGCGCACCGTCGACGTCCACGTCCGGCGCCTGCGCGCGAAGCTCGGCTCGGAGCACGAGCAGCTCATCGGCACGGTGCGCAACGTCGGCTACAAGTTCGTCCGGCCGGTGCGCGGCGTGCTCGCGTCCTCGACCGAGACGGGCTCGACGGGCTCGATGGGCCTGACCCTCGACGAGGGCGACGTCGCCGAGGACGAGGAGCCCGGCCGGGCGGTCTCCTGGGACACCGACGACCGCGTGGTCCGCCCCGCGGCGTGGGCGGGCGGCGCCTGAGCGCGGCGACGACGAGGTCGGGCTCACGGCGGGCGCGGAGCGATAGCGTCCCGCCGTGACCATCCCCGCCTCCCGCGCGACCCAGCCCGAGTGGATCGACCCGACGGCTGCCGACCGCGAGGCGATCGAGCACCTCGTCGCGGCCCTGCGCCACGCCGACGGGGTGTCCGCGTGGTCCGAGCCCGCCCTGCTCGACCTCGCCACGCCGACCGGGCACGGGCGGCACCTCGTCGCCCGCGGGGACGACGGCGCCCTCGCCGCCTGGGCGCACGTGGACGTGGGGGAGCCCGACGACGTCGTCGTCGAGGTCGGGGTCGCGCCCGGCACCCGCCGGCACGGGGTGGCGACGGCGCTCGCGCGCACCCTGCTGGCCGACCCGGCGATCCGCCCCGGGCACGCACGGGTCTGGGCGCACGGGGACCGTCCGGGCGCAGCCGAGCTCGCGGGGGCGCTCGGGCTGGCGCGCGACCGCGAACTCTGGATGATGCGCCGTCCGGCCGGCGCGGACCCGCTGCCGCCGCCGGGCGACGTCGAGGGCGTCACCGTCGGGACCCTGCGGGTCGGGATGGACGAGCCCGACGTCGTCGCCGTCAACGCCCGCGCCTTCGCCTGGCACCCCGAGCAGGGCGCGATGACCGTCGACGACGTGCGCCGCCGCGAGCAGGAGCCGTGGTTCGACGCCGAGGGCTTCCTCCTCGCCCGGGACGCCGAGGGCGCGCTGCTCGGCTTCCACTGGACCAAGGTCCATCCCGACGGTGCCCGCGACGGGGGGCCGGTCGGCGAGGTCTACGTGGTGGGGGTGGACCCGGACGCGCAGGGCCGTGGGCTCGGCGGCGCGCTGACCCTCGCCGGCCTGCACCACCTCGCCGGGCGGGGCCTCGACGAGGTGATCCTCTACGTCGAGGCGGACAACGCCCCGGCGGTGGCGACCTATCGTCGGCTCGGGTTCGAGGTCGACGCCGTGGACGTCTCGTTCGGTCTCCGGGAGGACACCTCCGCGCCATCTGCCGGTGACGACGACGGCGGTCGGTGAGAGCTCGGGCACCGACTGTGCGGAACACGACACCGCGCTGACCTGCTGTGACCAGTGTCGCCCCGATCCGGTGGGGCACAACCGGACCTGTTCATCCCCCGTTCACCTCGCCAGCGTCGGTCGTCCACCCGCCCCCCATAGCCTCCGCTCCGGTCGATGCAGCCCGTGTCGGCCTTCCGCCCAGACCGCCACGAACGGGGCACTGGGGCGAGGACGAGACGGAGGATCTCTGTGAGGTTCCAGCGGCGCGCAGCGGCGATCGGTCTGATCGCGGCCGGGGCGCTCCTGTTCAGCGCGTGCGGCAGTGACAACAACTCCGGCGGCTCGACCCCGCAGGCGTCCGGTGTCACCTGTGGCGGCAAGCAGGCGCTCAAGGCCAGTGGCTCGACCGCTCAGGCGAACGCCATCACCGGCTTCGTCAACACGTTCGAGCAGACCTGCAACGGCCAGACCGTCAACTACACCGCGAGCGGCTCCGGCGCGGGACGCAACGACTTCATCGGCGGCCAGACCGACTTCGCGGGCTCGGATGCCGCGCTGTCCTCGGCGGAGATCCCGAAGGCCCAGCAGCGCTGCGCCTCGCAGCCGCTGAACCTCCCGATGGTCTTCGGCCCGATCGCGATCGCCTACAACGTCGCGGGCGTCACCGACCTCGCGCTCGACGGCCCGACGCTCGCCAAGATCTTCAACGGCACCGTCAAGACCTGGAACGACCCGGCCATCGCCGCGCTGAACCCGGGCAAGAACCTGCCCGCGGCGCCGATCGTCGTGAACTTCCGCTCCGACGAGTCCGGCACCACGCAGAACTTCCAGACCTACCTCAACGCCGCCTCCAACAACGCCTACGCCAAGCCGTCGACGCAGACGTTCAACGGCGGCACCGGCGCGGGCGCCAAGGGCAGCCAGGGCGTCACCGACGCGACGAAGAACACTCCGAACTCGATCGCCTACATCGAGGCGTCCTTCGCGCAGAAGGCCCAGCTGCCGACCGCGAACATCATCAACGCGGGCGGCGGCCAGCCGGTGCCGCTGTCGACCGAGAACGTCGGCAAGGCCATCGACTCCGTGAAGGTCACCGGCCAGGGCAACGACCTGACCCTCGACCTCACCAGCCTCTACAAGACCACCACCCCCGGCGCGTACCCGATCGCGCTCGCGACCTACGAGATCGTCTGCACCAAGTACGCGGACGCTCCGACCGGGCAGGCGGTGAAGGCGTTCCTGCAGACCGCCCTCTCGCCGCAGGCCCAGGGCACCCTGACCCAGGGTGGCTACGTCCCGATCCCCGACGCCTTCAAGCAGCGCCTGACGACGTCGGTCAACGCGATCTCCTGATCGCACCGGGTCCGGCCGGGGCGACCTCCGTCCCGGCCGGGCCCGTCCCCGGCACCGACCCGAGACGACGAGACGGACAGCTGTGAGCGAGAGCACCACCGAGCGGGCAGGCTCCGGGGGCCGCGAGACGCAGAACTCCCCGGGAGGCTCCGCCACCATGTCATCCGTGACCGATACCGAGCGGCAGGGCGGCCCTCCACCGCGGACCCGTGCCGCGGCGAGCTCGGGCGGCAACGGCGAACGCGTCTTCCGCGGGCTCACCACCGGGGCCGGCCTCGTCGTCGTCGCGGCGATCGCCCTCATCGGGCTGTTCCTCATCATGAAGGCCGTGCCGTCCCTGGCCGCCAACCACGCCAACTTCCTCACCAGCCCGGAGTTCAACACCACCGACGCGAACAACCTGCGGTTCGGCATCCGGGACCTGCTGGTGGTGACACTGCTGTCGTCGCTGATGGCGCTCGTGCTGGCGATGCCGGTCGGGATGGGCATCGCGCTGTTCCTGACCCAGTACGCCCCGGGGCGTCTGTCCCGGCCGTTCGCCTACGTGATCGACCTGCTCGCCGCCGTCCCCTCGATCGTGTACGGCCTCTGGGGCATCCTCGTCCTCGCGCCGTTCATCGAGCCGGTCGCGAAGTTCCTCGAGACCTACCTCGGCTGGTTCTTCCTGTTCTCGCCGGGCAACATCAACCCGGTGCTGACCGGCACGATCTTCACCGGCGGCATCATCCTGGCGATCATGATCCTGCCGATCATCACCGCGACGACCCGTGAGGTGTTCGGCCAGACCCCCCGCTTCCAGATCGAGGCCGCCCAGGCCCTCGGAGCGACGCGCTGGGAGGTCATCCGGATGGCGGTGCTGCCCTACGGGCGCAGCGGGTTCATCGCCGCGTCGATGCTCGGCCTCGGCCGGGCCCTCGGCGAGACCATCGCCATCCTGCTGGTCATCCGCGCCTCGACCAGCCCCTCGCACGGCAGTCTCTTCGACGGCGGCTACACCTTCGCCTCGCTGATCGCCTCGGCCGCCTCGGAGTTCAGCCAGCCGCTGCCGACCGGCGCCTACGTCTCGGCGGGTCTGGTGCTGTTCGTGCTGACCTTCGTCGTCAACGCGATCGCTCGTGTCGTCGCGGGCGGGAAGGTGAACGGCTGATGCCCCGCCGTCGTGACAGGACGATCGCCGTGGCCGCGGGAAAGAAGGTGAACGGCTGATGTCGACCGCTCTCGACGCCCCGGATCGCCCCGCGGTCCCCGAGACCTTCCGCCGCATCTCGACGGCACGGCGGATCAAGAACCAGGCGGCGACGGTGCTGGTGGTGGCCGCCTTCCTCATCGCCGTCATCCCGCTGGTGTGGTTGCTCGTCAGCGTGCTGATCAAGGGCGTGCCGGCCATCATCTCGGCGGACTGGTGGACGAGGTCGCTGTCCGGGGTGACGCCCGACGAGGTCCGCGGCGGCGTCTACCACGCGATCGTCGGCACCCTGATCCAGGCGCTCATCGCCGGGATCATCGCGGTGCCGGTCGGCATCATGGCCGCGGTCTACCTCGTCGAGTACGGCCGTGGCCGGCTGGCGAAGACCACCAGCTTCATGGTCGACATCCTCTCCGGCGTCCCCTCGATCGTCGCCGCGCTCTTCATCTTCGCCCTGTTCATCTCGATCTTCGACCTCTCGCAGAGCGGGTTCCTCGTGGGCCTGGCCCTCGTGCTGCTCATGCTCCCGGTGGTCATCCGCAACACCGAGGAGATGCTGCGGCTGGTCCCCGACGAGCTGCGGGAGGCCTCCTACGCGCTCGGCATCCCGAAGTGGAGGACGATCCTGCGGATCGTGCTGCCCACGGCGCTGTCCGGCACCGTCACCGGCGTCATGCTGGCCTTCGCCCGCGTCATGGGGGAGACGGCCCCGGTCCTGGTCCTCGTGGGCTACGCCCGCGCGATCAACTTCGACCCGTTCAACGGCAACCAGGCCTCGTTGCCGCTGCTGATCTACACCGAGCTCTCGACGAACCCCTCGGCGGCCGGCCAGCTCCGCATCTGGGGCGGCGCGCTGACCCTGATCATCATCGTGATGCTCTTCCAGCTCGCGGCGAGCGTCATCTCCCGCTTCTCGGCGATCTCCAAGTGAGGGACATCTGATGGCCAAGCGTCTCGACCTGAAGGACGTCGACATCTACTACGGCGACTTCCACGCCGTGCAGGGCGTCAACCTCTCCGTGCCGCCCCGGTCCGTCACGTCGTTCATCGGCCCGTCGGGCTGCGGGAAGTCCACCGTGCTGCGGACGCTGAACCGCATGCACGAGGAGATCCCGGGCGCGCGGGTCGAGGGGGAGATCCTCCTCGACGGCGAGGACATCTACGCCCGCGGCTCCGACGCCGTCGCGGTGCGACGCACCATCGGCATGGTGTTCCAGCGCCCCAACCCGTTCCCGACGATGTCCATCCGCGACAACGTCGTCGCCGGGCTGAAGCTGCAGGGCGTGCGGGACAAGAAGAAGCTCGACGAGGTCTGCGAGGCCTCGCTGCGCGGCGCGAACCTCTGGAAGGAGGTCTCCGGCCGGCTCGACAAGCCCGGCGGCGGCCTCTCCGGCGGTCAGCAGCAGCGGCTGTGCATCGCCCGCGCAATCGCCGTCGAGCCCGACGTCCTGCTCATGGACGAGCCGTGCTCCGCGCTCGACCCGATCTCGACGCTGGCGATCGAGGACCTCATCGGGGAGCTCAAGAAGGACTACACGATCGTCATCGTCACCCACAACATGCAGCAGGCCGCGCGGGTCAGCGACCAGACGGCATTCTTCAACCTCGAGGCCACCGGCAAGCCCGGGCACCTCGTGGAGATCGACGACACCGAGAAGATCTTCTCGAACCCGCACGAGCGCGAGACCGAGGACTACATCTCGGGTCGCTTCGGCTGATCAGCCCAGATCCCGAAAGCACGAACGGCCGGTTCGTCACCATCGAAGGTAACGAACCGGCCGTTCGTGCGTTCC
>NZ_DASXJD010000076.1:0-21548 GCF_036497585.1 Actinomycetospora sp. | reverse complement strand
GGCGGCGAACCGCCGGTCCGGTGGCGAGCTCACCCGATCTGTCCCGAGTCGACCTGGGCGTCGGTACCCGGCGCGAGGGTCGCGTCCCCGATCCCGCCCTCCGGCGTGATCGACGCCCGTCCGGCGGCCTTGTCCTTGCCGACCTGCTCGGCGGCGGAGAGGTGCACCTTGCGGATGGTGTCGAGCATCGGCGAGTACCGGGTGGAGCCCATGTCGCAGAAGTCCAGGGCGAACTGCGCGCCGCCCGCGTGGAACTTGTCCTTCTCGCACGGCAGGTCGATGCGCTCGTGCGGCTCGCGGATCACCCCGAGCGGGTCGTCGCCGTTCTCCACCGACGCCATCTGCTGCTTGAACATCTTGCGCAGCATCGAGACGCCGATGTCGGAGCGGCCGAGGTGCTCGGTGGTGCGGTCCGTGATCGGACCCTGCGTGCACCAGGCCATGATGTCCTGGCCCTCGACGTAGTTGACGACGTGGCGGCCCTGCTCGTCGAACACCGGGATCTCGTAGTCCGGGATCGCCGGCTGCTCGAGGGGTTCGTAGCCCTCCGGGGCGTGCACGGTGTAGAGCATGAACCGCGTCGTCGTGCGGTTGATCGGCACGCGGATCTGCATCTGGTGGACGCCGCCGCCGCCTACGCGCATGTTGTAGGGGAAGACGAGCGGGTGCCCGACCTTCCAGTCGTCGTTGTCCTCCGAGGCGCCGGCCAGGATGCGGCGCTTGATGATGCCCCACTCGAAGGCGTCGAAGCCGATGCGCTGGTGCTGCTTGCCGAACGACGCCGGCGCGGTGAAGCCCTCGTGGTTGCCGATGAACTCGAAGTAGCGGCCGTGCAGGTGCTCGACGTGGTGCGGGTCGACGGCGTTCTCCATGACCTGCACGTAGTTGCAGGGGATGTCGGCCCAGCCGATGTCGCGGTAGCCGTCCATCACGTAGACGTCGAACCGGGGGAGCAGCGGCGCGGGGTCCGGGCCCAGGTAGGCCCACACGAGGCCGCCGAGCTCCTCGACCTTCCCGGCGGTCGCCCGGACCCGGCTCTGGAAGTTCGTGTTGTCCTTCTCGGCGGGCTGGTCGGTGCACGCGCCGTCGGTGTCGAACTTCCATCCGTGGTACGCGCAGCGCAGCCCGTCGCCCTCGACGACGCCGTAGGCCATCGATGCCTTCCGGTGCGGGCACGGCTCCGGGATGATCCCGTAGCGGCCCGACGGGGAGCGCCAGAGCGCGAAGAACTCCCCGAGCAGTTCCACCCGCTTGACGGGGAACTCGGCCATCTCGCGGGTGAACGCCACGGGGTACCAGTAGCGGCGGAGGACCTCGCCCATGCGGGTCCCGGGCTCGACGGCGGTGAGCTCATCGTTCTGCTCGGCGGTCAGCACGGCTGCCTCCCCAGGTCGTGGTGGTGCGGATCACGCTAGGGCGGCCGACGGTGGGGGAGAAAGCGCGCTGTGCCGGAGCGCGGGACAGGTCGGAGGACGGGGGCCGGCCGTGGGTGAGCGGCGCCGTCCTGGCGTCGGACGCCAGGATCGTGCCGTTGCTGCCATGCCGGGGAGCGCGGGCCGAGTGCCGCCCCTACCCGTGCTCGCGGTGCAGCCGGGCCAGCATCCGGTTGTAGGCGGCGAGGGCGTCGTCGTCCTCGTCCAGGTCCCCGTCGTCGCGCGCGGCCCCGTCGTCCCCGGTCTGCTCGGAGAACGCCGAGCGCCGCGCCGACTCCAGCCACGGCCCGAAGTCCACGCGCCCGCTGGGGTCCGCGACCCACATCCGGCCGAGCAGCACCATGATCACCATCATCAGCGCGTCCCCGCCGACCCACATGATCCCGCCGCCGAGGTGGACCCCCTCGAGGTCGTAGGCGGGGAACATCGACGCCGGCGCCAGCATGAGCACGACCCCGACGAGCGTGTCCACCCCCATCGCGATGAGCATGAGCACGAACCGCGCGAAGTAGGCGGGCCGCCGGGGCAGGACGTCGACGCCGATCGCGGTGTGGAAGAACAACAGCCCGGCGGCGAGGTAGAGCACCTGCTCGGTGCGGTGCAGCGCCATCGAGCCCGCCATCGCCTCCATGAACCCGGTGAGGTGGGTCAGGACGATGACCGCGGCGTAGACGACGAGCACGGTGGCGGGGAACGTGACCGCGCGCGCGACACGCCCCCCGATGACGGCGTCGAAGGCGCGCGCCGGGGCGCCCCGCAGCTCGCCGCGGAGCAGCTCGAGCGGGTGCGCGGCCACCCAGAACGCCGGCACCACCATGATCAGCATCAGGTGCATGACCATGTGGACCGCGAACGCGCCGTGCCCGAACACCGCGATCCCGGAGTTCCAGGTGAGGACGGCGGCCGCGAGCGCGGCGAGGAACGACGCCGTCCGGCGCCTGGGCCAGGAGCCGTGCCGGACCGCGGCGGTCAGGTAGAGCGCGCCCAGCACGACGAGGACGGCGTCCACCCCCCAGGCGGGCTCCCAGGTGGTGAGCACGGCCGCCCACGCCGGACCCGGCGTCGGTCCCACTGGCATGTCCACCGGTCCATGGTGCTCTCCTCCCGCCCGGGCGGCTCGCCACCGGGCTGCGCCGGTCGCCACACCGGCCACCGTGTGCAAGCGCGTCGAATTCTCGGCGTCGAATTCTCGGCGTCGACTTCCCGGCCACGGAGAATGGCTCTCCACGCTTCCGGCGATCCGTGGCCGGACGATTCTGGAAAGCTCTCGAGAGGAGGACGTCCGTCTTGTCCTGATCGTGCCGCAAGCAGGCGATCCGCGACGATCCAGCAGCACAGAGCCACGACCTCCCTGTGGAAATGGTGTGAGGGAGATGTGCGCGGTAACGACTTCGAGCGGGATCACGACCAGATCACCGTGACCTCGGGGCGGTGCAGGAACGTTTTCGTCCCCGGTCTAGGGTCCGCATTCTTGGATGTCGTCGCCGTGTCGAGTGTCGCCGTTCCGGCGACGCACGCCCGCTGTCAGGAGGCCACGCTTTGACCGACGATCCCGGCCGGCTCCGGTCCGCCACCGACGTGCGCGAGCACCCTGCTCCGTCGCACCCTCCGTTCCCGGCGCCGCCGCAGCACGGCCACGTCCCGGGTCCGGACTACCACGGTCCGATCTGGGTGCATGGGACCGGCTGGGTCGTGCCGCGGGGCTGGCACCCACCGCACGGCTGGCACCCGCCGCAGGGCTGGCACGAGCCGCGCCACTGGGACCACGACGCCTTCCGGCACTGGGTGCACGAGCACTACCGCAGCGACCACGACTGGCGCGGCTGGGAGCACCACCCCGGTCACCACGAGGGTCGTGACCACGAGCGTCCGTGGGAGCACCGCGACGAGCATCGCGCGGGCTGGGAGCACCGCGACGAGCACCGCGACGGCCACCACGAGGGACGCGGCCACGACCGGCCCTGGGAGCACCGCGACGAGCACGGACACCCCGAGCCCCACGGACCGCAGCGCCCGCTCCCGGAGCACCGGGGCGGCGAGCACCACGGTCGCCCCGGCCAGCACCAGCCCGGCCAGCACCAGCCCGGTCACCACGAGCCGGGGCGTCCCGAGCATGGCGAGCACGGCCAGTCCTTCGGTCAGCCGTCCGGCGGCCCCCTGGCGCCCGGGGTCGCGCCCGCCGCGGCGTTCGGCGGAGGCTCCTTCGGGGCGGGGCAGGGAGCGCCGGCGGCCGAGCGCGGTCCGGTCGCCCAGGCCGGCGCGGCCGGTGGCGGGGCCGCCGCTCCGGGGGGTGCCACCCCGTTCGACCCGAAGTCGCCGGGGCCGGTCGCCTCGCAGCCGCTCGGGCACAACATCACCCAGGCCGCGGCCGTGAACACCCCCGACTACCAGCAGGTCGCCTCCCAGGGCGCCGGCGCGTCGGCCGGCCACGGCACCACGCCGGCCGCCCCGCACGCCGACCTCGGCGGCCAGTCGGGCACGGGCACCTCGGGCACCGCACCCGGGGCGGGCACGACGACCTCCGGGACGTCCACGGCGCCCGGGGCCCACACGGGGACGCCGGGCGCGGACCCGACGCCGGGCGCGGGGGCAACCTCGGGCACGGGGGCGACGCCGGGCACCGGCGCCACGCCGGGTGCTGGTGCGACTGGCGGACAGATCCCGACGACCCACACCACGGCTCCGACGCACACCGGCGTGCCCGGCACGACCGGTGCGGCGGGCACCGCGCCGTCGGACGGTCACGCGGGTCTGACGAGCGGGCTCACCCCGCAGGACCCGGCGGCGCACGTCGCACCGACCACGCCCGACCCGGCGCACCACGCCACCGACCACACCACGCCGCCGGGGCACTGACCGCCCAGGCACCCGCAACGGGAGGGATCCGCCCTGTCCGTGATGATCCGTTCCACGGTGAGCGGCAGCGCTGATCTCTCCCGTCTGCTGGAACGGGCCGACCGGCTGGCCGGTGCGGCCGGTCGGCCCGACCTGGTGGAGCGGCTCGGGACGGTCCGCTCCTGGCTGGCCAGTCGACCCCTCTGCATCGCCGTGAGCGCCGGCGCCGGCTCGGGCAGCGCGCTGACCCGATCGCTGTCCCGGGTGTCCTCCCGGATGTTGCCGGGGGCGTCCTTCGTGGACGCCCTCGGCTCGTCGGGGATCGGCCGGACGGTGCCGTCCAGCTCCGTGGACGTCGTCCTCTACGTGTCCGACGCCCGGCGGGAGTACGGGCGGGTCGAGCTGGACGCGCTCGCGCGGCTGCGGGCGCAGTGCTCGCAGGTCGCGGCGGTCCTGACGAACTACGAGGCCTGCCCGGATCTCGCCGGCGTGCAGGCGCTCGACCGGCAGCGGCTCCAGGGCGCCGGACTCGACACCCCGGCGATCCCGCTGCTGCCGGTGTCGACGGTGATGTGCGACAACGCCTGGCTGCGCAACGACGACGGGTCGTTGGTCGCGTCGGGCGTGCCCCAGCTGGTCGAGTACCTCCGCGACCACGTCGACAGCGCCGTCGACACCCGGTTCCGCGACGCCGTGCTGGTCGAGATCCGACAGGTCGTCGAGGCGCTCCTGCCGTCGTGGTCGGCGGAGCTGACCCAGCTGCAGGGGGAGACCGCCTCACCGGGACGACGCCAGGAGGCGGCCGCCGCCGAGCTCGACCGCCGCCAGCGGCTCTCCACGGCCTGGCAGATCGCGCTGGCCGACGGCGTGACCGAGATGGGCGCCCAGGTCGACTTCGATCTCCGGGAGCGGTTGCGCGAGGTGCTGGAGTCCGCCGACGAGCAGGTCGCGAAGGGCGATCCGTTCGGGGACTGGCCGGGCTTCGACAAGACCGTGCGTGACCAGGTCCGGGCGGCGGTCGCCGCCGACTACGAGGTGCTGCGCGACCGGGCCACCCGCCTGGCGACGACGGTGGCCGCCGAGATGACGGGCACCCCGGACGGTTCGCCGGGCGGGGTGGCGCTGCCGCGGATCCGGGTGGCGGACCCCCACGACGCGTTGCGCCGTCTCCCCGCGATGCCGCCACCCGACGGCGGCGGCAGCCTGCTCTCCCGCATCGTCAACAGCGTGCGGGGCTCCTACGGCGGCATCCTCATGGTCGGCGTCCTCACCAGCCTCGCCGGGCAGCAGCTGATCAGCGTCTACTCCGTGGGCGCCGGACTGCTCCTGGGCGTCTTCACCTTCTTCGAGGACCGCAAGAACACCCTCGAGCGACGGCGGGCCGAGGGCCGGGTGGCGGCGGCCAAGCTGCTCGACGCCGCGAACTTCCGGGTCGGCGACGACCAGCGCACATGTCTGCGCGCGGTCCAGCGGACGTTGCGCGACCACTTCACCGTCGTCAACGACGAGCGCCTCCGGCAGGCGGCCGAAGCCGTGCGGACCGCGGCTTCCGACGACGGCGCCGCCGCGGGACGGCTCGCCGAGCTGGAGTCCGGCCTCGCCGAGCTGCACGAGCTCCGTCAAGCGTTGTCGACCGGGCAGTACCCCGCGGTCGACGCCCACGGCGGCCGCCGCCTCGCCGCGGTCAGGTCGCCCTGACCCCGTTCTGCGCGGGAAGCTTCCGAGCGAAGGGGTAGCTTCGGTCGAATAGATCGGCCGCGGGCGCCCCTCGCCGGAACGCGGACCTCAGACCGGCAGTGCCGACATCGACTGCCACTCCGGCCAGGTCAGCGACCAGTCGTAGATGTCGGTTCGCGGCATCGGCACCGGGCTGCCCGTGACCTCCACGGGATCGCCGAAGAGCGCGGTGTTGAAGTAGTTCTCGGCGTCCTGGGTCGAGAGGTTGACGCAGCCGTGGGTCACGTTCTCGTTGCCCTGGGCCCCCTCCGAGAGCGGGTTCGCGTGGATGAACTCGCCGTTGTTGGAGATCCGGACCGCCCAGTGCTCCGGCACGTTGTTGTAGCCGTACGCCGGGTTGGACATGAGCACCGTCTGCTGCTTGCTCATGACGACGTGGACGCCGTTGGTCGTGTTGCGGTTCGGGTCCGCGCCCAGGCCGTAGCTGGCCGGCACGTCCAGGAGCGTCTTGCCGGTCCCGTCGACCACGAGCATGTGGAAGGAGTTCACGTCGGCCTTGACGATCTGCGCTCGGCCGATCGTGAAGTGCGAGCTCACGTTCTTCGTGCCCCATGTCCCGCCGCCGACGTCGACGCCCTGCAGGTTCGCGGCCACGCTGACCTGCGTGCCGGGCTTCCAGTAGCTCTGCGGGCGCCAGTGCGCGCGGGAGCCCTGCTCGGTGTCGGGCAGCCAGGCCCACGAGCCCGGGGTCGGCACCGACGTCTGCACCGAGAGGGCGCGCTGCGCGGCCGCCTTGTCGGCCACAGTGCCGTCGAACTGCACGATGATCGGCGCCGCGATCCCGACGGTGGCCCCGTCGCCGATGTTGAGGTTCGCGCCGATCTCGTTCTGCGGCGTCACCGTGGTGAACGAGCCGGTCAGTGGCTGGGCCGCGCCGTTGCCGTCGAGGACGACGCCCTTCCACGTGTAGGTCGCGGCGAAGGCGAGCGTCGCGGTGCTGGTCCACCCGTCGGGGAGGGCGCGGCCGGGGACGGCCACGCCGTCGGGCCCGACGAGGGCGATGTCCGTGAGCCGCCCGTCGGCGACGTGGACGCTGGCCGGCTGGGCCGGGCCGACCCCCGTGGCCCCTGCGGCGGGCGTGGTGGTGATCCGCGGCGCGGGCACCGGTGGCGCCTCGGCCTGCGCCTCCGATCCGGCCCGGGAGGACCCCGGTCCGGCCGTCGCCCGTTCGATGTTGCCCCACACGGTGACCGCCGCGAGTGCCACCGCGAACGCCACCATCACCCCGAGCAGAAGCCGCCCGAGCCCCATCGACCCACACCCCACACGCGTCGACACCATTGGCGGCCCCGGGTCCCGGGGCCCTCACCGTCGGACGCGTCGCGTCCCTGCCGGTTCCACCATGGTGCCCCGCCCGTGACGTGGACGTGGCGCGGCGCACCGGTTCCGGGACGATTCGTGACCTCGCCGGGCCCTACCGCCCCGGGATCGGCTTCCCCGAGAACAGGTACTTCTGGGCGAGCGCGACGGGGTCGTAGGCCGGCGCCGTCGACATCGCCGGTTCCGGCTCCGCCGTCGTCACGGGGCGGGTCTGGACGATGCACACCGGGTCGCCCGCGCGACGGTGCCGCCCGATCACCCACTCGACGTCGACCGGGTGCCCGTAGTGCTCCTCGATGGCCGTGACCGCGGCCGCGATCGCGCCGATCTGCTCGTCGTCGAGCACCCGCCGGTCGGCGAGCTTCGCGGGCATCTCGATCTCGGTGACGGCGCCGACCGCGAAGTCGAACGCGCTCACCACCTTCTTGTGCGCCACGTCGTAGCGCAGCACCCGGCCGTCGGCCTTGCCGACCTCGATGTGGTCGGGGTCCACCAGGCCCTGCACGATCGCCTCGCCCCAGCCCCAGCTGGTCTCGAGCACGATGCGGTCGCGCTTGCCGGTGACCGGGTGCACCGAGAACGCCACCCCGGAGGCGCGGGCGTGGATGAGCTCGATGACACCGACCGCGATCGGCATGTCGTGGTGGCTGATGCCGCGCCGGAGCCGGTAGGCCAGCGCCCGCGCGGTGAAGAGCGAGCCCCAGCATCGGCGGAGCGAGTCGAGGACCCGCTCGATGCCCGAGACGCCGAGGTAGGTGTCGAAGATCCCGGCGAACGAGGCGTCGGCCGCGTCCTCGCCAGTGGCCGACGAGCGCACCGCGACCGGCACGTTGACGTCGACGGCGCGCAGGCACAGCTCCTCGTAGGCCTCGGTGAGCCGCGCGGTGAGGTGCTCGCTGATCGGCGTGCCCGTGAACAGCTCACGGATCGTCGCGGACGCCGTCTCGACCTCGGCGTCGGTCGGCTCCGGGCCGAGCCCGGCGAGCACCTCGTCGATCCGCGGGTCGAGCCCGGACTCCCGGCAGTGGCGCCGGTAGGCGTCCACGGTCACCGCGAACCCCTGGGGGACCTGCACCCCCGAGGCGAGCAGTTCGGCGAGGCGGCCCATCTTCGCCCCGCCGCGCGCCACCGCCTCCTCGGGCGGCACCTCGTCGAGCCAGGCGATCGCCTCGCAGCTGTGCCGCTCCGGGGCGGGCTCCGGCGGTTGCACGGTCGCCGCCGTCACGCGGGGACCTCGGGGGCGCTCGCCACCGCCGCCGGGGCGGCGGCCGCCCGACCGAGCACCGTCACGATCCCGGCGGTGCCGTCGACCTCGATCTCGTCGCCGTCGCCGATGGACAGCGTCGCGACGCCGGTGGCGGTGACGGTCGGCACGCCGTACTCCCGGCCGACGATCGCCGCGTGGGAGAGCATCCCGCCGCCGTCGCAGACCGCGCCCGCGATCTTGCCGAAGGCCGGCGTCCAGTTCGGCGACGTCGACTCGCACACCAGGATGGAGCCGGGCTCGAGGCGGTGGAGCTCGTCGGAGGACTGCAGCACGCGCGCGATCCCGCGCGCGGTGCCCTTGGCGGCGGCGACCCCGGAGATCGTCGTCTGCTCGGCCGCCTCCGGGTTCTGCACCGCCTTGATCGACTGCGGGTTCAGCCCGAAGATCTCGATGAGGATGGGGTCCTCGACGGCCTCGGGGACGGTCCCGAGGACCTTGGGCATCTCGCTGCGGCGGTCGTGCCAGTGGTCGAAGTACTGGCGGCGGGCGTCGACGAGGCTGCGCAGCTCGCCGTCGTAGGGCTTGTCGCCGGTGGCGACGTCGCGCAGTTCCGGCCAGAACAGGTAGAGCATGTCGTCCTGGCGGTCGGCCTTCACCCGGTTCGCCAGCTCCTGGCAGCCCCACCGCAGCGGGAGCATGACCTTGAGGTCGATGTAGTAGTTGTGGTCGTCCTGCCACCAGGGGAAGTTCGCCTCCTGGTTGGACGCGAGCCCGGCGTCGAAGACGGCCTGCTCCTCGCGGGTGAGTCCGGCCCGCGCGTTCTCGATCGCCTCCTGCCGCTCGGCCATGGCGTTGCGCGCGGCGTGCTCGAAGTCGTGGGAGTCCCGGCGCTGCAGGAAGGTCTTGACCAGGTCGAGCGGGATCGTGTTGTCCTCCATCCAGCTCGGCACGCCGACGTCGCAGGTGGCCTCCGCGCGGTAGCCGTAGATCTGCAGGAAGTCGTCGAACTCGGTGAGCCAGACCGAGGCGGCGCCACCGTGGCGGGCGAGCGCGTCGCGGAGCTGCCCGCCCTCGTGGGTCTCGAAGACTCCCTCGAGCCCCGCCGCGCGGGCCGTGAGCGCCAGCTCGTAGAGCTTGCGGTCGGTCTCCATGATCTTGGTGTCCTCGCCCTGGAGGAACTTGCCGATCTCGTTGGGGTTGATGCCCATGTCCGCGCAGGCCCCGTAGAAGCCCAGGAAGTTCGCGAGCATCGGGTACATGACGCCGAAGTGGATCTCCATCGCGCGCTTGTGGTAGCGGCGGGCCTGGCCGAGGAGGTTGGGCAGTTCGTCGCCGCGGGCCTGCGTGAAGTCGATGCCGCGGAAGTACGACCAGGTGTTCTCGAGCTCGTCGCGCCCGGACTCCCAGATGGTGCGGTAGTTCGTGAGGAAGTGCGGGAGGTTGGTCGCGATGCGTCCGGCGCGGGCCTCGATCTCGCGCGGGTCGGTCTCGGGCAGCGCGGAGCCGTAGAGGTGGGTCCCGGCGAACCGGGCGGTGACGCCGCGCCCGGGCGGCAGGGGGAGGGACTCGGCGGCGTGCTGGGTGCCCCAGCAGTAGCCGTCGCCGCTCCACAGCGTCGAGCCGAGCGGGGTCAGGCCGCGCGACCAGTGGAAGTCGAGGAACCAGAACTGGTTCTCGTCCCCGGGCCGGAAGGGGCCGGCGGGGTCGACGATCCACGGCATGTCGAAGAACTCCGGCTTGTATCCGGGGTACCACTCACCCGTGCTGTAGGCGTCGACCGGGACGACGTTCGCCATCTGACCCTCCTCGGCGATGAGATGGGGGAGACCGTGATCCAACCCTGGGGAGTGACGCAAGCAACACGTTCGCGGGGACGGAACGTTGCGTCCGGGAGAACGGGAACGGTGCCGGGTCGTCCGGCGGGGGCCTAGCGTTCGGCCGATGAGGTCCCCCCGAGCGCTGCTGCTCGACATCGGCGGTGTCCTGCTCACCTCGGCCCACGAGCAGATGGCCGAGCTGGGCGCTCGACGCCCCGACCTGGCGCCGTTCACCGACGTCCGCGGCCTGCTCGGCCCGGGGTGCGCGCCGGACGAGGTGGTGTTCGTCGACGACATCCCCGACAACGCGGCCGGCGCCCGGGCGGCGGGCCTGGTGACGATCGAGGGCGACCTGCGCGATCCGGGCGCGGCGTTCGTCGCGGCCCGGGAGGCCCTGACGTTGCGGGCGGCGGCGTGAGGGCGACGGGTCCCGACGACGACGGTGCGGCGGCGGCCGTCGTCGTCGGGGCGTCCGGGGCGCTCGGGTCGGCGATCGCCGCCCGGCTGGCGGGCGCCGGCCTCGTCGTCGTCGGCGTCGCCCGGAAGCCCCCGGAGCCCGCGACGGGCCTCGTCGGGTGCGCCGCCGACATCGGGGACGACGACGCCGTGAACGCGATCCGCGACGCTGTCGACGCCGTCGGACGGCCGGTGCGGATGGTCGTCCAGGCGGCGGGGCTGCCCGCGGCGGGACCGCTGCCGACCATCGACCCGGCCGCGCTCGGAGCCGCCGTGGCGCTCAAGGTCGGGGGGATGCTGCGCCTGGTCCGCGCGGTGGCGCACCGGCTCGGTCCCGGCTCGCGGCTGGTGGCGCTCGGCGGGCACTACGGCACCGAGCCCTCCCCTCACACCTGCGCGGCCGGGGTGACCAACGCCGCGCTGGCCAACCTGGTGCGCCAGCTCGCCGACCACCACGGCCCCGACGGCGTCACCGCCCACCTCGTCGCACCCGGTCCGGCGGACACCGACCGGCTGCGGCGCCTGTCGCAGGCCCGGGCCGACGAGCGGGGCGTGGACGTCGGGGAGATCCTCGCCGAGCGCCGGGCCGAGTCCCCGCTGGGCGCCCTGGTGACGCCGGAGCAGGTGGCGTGGGCGGTCGCGACGCTGCTCGACCCGGAGGCCGACGCCCTGACCGGATCCACCCTCGCGCTCGACGTCGGCGCCCGCCGCGGTCTCTTCTAGGTGGCCTCCGGCCTCGTGAGCACGTGCGCGGAGCGCACCTGCCGTCCAGTCCGCGGGCGGCGAACCACCCGCCGGCCGCTCCTCACGCCCCCGGGACCGGCGCGCCGGAGGGCACCCCGGTGCTCACGTAGTCCTCGTAGTGGCGCCGCCACGCGGGCGTCGGGCCGCTGCCGGGTCCGCCGACCGGGCTGCCCGCCAGGGCCGCGTCGAGGGCCTCCAGACAGACCTCCCAGCCGGCGGCGGTCCGGGCGGCGGTGTCGCGCTCGCCGAGCAGGGCGGTGAACGTGAGGCGGCACCCGCCGTCGTGACGCCCCTCGAGGACGAGCCGCAGCTCGTCGACCGCCCAGGTGAGCGTGAGCCGGTGCGGTGGCTCGTGGACGACGACGGTGCCCGTGCCACCGTCGCCGTCCGTGTCGAACGAGTACCGGACCTCGCCGCCCGCGGTCGGCGCGCCACGGCCGGGGAAGGCGACCCGCGCGGGGAACCAGGCTGCCAGCTCGGTCGGGTCGGTGACGGCCTCCCACACCCGCTCCGGCGGGTGCGGGTAGTCGCGGACGAAGCGCAGGGCGGGCCTGCCGTCGATCTCGAGGTACGTGCCGGTGGTCATCGGGGTTCCTCCGGGGTGCGGTCGAGGTGCTCGCCGAGCGCGTCGAGGGCGTCACCCCAGAGCCGGCGGTACGGGGCGAGCCAGGCCTCGAGCTCACCCAGCGGGCGGGGATCGAGGGCGTAGACCCGGCGCTGGGCGTCGGCGGTGGCGCGCACGAGGCCGGCCCGGCGCAGGACGGCGAGGTGCTTGGACGCGGTGGGCTGGGCGAGGTCGAGACGGGTGACCACCTCGCCGACGGCGTGCGGGCGTTCCCGCAGCAGGTCGAGGATCGCCCGCCGGGTGGGATCGGCGAGGACGCTCCAGGTGGCGGGCACTCCCGGAGTATGCCCGTGCGGGTATATACCTGTCGAGGCATGTGACGGGTGGGGTGTCGTTCGGTCCAACAGGGGAACCTGCGACCCTGGGTCGCGTCCGTCCTGATGGGTCTCTGGATCGAGACAGCACCGCGCGGGTGGGCCGGGTCCGCGCAGTGGTACGGCGAGCCGGCGTGGGTGCGGGGGAACGTTCGGTGGTGTCGGAGGTTGCGGCGACGAGGACGACCGGGGACCGGATCGCGGCGTGGGCGACGCGCCGCCTGGGCTCGATGGTCACCGTCTACCTGACGGTGGCCCTCTCGGCGGTCTGGATGCTGCTCGGGGCGCGGTCGGTGCTCGGGTTCGACCCGTACCCCTACCCGGTCCTGCTGTTCGTCGGGAACGTCGTCCAGCTGCTGCTGATCTTCGTGATCCTCGTCGGGCAGCGCACCCTCTCCGCGTCGGTGGAGCGGCGCGCCCAGCAGACCTACGACGACGCCCAGGCCATCCTCGGGGAGTGCCACCGGCTACAGGCGCTGATCGACGACCGCGCCCGTCTCCTCAACCGGGGCGCGACCTCCGACCGCGAGCTCGATCCCTGCGACACCGCGCCGATCATGATCAGCCCGCCGCAGGCCGTGGAACCCGCCACCGCCACCCGCAACCGACGGATCGCGGCCTGGCTGGTCCAGCGGCTGGGGAGCAAGGGCGCGGTGGTGGTGACCACTGTGATCGTCGTCGGCTGGATGCTGCTGGCGCTGGCCGGCGTCATCCCCGACCCCTATCCGTTCCCGTTCCTGCTGTTCTGCTCGAGCCTGGCCCAGCTGGTCTTCATGTTCGTGATCATGGTCGGGCAGGATGTGCTGGGCGAGGTCTCCGACCGGCGCGTGGTGGAGACGGCCAACCACACCGCCGTCGTCCTGCAGCAGTGCCGCCACCTGCGCCAGCACCTGCTCGCGCAGGACGAGCTGCTCACCGCCGTGGTCGACCGGGCGGTGGACGCGGAGGTCGGCGGGCACCTCGACGGCGGCGCCCCGGCTCCCCGCGAGCACGTCGACCGGTCGCAGGACGTGGGTTCGGGCTCCCGCTGACGCCGGGCCGCGCCCCGCGGGCCCGCACGCCCGGTCTGGCGCGCGGCAGGATGCGCGGCATGGACCTCGGTCTCGCGGGACGCACCGCGATCGTCTGCGCCTCCACCTCGGGTCTCGGCGAGGCCACCGCCCGGGCGCTCGCGGCGGAGGGTGCCCGCGTCGTCGTGAGCGGCCGACGGGCCGAGCGGGCCGGATCGATCGCGGCCGAACTGCCCGACGCGGTGGGCGTGGGGGTCGACCTCACGGACCCCGAGGGGCCCGACACCCTCGTTGCCCGGGCCACGGAGGCGTTCGGTCCGGTCGACGTCCTGGTGCTCAACAGCGGCGGCCCGCCCCCGAGCACCGCCGCGAGCATCGACGCCGACGCGATCGGGAAGGCCCTCGTCCCGCTCCTCTACGCCCAGCAGCGCCTCGTCTCGCTCGTCCTGCCCGGGATGCGGGAGCGCGGGTGGGGCCGGATTCTCGGGGTCGGTTCGGTGGGGGTGGTCGCCCCGATCCCCGGGCTCGCGCTCTCCAACATCGGGCGCGCCGCGCTCGCGGGCTACCTCAAGACCCTCGCCACCGAGGTGGCCCCGGACGGCGTCACGGTGAACGAACTGCTCCCGGGGCGGATCGCCACGGCGCGCACCGCCCAGGTCGACGCGCATCAGGCCGACCGGGAGGGCGCCGACGTCGACGCCGTCGAGGCCCGCAACGTCGCCGGCATCCCGGCGGGCCGCTACGGGCGCGCGGCGGAGTTCGGCGCCGTCGCCGCGTTCCTGTGCAGCGACGTGGCCTCCTACGTGACGGGGACCGCGGTGCGCTGCGACGGCGGACTGGTGGCGAGCCTGTAGCGGGGGTCAGAGCATCGAGGAGCGGGCGACGATCTCCTCGCGGCGCCGCGACGACGCCGGCACCCCGCCGATGCCCCAGTCCTCCGGCGGGACCTGGGCGATCCGGCCGCGCACCCGCGAGCGGGTCACCCCGAGCACGTCGCACAGCGCGTCGGTGATCTCGCGGAGCAGGCGCTGGCGCTGCTCCACCGCCCGGCCCTCGAGCACCGCCGCGACGAAGTAGGGCGCCGGGTCGCCGTCCACCGCGGCGGTGACGCCGCCGGTGGCCCACAGCTCGGGCGGGTGCATCGTCACGAAGGCCCGGACCCGACCGATCGGCGACTCGAGCACGGCCGCGTAGCGTTCGCTGACCTCGCGCAGGAGCTCCTCGATCGGGGCCGGCAGGTGCTGGCCCTCCACGAGGTGGATCTCCACGACCGGCATCTGCTGAACGTACCTCCTCCCCGTCGCCCCCCGCCTGTCCCCGACGCCGGGGCTCAGCCCTCTTCCCGCGACCGGGCCAGCTCCAGGGCCACGTCGATGATCATGTCCTCCTGGCCGCCGACGAGGCCCAGCTCGCCGCAGCGGCGGAGAATCTCGTGGGTCGGGACCTTGTAGCGCTCGGCCGCGTGCTCGGCGTGCAGCAGGAAGCTCGAGTAGACCCCGGCCCAGCCCTGCACGATCGCGTTGCGGTCCATCTTCGGCCAGCGGTGCAGGTAGGGGCGCACGACGTCCTCGGCGGCGTCGAGCAGCGCCATGACGTCGAGCCCGGTGCTGATCCCGAGGCGGTCGAACACGGCGGCGAGCACTTCGGTGGGGGAGTTGCCGGACCCGGCCCCCAGCGCGCACAGCGACCCGTCGATCTCCTTGACCCCGACCTCGGCGGCGATCACCGAGTTCGCGACGCCGAAGCTGAGGTTCTGGTGGCCGTGGTAGCCGACCCAGGCCTCGTCGCCGACCTCGGCCACCAGCGTCTCGAACCGGGCGCGGGCCTGGTGCATGAGCAGCGCCCCGGCCGAGTCGGTGACGTAGGGGCACTGGCACCCGGCGTCGACCATGATCCGGGCCTGCTTCGCGAGGTCCTGCGGCGGCGTGCGGTGGGCCATCATGAGGAACCCGACGGTCTCCATGCCCAGCTCGCGCGCCACGCCGAAGTGCTGCGGGCTGACGTCGGCCTCGGTGCAGTGGGTGGCCACGCGGACCACCTCGGCGCCGGCGTCGTGGGCCCGCCGGAGGTCGTCGGCGGTGCCGATGCCGGGCACGAGCAGAACGGCGATCCGGGCGTGGCGGGCCTCCTCGCGCGCGGCGGCGATCAGCCGGAGCTCGTCGGTGTGGGAGAACCCGTAGTTGAAGGTGGAGCCGCCGAGCCCGTCGCCGTGGGTCACCTCGATGACCTCGACGCCGGCCCGGTCGAGCGCCCGGACGGTGTCGCGGACCTGCTCCTCGGTGAACCGGTGGGCCTGGGCGTGGGAGCCGTCGCGCAGCGTGGTGTCGGTGATGCGGACGTCGTTCCTGATCTCCGGCCTGCTCATGCCGGCACCCCCGTCGCCTGCAGCTCGTGCGCGATCAGCTCGCCGACACGAACGGCCGCCGCGGTCATGATGTCGAGGTTGCCGGCGTACTCCGGCAGGAAGTCGCCGGCCCCGCGGACCTCGAGGAAGGTCGCCACGCGGCCGTTCCCGCCCCACTCCGGACGCGGCGGGTCGAACTGCGGATCGGCGCGCAGGGTGTAGCCGGGTACGTACTCCTGCACCCGCGAGACCATCGCGTGCACCGACGCCGCCACCGCCGTCGTCGTCGCGTCGTCCCAGCGTTCGCCGGGGATCGCGCAGAAGATCGTGTCCCGCATGATCATCGGCGGTTCGACGGGGTTGAGGATGATGATCGCCTTACCCCGCGCGGCGCCCCCGACCTCCTCGACGGCCCGCGCGGTGGTCACGGTGAACTCGTCGATGTTGGCGCGGGTCCCCGGGCCGGCCGAGCGCGACGCCGTGGAGGCGACGATCTCGGCGTAGGGCATGTCGACGACCTGCGAGACCGCGGCCACGATGGGGACGGTGGCCTGCCCGCCACACGTGATCATGTTGACGTTCGGGGCCTCGAGGTGCTCCGGCATGTTGACCGCCGGGCACACCATCGGCCCGAGGTGCGCCGGCGTGAGGTCGACCGCGCGGATGCCGGCGGCCTCGTAGCGCGGCGCGTTCGCGGCGTGGGCCCGGGCGGAGGTGGCCTCGAAGACGATCCGTGGCAGCGGATCCTGGGCGAGCAGCCAGTCGACGCCCTCGGCCGACGCGGCGATCCCGGCGGCGCGTGCCCGTTCGAGACCGGGGGACTCGACGACGCCGACCATCGCCGTGACCTCGATCGACGAGGTCCGGGCGAGCTTGGCCAGCAGGTCGGTGCCGATGTTGCCGGGGCCGACGACGGCCGCGGGGATCGTGCCGGGCGCAGCGCTCATGCCGGCGACGGTGACACGGGTCACCGACAGCGTGGAACCGCCGCGTTCGCGAGGGGGCAAAAGGGCGCTCGACGGCGGGTCCTCCGCCGCCTGACCCCGTCGCCGGCCCGCCCGTGCCACCGGAGGGGACTGCCCCGTCCTCCGGGGCCGCCGTGATCCCCGGAGACGGCCCGACCCTGTCGTCGGGGGCCCATGCCTGCTAGACCAAGGACATGGCGACCCCGGTCACGGCCCAGCCCGGCGCGGAGCACGCGGCGCAGGACACGGTGCGCACGGAGGTCGACGGGGTCGTCGGCCGGGTCGTGCTGACCGCTGCCCGCCGCCGCAACCCGCTCTCGGTGGCGACGATGCGCGCGGTCACCGCGGGCCTGCGCGAGGTGTCGGCCACCGAGGACGCGCGAGTCGTCGTGATCGCCGCGGAGGGCCCGGCGTTCTCGGCGGGCCACGACCTCTCCGAGATGGTCGACCGCACCCTCGCCGAGGAGCGCGAGGTGTTCGCGGTCTGCACCGAGATGATGCGCGCGGTCCACGAGGTGCCGCAGCCGGTGATCGCCGCCGTCCAGGGCATGGCGGTGGCCGCCGGGTGCCAGCTCGTCGCGTCGTGCGACCTCGCGATCGCCGCCGACCACGCCGTCTTCGGCACGCCCGGCGTCAAGATCGGCCTGTTCTGCTCCACGCCGATGGTGGCGGTGAGCCGGGCGATCGGGCGCAAGCGCGCGTTGCAGATGCTGCTGACCGGCCAGACGATCGACGCCGGGACGGCCGCGGAGTGGGGCCTGATCAACGCCGCGGTGCCCGCCGACGAGCTCGACGCCGCCGTCCGGGCCCTCGCCGAGAAGGTCGCCGACGCCAGCAGCGTGACGCTGCGCATCGGCAAGGAGGCGTTCTACCGACAGATCGACCTCTCCGAGGACGACGCCTACACCGAGATGAGCGAGGTCATGGCCACCAACGCGATGACCTGTGACGCCCAGGAGGGGATGTCCGCTTTCCTGGCCAAGCGCCCGCCGGTCTGGCAGGACCGCTAGACCACCCACCCCGTCCGGCAAAGGAGCCCGACCGATGACCTTCCCCGGTCTGCAGCACGTCGCCATCACCGTCTCCGACCTGCAGCGCTCGACCGAGTTCTACTCCCGGCTGTTCGGCACCGATCCGGTGCTCGACGAGGACGAGGAGGGCGGCGAGTTCCACCACACCGTCTACGCGCTCGACGGCGGGATGCTCTTCGGCCTGCACACGCACATGGGTCGCGAGGCCAAGGACGCCTTCGACGCGCAGCGCACCGGGCTGGACCACATCAGCTTCGCGCTGCCCGACTCGGCGTCGCTCGAGCAGTGGGGGAGCCGGCTCGACGAGCTGGGCGTCCAGCACGGCGGGATCAAGAAGGCGCACTACGGCTCGGGCATCTCGTTCCGCGACCCGGACGGCATCGCGCTCGAGTTCTTCATCGCGCCCGGCACCTGAGCGGCGGCGGTTCTGAACGAAGGGCACCTTCGGTCGACGAGATCGACCGAAGGTGCCCTTCGCTCATCCGGCCCGCCGCACCGACGTTTCGGCCGAGGGCGCCCCTCACCCATCTACTCGACCGAAGGTGCCCTTCGCTCGAAACCCCGAGCCCCGTCCTGATGAGGCGACTCACGGTCCTAGAAAGTGACTCGTCGGTCGGAACAGGGTACCGTCACGCCCATGGCACCTCGGCGCGACTACTTCGACGGCTGCGCGGCGGCCCACGCCCTCGACCTGGTCGGGGAGCGGTGGGCGCTGCTGGTGGTCCGGGAGCTCCTGCTCGGCCCGAAGCGGTTCACCGACCTGCGGACCGGCCTCCCGCACGCCAGCCCCAACGTGCTGTCCCAGCGGCTGCGCGAGCTCGAGGACGCCGGCGTGCTGCGGCGCCGCCGGCTGCCGCCGCCCGCCGCGTCCGCGGTGTACGAGCTCACCGAGTGGGGCGGCGAGCTCGAGCCGGTGCTGCAGACGCTCGGGCGCTGGGCGGCCCGCTCGCTCCCGGAGGCCGAGCACATCGGGGTGGACTCCCTGGTCCTGTCGATGCGCACCATGTTCTCGTCGGAGAAGGCGGAGGGGGTCGACGAGGTCGTGCAGTTCGTCCTCGCCGACCAGCCCTTCGTCGCCCGCGTCCGCGACGGCGCCTTCACCATGGAGCGCGGCGAGCTCCCGGGCGCCGACGCGACTGTGAACGTCCCGGCGCCCGAGGCGTGGGCGGCGGTGCTCTACACCGGGCACCCGCTCGACTCCGCGATCTCGGACGGCATGCTGACGCTGTCCGGGGACCGGGCGGCGGTCGAGCGGCTGCTGGACCTCTTCCCGATGCCCGAGCCGCTGCACGCCCCGCAGCCGGCGGCCGGCTGAGCCCGCGGGACCCGGGCCGACATCGGGGCGGCGTGCCACGATCACCCCATGAGCAGCGCTGCCCCCACCGACCCGCCCGTCCTCGTCACCCGTGACGACGCCGAGGCCGTCACCACCGTGCGGCTCAACCGGCCGGACTCGCGCAACGCCATGACCAAGGAGCTCAAGGTCGCGCTGCGCGACGCCCTGGCCGACGTCGCGAAGGACGACTCGGTCCGGGCGGTCGTCCTGGCCTCCAGCGGGCCGGCGTTCTGCGTGGGCCAGGACCTGCGCGAGCACGCCGAGGACCTGCGGGCCGGCGGCAGCGAGTCGGCGCTGTCCACGGTGACCGAGCACTACAACCCCATCGTCACCTCGCTCATCGGGATGGCGAAGCCGGTGGTGGCCTCGATCGCCGGGACCGCCGTCGGCGCGGCCCTCGGGCTCGTGCTCGCGTGCGACCTGCGGGTGGCCACGGCCGGGACGAAGTTCGCGACGGCGTTCTCGGGCATCGGCTTCGGCGGCGACTCCGGGCTGTCGGCGACCCTGGCGCACTGCGTCGGCTCGTCGCGCGCCACCGAGCTGCTGATGCTGGGGGACACCTTCACCGCCGAGCAGGCCCGCGACTGGGGAATCGTCCGCGAGATCGCCCCGGACGCCGACGCCACCGAGGAGGCCGCCCTGGCGCTGGCCCGCCGCCTGGCCGCCGGCCCGACGCTGGCCTACGCCGAGATCAAGCGCGCGGTCGCGCTCGGCACCGTCTCGCCGCTGCTCACGGTGCTCGAGCACGAGGCCCAGGCCCAGGTCCGCCTCGGCGCCACCCAGGACCACCGCGACGCCGTCGAGGCCTTCCTGTCCAAGCAGAAGCCCACCTTCCACGGCAGGTGATCAGACCTTCTGCAGCCCCACCACGCGCAGCAGGTCCAGCTTCTCGGCGTCCGGGCTGCCCGGGGCGGCGGAGTAGACGATGAGGGTCTGGTCGTCGTCGGGGACCTCGAGCGCGTCGCAGTCGAGCGTGATCCGACCGATCCCGGCGACGTCGTAGGCCTTGCGGTCCACGCGGCGGTCCTCGACGGGGCGCTCGGCCCAGAGCGCGGCGAAGCTCTCGCTCGAGCGCAGTAGCTCGTCGACGAGGCCGCGCAGCGCGGCGTCGTCGGGGTAGCGGGCGAGGGCGGCTCGCGCGCCGGCCACCGACGAGCGGTCGAGGCGACCGCGGTCGCCGTGCTCGTCCACCGGGCCGTGGTGCTCGTCGCCGCCCGGGCCGAACCGCATCCGGAGCAGGTTGCGGCGCTCCCGCGGGACGGCCGAGATGTCCCCGAGCAAGGCGTCGGCGAGCGCGTTCCAGGCGAGGAGGTCCGTGCGGGCGTCGACGAGCATCGCGGGGAGGTCCTGCATCCGGTCCAGCAGGCGCAGCACGCTCGGGCGCACGACGTCGTTCACCCGCCCCGGCCCGGGGACCGCGACCCCGGCGAGGTCGAACAGGTGGCCGGTCTCGGCCGCGGACAGCCGCAGGGCCCGGGCGAGCGCCCCGAGCACCGACGACGACGGGTGCGGGCCGCGGTCCTGCTCGAGGCGCACGACGTAGTCGACCGACACCCCGGCGAGCCGCGCCACCTCCTCGCGGCGCAGGCCCGGGGTCCGCCGCCGCGGCCCGGCGGGCAGCCCGACGTCGGCGGGGGTCAGCCGCTCGCGCCACTGCCGCAGCGCCGCCGCCAGCTCCGTCGAATCCCCTCGGGTCATGACCCCAGGCTGCCCCTCCACGCGCCCGCGAGCCTGGTACCGCGAGTCTCCGTCTCCGCCGGGCACCAGCCGCGGACGGTCAGGCGAGCGAGTCCCGCAGGTCGCGCTTGAGCACCTTCCCGACGGCGTTGCGGGGGAGCGGCTCGGTCGTGATCGCGATCCGGGTGGGCGCGGCGAACACCGCGATCCTGGCCGCCACCCGCTCGCGCAGCGCGGCCTCGTCGGGCACGACGCCGGGCGCGTGCACGACGACGGCCGCGACCTCCTCGCCGAGCGTCGGGTGCGGCACCCCGACCACCGCCGCGTCGAGGACCCCCTCGACCTCGAGGAGCTCCGCCTCGACCGCGGCGCAGTAGACGTTCTCGCCGCCGCGGATGACGACGTCCTTGAGCCGGTCGACCACGCGGATCACCCCGTCGTCGACCCGCCCGAGATCCCCGGTGCGGAACCACCCGTCGACGAATGCGGCCGCCGTCGCCTCCGGGGCGTTCCAGTACCCGCGCACCACGTTGGGACCGCGGAACCACAGCTCGCCGACGACCCCCTCGCCGAGGTCGGCGCCGGTGTCGGGGTCGACGACCCGCACGTCCGCGCTGGGCACCGGCCGGCCGACGGCGTCCGGCGCCTCCAGGTACTCGGCGCCGGCGTTGAAGGCGATGCCGGCCGTGGTCTCGGT
>NZ_DASXJD010000075.1:0-12375 GCF_036497585.1 Actinomycetospora sp. | reverse complement strand
CTCGAGCAACGACCCTGATCCCCCCACCGCGACAGCACCGAGCACGGCTGCCGCGTCCTTGCTGACCTGATCGCCCGAGGACGGGTCGACGCGGCCGAGCCGCAGGACGTCCTGCTTGAGCGTCACGAGTTCCTGCCGGGCGTTCTGCAGGTCCCGGATCACCTGGGGTGCGCGGTCGAGGTCGACGGTGAACGCTCCACCACCGGCGGGCGCCGCGACGACCTGGCGTGGGATCACCTGACCGTTGGCGAGCACGGCGGGGTCCGCGGCCTCGACCGGCCGGTCGGCGAGGGCGGGCGGGACGCCCACCGGCGGCTGCGTGTAGAGCCCCGGCGGCGGGACGGGCGAGCTCACCCCGAGCAGGCTAGCCGCCACGGACCCCGCAGGGGGCCGGATTCGTGCAGACCGCTCAACCCTCGCGGAGAGCCGTCACCATCGCCTCGACCGCGATCTGCGGCTTCACGTTCGCCTCGAGGGCCTCGCGGCACGCGAGGATCGCCTCCAGCCGCCGGAGCGCGGCCTCGGGTGAGGCGTCGCGGGCCGCCGACTCGACCTCGCGGGCGCGGTCCGGGTGGGTCGCGGTGACCTCCGCGCCGAACCCGCGCACGAGGACGTCGCGGTAGTAGCCGGCGAGGTCGACGAGGGCGCGATCCAGCGCGTCCCGGCGGGTGCGGGTGGCGCGCTGCTTCTGCTTGGCGACGAGGTCCTTCTCGGCGGCCTTGGCGGCGCGCTGGGCCTGGGCGACGCCCTTCCCGGAGCCGCCCGCCCCCATCGAGACGGCCAGCTCCTCGCGCTCGGCCTCGTCCCGTTCCCCGGTGAGCGCCGTGACCTCCGCGTCGGCGGCGCCGACGAGGCCGTCCGCGGCGACGAACACCTCGGCCGCGCTGCGCAGCGAGCGGGGGACGGCGAGCACGGCCTCGCGGCGGTTCCGGGCGTCGTCGTCCCGCGCCAGCCGCCGGGCCCGCCCGATGTGCCCGCCGCAGACGCTGGCCGCCCAGCTGGCCGTCCCGGCGTCGATGCCGTCCCGCTCGACGAGCACCTCCGCGATCGCCGACGTGACCGGCGTGCGCAGGCGCAGGGGGCGGCAGCGGGAACGGATGGTGACGCTGACGTCGTCGGGATGTTCGCTCGGCGCGCAGAGCAGGAACACCGTGCGCTCGTTGGGCTCCTCGACGGCCTTGAGCACGGCGTTGGAGGCCTGCTCGGTCATCCGGTCGGCATCCTCGATCAGCACGACCTGCCAGCGGGCCGTGGTCGGCATCCGGGCGGCCCGCTCGATGACCGCGCGCATCTCCTTGACACCCAGCGAGAGCCCCTCGGTGGCCACCTCGTGGACGTCGGCGTGGGTACCGGCCAGCACCGTGCGGCAGACCTGGCACGCGTCGCAGCCTCCGCGCGGGCACTGCAGCGCCGCGGCGAAGGCGCGCGCGGCCACGGACCGGCCCGACCCCGGCGGGCCGGTGAAGAGCCACGCGTGGGTCATGGCGCCGCCGCGCCCGGCGTCGTCACCGGGCTCGTCGGTGGAGAACCGGACCCGGGCGGCGTGCTCCACGGCGACGCGCAGCTCGGCGACCGCCTCGGGCTGCCCGACCACCTGCGACCACACGCTCACGGTCCCGATGATGCCCCAGGGCACCGACAGCCGGATCAGAGGTGGAGTGCAAGCGCCGCGATCGCGACGAGGACCGCGATGAGGACGAGCAGCGGCGCCCCGAGGCGCACCCCGCCGAGGCCGCCGCGAGACGACGGGCCCGCCGCGCCGGCGCGCCACTCCCCGAACTCCGCGCGGAACTCCGCCTCCTCCCGACGCTCGCGCCGCCACGACGGCTCGTCGGCCGGCGGCCCGCCGCGCACCTGCGATGGGACCTCGACGGTCTCGGGCGGCAGCGTGCGGCGCTGTCGCTGGACCGGCACGGGGCGGGGCGGGGGCACGTCGCGCGGCTCCGGCGCCCAGGGCTGCAGGCTGCGCCCGCGGTCGGCGTCCATCCACTCGGCGATGCCCTCGGCGTCGGTCACGGGAGGTAGCCGCAGGTCGGTGGGGCGGGGTGGGCTCGACGCCGGGTCGGTGTCGGGTGGGGGCGGTGCGGTCCCGTCTGCTCCCGCGAGGGGGTCGGAGTGCCGCGGACCTGATGCGTCCACCCCTCCACCATCACACGATCGGGCGGTCTCGGCCAGCGCGACGGGCGTGAGCCCCGAGGAGAACGGGCAGGGAGCGTCCGTGGGCGTCAACTACCGCAAGCACCGTCGTCTGGGACCGCTCCCGGTCTGGCGCAACGTCTCGCGCTCGGAGTAGGGGAAGACGGTGTCCTACAGCGTCAAGCTCGGCCCGTTCACCTGGAACAGCAGGACGAAGAAGAAGACCGTCGACCTGCCGGGCGGCTACTCCTACACCTCGGAGTGAGGACCTACTCGCAGGCGACCCCGTCGCCGTCGCGGTCCAGCTTGCCGCTGTAGCCGGGCTCGCCGCGGTGCAGCGGCGCGACGCCGGCCGCCCGGGCCGCGGCGCAGTTGGGGTAGCTCGCCCCCGGCGGCGCGGCCGGGGCGGCGACCGCGAGACGGGGGCGCGGCGCCGGCTTCGGGGTCCCGACGGCGGCCGCCGGGCGGCGCGTCGTCGTGGTGCCGCCCGTGCTCGGCGCGCCGCAGGTCCGGCCGTTCGTGTCCAGCGCCCGCAGCCGGGCCTGCACGGCGGACGAGGCGTCGTTGTGGCCCTTGGTGTAGAGCGCGGTGTGGTCGGCGCGGACCATCATCTCGGCGAAGTCTCCGCCCGCGTAGGACACGTAGAGCAGCTCGCGGCCGTAGCGGTCGAGGTCGACGCCCGGCTGCGCGGTCAGCCGGACCGGCTGGCCGAGCACGGCCGCCTCGGCGGCGCGCGTACCGCCGGACGTGCCGGCCTCGCAGGAGTCGATCGTCCGGGCTATCGCGTTGGGCACGACGGCCATTAGCGGCCGCCACGTCATGTCAGGTCGTCGGCGACGTCCGGGTCGTCGTCTTCTTGGCCGGCGCCTTCTTGGCCGTCGTCGACTTCGAGGCGGTCGACTTCGAGGCGGTGGACTTGGACGCCGTCGACTTGGACGCGGGCGACTTCGACGACGACCGGGCGGTCGCCTTCTTCGGCGCCGGGCCCTTCGCCCGCTTCTCGGCGAGCAGCTCGGCGGCGCGCTCGTCGGTCAGGGTCTCGACGTCGTCACCCTTGCGCAGCGAGGCGTTGTAGCCCGTGCCGTCGGTGACGTAGGGCCCGAAGCGGCCGTCCTTGACCACCATCTGCTCGCCCGAGACCGGGTCCTTCCCGAGCTCCTTCAGCGGCGGCTTCGCGGCGGCCCGCCCGCGCTGCTTCGGCTGCGCGAAGATCTTCTGGGCCTCCTCGAGGGTGACCGTGAAGAGCTTGTCCTCGCTGTCGAGCGAGCGGGAGTCCTTGTCCTTCTTGATGTACGGCCCGTACCGGCCGTTCTGCGCGGTGATCTCCACGCCCGACTCCGGGTCGGTGCCGACGACCCGCGGCAGCGAGAGCAGCTTGAGCGCGTCGTCCAGGGTCATCTCGGCGAGCGTCATCGACTTGAACAGCGAGCCGGTGCGGGGCTTCTCCTTCGCCCCCTCCGGCAGCACCTCGGTGACGTAGGGCCCGAAGCGACCCTCCTTGGCGAGGATCTCGTGGCCCGACTCCGGGTCGGTGCCCAGCGAGCGGCCCTCCTGCGGGGTGGCGAAGAGCTGCTCGGCGAGCGCGAGGTCGAGCTCGTCGGGCGGGACGTCGTCGGGGAGGTTCGCCCGCTGGCTGCGCTCCTCGCCGTCCTCGGTGATCATCCGCTCGAGGTAGGGCCCGTAGCGGCCGACGCGGACGACGACGTCGCGACCATGCTCGTCGGCGAACATCCGCAGCGAGTTGACCTCGCGGGCGTCGATGCCCTCGAGGTTGTCCCCGACCAGCTTCTTCAGCCCGCCGGCCTGGGTCATCGCGCCCTCGACGCCGGAGGCGTTGCCGTTGGTCGCGGTGTCGTCCCCGCCGAAGTAGAAGTGCGAGAGCCACGTCTGGCGTTGGGCGTTGCCGGCCGCGATGGCGTCGAGCTCGTCCTCGAGAGTGGCGGTGAAGTCGTAGTCGACGAGCCGCTCGAAGTGCTTCTCCAGGAGCCCGACGACCGCGAACGCGATCCAGCTGGGCACGAGCGCGGTGCCCTTCTTCCAGACGTACCCGCGCTCCTGGATGGTGTTGATGATCGACGCGTACGTCGAGGGGCGGCCGATCCCGCGCTCCTCGAGCGTCTTGACCAGGCTCGCCTCGGTGTAGCGGGCGGGCGGGCTGGTCTGGTGGCCCGAGGGGTCCAGCTCGTCGGCGGAGAGCGCGTCGCCCTCGGCCAGGCGGGGGAGGCGGCTCTCGGCGTCGTCGGCCTCGCCGCCCGACTGGTCGTCGACGGTCTCGACGTAGGCCCGCAGGAACCCGGGGAACGTGATGGTCCGGCCGGAGGCGGAGAAGGTGCACTCCTCACCGGTGGCGGCCGTGCCGGTGATGCGCACGGTCATCGTCGTGCCGCGGGCGTCGCGCATCTGGCTGGCGATCGTGCGCTGCCAGATCAACTCGTAGAGCCGGAACTCGTCGCCGGCGAGCTCGCTCGCGACCTGTCCCGGCGTCCGGAAGCTGTCGCCCGCGGGACGGATGGCCTCGTGGGCCTCCTGGGCGTTCTTCACCTTGCGGGTGTACTGCCGCGGCGACTCGGCGACGTTCTCGTCCCCGTAGAGGTCGCGGGCCTGGGTGCGCGCGGCGTTGATCGCGGTCTCCGACAGCGTCGTGGAGTCCGTGCGCATGTAGGTGATGTAGCCGTTCTCGTAGAGGCGCTGCGCGGTGCGCATCGTCCGCTCGGCCGAGAACCGGAGCTTGCGGCCGCCCTCCTGCTGGAGGGTCGAGGTCATGAACGGCGCGTAGGGCTTGCGGGTGTACGGCTTCTCCTCGACGGAGGAGACCGTGTACTCGCTGGACGCCAGGCCCTCCGCCAGGCGGCGGGCGTCGGCCTCGTCCAGCCGGCGGACCTCGTCGGACTTCAGCTGCCCCCGGGAGTCGAAGTCGCGCCCGGTGGCCACGCGGGCCCCGTCGACGGCCGTCAGGGCCGCCTTGAAGGTCGGCGTGTTGCCCTCGCCCTGCTGCTTCGCGGTGCGCAGGATCGCGTCGATGCCCCAGTAGGACGCCGTCACGAACGCCATCCGCTCGCGCTCGCGCTCGACGATCACGCGGGTGGCCACCGACTGGACGCGGCCCGCCGAGAGCTTCGGCATGACCTTCTTCCACAGCACGGGGCTGACCTCGTAGCCGTAGAGCCGGTCGAGGATGTGGCGGGTCTCCTGCGCGTCGACGAGGTCGTGGTCGAGGTCGCGCGGGTTCGCGGCGGCCGCCTGGATGGCGGACTCGGTGATCTCGTGGAACACCATGCGCCGGACCGGCACCTTGGGCTTCAGCGTCTCGAGCAGGTGCCAGGCGATGGCCTCGCCCTCGCGGTCGCCGTCCGTCGCGAGGTAGAGCTCGTCGACCTCCTTGAGGGCGTCCTTGAGCTCGGTGACCGTCGACTTCTTGTCCGGCGTGACGATGTAGAGCGGCTCGAAGGAGTTGTCGACATCGACGCCGAGGCGCGCCCAGCTCTCGCCCTTGTACTTGGCGGGCACGTCGGCGGCGCCGCGCGGGAGGTCACGGATGTGCCCGCGGCTCGACTCCACGATGTAGGAGGAGCCCAGGTAGTCGGCGATCTTGCGGGCCTTGGCGGGCGACTCGACGATCACCAGCCGGCGGTGCCCGTCACCGGCCGGGGTCGCGGTCCCGTTGCCGTTCTTCCGGCCGCCACCGGAGCTCTTCGCGCCGTTCCCCTTGCGGGATCCGGACGTCCGGGCGCGCTGCGTCGGGGCGGTCTGCTCCGACGTCTCGTCGACGGTCGCGGTGCCTCCGCGCGTCGTCGTGGTTGCGCTCCGTGTCGTCCTCGACCCCGTGGAACCGGCCGCTGCCTCTCCCGCTGCCACCAGTCATGCCTCGTCTCGTCAATTCGCGGAGGCCCGTCGTCGGGTGCCCCGCTCGCCGCCAGTGTGCCTCACGGCGACGTCCCTGCCATGGAGAACGTGTCGTCCACCGCCGTCGTTCCCGTCTCCACCCTCGACCGCCGACCCGATCGATGCTGGTCACAGGCGTGCTGCTGCATCGTTCGATGTCCGTCACCCCGGCCACACACCGTCCACGATGGTCTGTGGGCGGCCTCCGACGAGCTCGGCCAGACGACGCTGTCGGCGCCCGCCGACGATCGCGACCACGGGCTCGTCCTCGTCCCCGGCCAGGGTGGCACCGAGGCCCACACGCTGACACGCCGTGAGCAGTGGCTCGTGGGTGGCCCGTGCGTGCGGGTCGAGACCGAGAGTGTAAGCACGCCCACGCTGCCGTCCTGCCGCCAGGACCCACAGCCGTAACCGGGGGCCGTCGAGCTCGAGATCCGTCGGGACCTCGAGCGTGCCGTCCGGGCGGCGCCACGCCGCGGCGAGCGGCACCAGGTCGGCGCGGTACGCGCTGCGCACGATCGGCCGCCCGTCAGGGAGTCGTTCCACGTCGGCGGGGACGCCCCGCCCGCGGAAGGCGCAACACAGGGCGTGGGCGCGCCATTCCACGACGGGGTCGGGGGCGATGACGGCGGGGGTGGGCGCGGCGGGGTGCTCCGGCTCGGAAACGGGGTCGGGGGGCTCGGGAGCCTCGTCGTCGGGCGCCGGGGCGCCGTCGTCGCGGACGGGGAGCTCGTCGTCGGGGATCTCGTCGACGCCCTCCTCCCACTCGCCACGACCATCGGGACGGCCTGGTTCCCGGGAAGATTCGTCGACGACCACGAGGTCCCGTTGATCACGGGCCGGCTCGGAAGGTGGCGCCGCCTCGTCGTCGGGAACCGGCACCGCTTCGTCGTCGTCGGGGACCTCGGGGACCGACGGCGGCGCGCCGAGCACGATCGCGAGCCGGGCCGCCGTCCCGCGCCCGAACAGCGTCAGCCCCCCGCCGGCGCAGAGCACGCCCTCGAGATCGGTGACCGCGCGCGGCAGGGCGTCCGCCGAGTAGAACGACATCTGCCCCACGCGGCCGCACTGTAGAACATGCGTTCGAACTCGCGGGTGAGGCCGGGCGAGGCGCGCACCCGGACGCCACGAAGGGCACCCCCGGACGGACCGGGAGTGCCCTTCGGGTCGAGCGGAGGACTCAGACGGACGCCGGCGTCGGGGCGTCGGTGTTCGAGTCCGCGATCGCGGTCGAGCGCCGCTTGGACACGTAGACCGCCACCGCGATGCCGAGGAACGCGACCACCGCGATCGGGATGCGGATGGCCGGGTTGGCACTCGGGCCGATGGACAGCGCGACCACGGCCGGGGCGATCAGCACCGAGACCAGGTTCATGACCTTGATCAGCGGGTTGATCGACGGGCCCGCGGTGTCCTTGAACGGGTCACCCACGGTGTCACCGATGATCGTCGCCTCGTGGGCGTCCGACCCCTTGCCACCGTGGTTGCCGTCCTCGACCAGCTTCTTCGCGTTGTCCCAGGCACCGCCGGAGTTCGCGAGGAACACCGCCATGAGCGTGCCCGTGGCGATCGCGCCGCCGAGGTAGCCGGCGAGCGAGCCGACGCCGAGGCCGAAGCCGACGGCGATCGGCGCGAGGATCGCGAGCAGACCCGGCGTCGCCAGTTCCCGGAGCGCGTCACGGGTACAGAGGTCGACGACGCGGCCGTACTCCGGACGTCCGGCCGCCGGACCGCCCGCCTTGTACTCCATGATCCCGGGGATCGAGTTGAACTGGCGGCGGACCTCGTAGACGACCGCGCCGGCCGCCCGCGACACCGCGTTGATCGCGAGGCCGGAGAACATGAACACGACCGCCGCACCGATCACCACACCGACCAGGGTGTTGGGGCTGGTGATGTTGTAGATGTCGTTGGTCAGCTGGCTGCCGACCAACCCGTAGGCCTGCCGGATCGCGTCGTTGTACTAGCCGAACAGCGCCGTGGCGGCGAGGACGGCCGTGGCGATCGCGATGCCCTTGGTGATGGCCTTCGTCGTGTTCCCGACCGCGTCGAGCTCGGTGAGAATCTCCGCGCCCGCACCCTCGACGTCGCCGGACATCTCGGCGATGCCCTGTGCGTTGTCGGACACCGGGCCGAAGGTGTCCATGGCGACGATGACGCCGACCGTGGTCAGCAGGCCGGTGCCGGCCATGGCCACCGCGAACAGCGCGACGATGACCGAGCCGGACAGCAGGAACGCACCGTAGACGGCGGCTGCGATGACGACTGCGGTGTAGACGGCCGACTCGAACCCGACCGAGATGCCGGCGAGGATGACGGTGGCGGCGCCGGTGAGCGACGACATGCCGACGTCCTTGACCGGCTTGTCCTCGGTGCCGGTGTAGTAGCCGGTCAGCGTCAGGATGATGATCGCCAGCACGATGCCGATCGCCACCGCGATGGCGGCGATGAGCGCCGGGTTGCCCGCCGCGACGAGATCGCCGACGGCGCCCTGGTTGACGCCCGGCAGCTGGGTGAAGCTGGTGGGCAGGTAGACGAAGGCCGCGACGATCGTCAGCACCAGCGAGATCCCGGCCGAGATGTAGAAGCTGCGGTTGATCGCCTTGAGCGCGTTCTCGCCCTCGCGGGTCCTCGTGATGAACACACCGACGATGGCGGTCAGCACGCCGATCGCCGGGACGATCAGCGGGTAGGTCAGGCCGAGCGTGCCGAACGCGACCGAGCCCAGGATCAGCGCGGCGACGAGCATCACCGCGTAGGACTCGAACAGGTCGGCGGCCATGCCGGCGCAGTCACCGACGTTGTCGCCGACGTTGTCGGCGATGGTGGCGGCGTTGCGCGGGTCGTCCTCGGGGATGCCCTGCTCGACCTTGCCGACGAGGTCGGCGCCGACGTCGGCGGCCTTGGTGAAGATGCCGCCGCCGACACGCATGAACATGGCGAGCAGGGCGGCGCCCAGCCCGAAGCCCTCGAGGACCTTCGGGGCGTTCTCGACGAAGATGAGGACGACGATCGAAGCGCCCAGCAGGCCCAGGCCGACGGTCGCCATGCCGACGACGCCGCCGGTGCGGAACGCGATCCGGGCGCCCTCGTCGCGGCCACCGGGTCGGTTCGACGCCGCGGCGACGCGGATGTTCGCCTTCGTGGCCAGGTTCATGCCCAGGCCGCCGATGCTCATCGAGAACAGCGCGCCGAAGACGAAGGCGATCGAGCGCGCGATGCGCTCGCCCCAGTTGTCGGCGGGCAGCGCGAGCAGCACGAGGAACACGAGGACGATGAACGGCGCGAGGGTGCGGAACTGTCGCTGGAGGAACGCGCTCGCGCCCTCCTGGACCGCCCGGCCGATGTCGCGCATGTTCTGCGTGCCCTCGTCGGCGCGGAGCACCTGCTGACGCAGGAAGACGCCGATGGCGAGGGCGATGAGGGCGATCACCGCCACCACGCTCACGACGACGTATTCGCTCGAGGAGAACTGGACCCCTTGAGCGAGGACGGACGCTTGCATCCAGCCTCCCGGTTGGAACGGATCGACGGCGTCGGGAGGCCTTCTGGCGGCGTCTCCGGCGCGCAGTGATCGTCACTGCGCGCAAGCCGCGCGCGGTGACAGGGGACGCAGTGTATGGGGGTGGCCTCGACCACGTGACCGCCCGGTTCCCGACCGGGCTGTGACGTGTGCGTCTTTCGCGTGGGAGACGCCGGCCGCGGCTCGGTGTCGGTCGGTGTCGGTCGGGTGTGCGAATCTCGGACGGGGCTCGGGAGGAGGCGGCGGTGGCAGGGGAGGCGGGTGGGCCGGCCGACGCCGGGTCCGGTGGCGTCGGGGCGATCGCCCGGGCGTCGCGGGTGCCTGACGAGCCCGGGCACGGCACCGAGCTGCTGCGCCGCGTGCTGGCCGGCACGCCGCAGGGCGAGGACCCGCTCACCCACGCCGAGGTGGTGCCCGCCCGGTCCGGACGACGGGTGCCGTGGCCGGGCTGGGTGCCCGACGAGCTGCGTGCCCGTCTCGACGACCGCGGGGTCCCCGGCCCGTGGGAGCACCAGGCGGCGGCCGCGGAGCACGCCTGGGCCGGGCGCCACGTCGTCGTGTCCACCGGGACCGCGTCGGGCAAGTCGCTGGCCTACCAGCTGCCCGTCGTCGCCGCGCTCTCCGCGGACCCGAACGCCACCGCGCTCTACCTCTCCCCCACCAAGGCGCTCGGCGCGGACCAGCTGCGGGCGGCCCGCGCCCTCGACCCCGGCGAGCCGGCCGGGCTGCGCGCCTCGTCCTATGACGGCGACACCCCGATCGCCGAGCGCGACGCGGTCCGGCGCACGGCACGCTGGGTCTTCACCAACCCGGACATGCTCCACCGCGGCATCCTGCCCCGGCACGGCCGCTGGACGACGTTCCTGCGGCGGCTGCGCTACGTCGTCGTCGACGAGGCGCACGCCTATCGCGGGGTGTTCGGCTCCCACGTGGCACTGCTGCTGCGCCGCCTGCGACGGATCTGCGCGCGCTACGGCGCCCACCCGACGTTCGTGCTGGCGTCGGCGACGATGTCGGAGCCGGGGGTGTCGACGTCGGTGCTGACCGGGCTCGAGGTCGCGGAGGTCACCGAGGACGCGTCCCCGCGGGGGCGCCGCGCGGTCGGGCTGTGGGAGCCGCCGCTGCTCGAGGCGATCACCGGGGAGAACGGCGCCCCGGTGCGGCGCTCGGCGGGCGCGGAGACGTCGCGGATCCTGGCCGACCTCGTGGTGGAGGGCGCCCGGTCGCTGGCGTTCGTGCGCTCCCGGCGGGGCGCGGAGCTGACGGCGCTGGGAGCGCGGCGGGTGCTCGCGGAGGTCGACCCGGAGCTCGCCCGCCGGGTGGCGGCCTACCGGGCCGGGTTCCTCCCGGAGGAGCGCCGCCAGCTCGAGGCGGCGCTGATGAGCGGCGCGCTGCGCGGGGTCGCGACCACGAACGCGCTGGAACTCGGGATCGACGTGGCCGGGCTCGACGCGGTGGTGGTCGCGGGCTTCCCCGGCACGCGGGCCTCGTTCTGGCAGCAGGCCGGCCGGGCCGGGCGCTCCGGGGACGACGCGCTGGTGCTGCTGGTCGCCCGGGACGACCCGCTGGACACCTACCTCGTCCATCACCCGCAGGCCGTGCTCGGCGCGCCGCTGGAGCGCACCGTGCTCGACCCGACCAATCCCTACGTGCTCGCGCCGCACCTGGCGTGCGCCGCGGCGGAGATGCCGCTGACCGCCGCCGACGTCGACGACGTGTTCGGCGGTGAGCCGGCCCGCGGCGCGCTGGACGAGCTCCTCGCCGAGGGGCTGGTGCGTCGGCGGCGCGGCGGGTGGTTCTGGGCGCTGCCCACCAAGCGCCCGCACGGGGGGGTGGACATCCGCGGGTCGGGCGGCGACCAGGTGGTGATCGTGGAGTCGGGCACCGGGCGCATGCTCGGGACCGTCGATCCGGGGGCGGCCCCGTCGACCGTCCACGAGGGGGCGGTGCACCTGCACCAGGGCGAGAGCTACGTCGTCGACTCGCTCGACCTCGACGAGGGGCTGGCCCACGTCCACGCCGAGGAGCCGGAGTGGACGACGCAGTCCCGGTCGGTCACCGACATCGAGGTGGTCCGCACCGAGCACTGCGAGTCCTTCGGCGCGGCGACCGTGGACGGCCCGGAGCTTCAGGTCTGCCTGGGCACGGTCGAGGTGACCGAGCAGGTCGTGGGCTACCTGCGGCGGATGCCGTCGGGCCAGGTGGTCGAGCAGGTGCCGCTCGACCTGCCGGCGCGGACCCTCGCCACCCGGGCGGTCTGGTACACGCTCTCGGAGACGCTGCTCGACGGCGCCGGGATCGTGCCGGCGCGGGTGCCGGGCTCGCTGCACGCGGCGGAGCACGCCGCGATCGGGCTGATGCCGCTCGTCGCCACCTGCGACCGCTGGGACATCGGCGGGGTCTCGACGGCGCTGCACCCCGACACCGACCGCCCGACGGTCTTCGTCCACGACGGGCACCCCGGCGGCGCGGGGTTCGCCGACCGCGGGCACGAGGCGATGCGGACCTGGCTCGCGGCGACGCGGGACGCGATCGCGGGGTGCGAGTGCCCGTCGGGGTGTCCGTCCTGCGTGCAGTCACCGAAGTGCGGCAACGGGAACGACCCGCTGGACAAGGACGGCGCGGTCGCGGTGGTCACGGCGGTGCTGGCGCGGCTGCCGGTCTGACCGGCGGCGAGGTCCGCGGAGCTGGGTTCCGCCGCGGGCCGGGGTTCGGGGCTCCCGGCCCGCGGGGAGGTCTGTCACGCCGCAGGGCGGGGAGGGCACTCGACCCGCCCTGCGGCGCTGTCTCGGGCGGCGGTGGGCGCGCCTCGCGCGCTCCCGGCGTGGTCACGG
>NZ_DASXJD010000074.1:0-2851 GCF_036497585.1 Actinomycetospora sp. | reverse complement strand
AGAGGTCACCCGATCAGACGTCTCTCCAGGTCAGGCCGAGGTCGTCACGTAGAGACGGCCGTCCCACCGGGAACCGGCGCTGGTGTCCGGGTCGGCCGTGACCATCCGCGCCCCCAGCGATTCCACCAACCGCTGCACGTCGGGCTCCGGGGTCCCGTGCATCTCCATGCCGCGCCGCAGCACCCGCGCCACCGGCACCGGCAGGGCGGCGAGCACCCGGCCCGCCACCGAGGACGCGGGCCGGGTCGGCATCTGGAAGACGACGACCGCGCCCGGCCGGGCCACGCGCCAGAACTCCCGGATGTACCCGTGCGCGAGGGCAGGCGGCATGTGCTGCAGCACCCGGCAGGAGTAGACGAGATCCACCGAGTCCGTCTCCACCGCGGCCAGGTCGGTCCCGGTCACCTGGACGAACCGGCACGCGTCGTCGGGAACGATCTCCCGTGCCTTGTCGAGCATCGTCGGCGAGATGTCGCAGCCGAGGACCTCGGAGAACCCGACCGAGGCCAGGCCGTGGGAGAGCCGGCCCGCGCCGCAGCCGAAGTCCAGGGCACGCGCCCGCCCGACCTCGAGGCCGAGCTCGCCGAGCCGGGCCATCACCGTGGTGATCTCGTCGACGCCGGTGGCCAGGAAGTCCTCCGGGCTCCACGCACCGGAGTCCTTCCGGCGCTTGTTCCTGTCCGTGAGCACGGCCCACATCGGGTCGTCGCCACCGAGCTTCGTCCAGGTGCGGGAGACGTCGGCGATGTCGGAGGAGGCGTCACGGTCGGTGGTCACGGGCGGTTCTCCAGCAGTGTCGATGTCAGCCGGCGGCCTTGGTGAAGACCGCCTCGTAGGCGTCGAGCACGGACTCGACGCTGAACGCCTCGGCCGCGGCGTCGCGACCGGCGGCCGGGTCGGGCGGGGCGTCGCGCAGCCGTGCCAGCCCGTCACGCAACGCCGGCACGTCGGCCGCGGGGACGATCGTGCCGAACCCGGTCCGCTGGACCGGCAACCGCACCCCGGGCAGGTCACTGACGAGGGCCGGAACCCCCGCCAGCATGCCGACGACCTGCACGATCCCGAACGCCTCGAACGCGTTGACCGACGGCAGGGCGAAGGCGTCGATCGAGGAGTAGAAGTCGGCGAGGCGCTGGTCGGGGACGAACCCCAGCAGGTCGATCCGGTCGTCGTTGCCGGCGTGGGCCCGCACCCGCTCCACGACGCTGCCTCCCGCGATCCCCGAGTGCTCCCCACCGATCAGCAGGCGGGCGTCGGGGTCGTCGAGGGCGAGGAAGGCATCGACGAGGTGCTCGACACCCTTCTCCTCGACGATCCGGCCCAGGAAGCCCACGTGGAACCCCTCGCCGCGACGGTAGGTCGGCGCACCCTCCGTCACCGGGACGCAGGGCGGCGGGATCGCCACCATGTTCGGTGCGATCACCGGCCACAACCGGCTCCGCCGGGCATAGTCCTCGCTGGTCACGACCGTCGCCGCCGAGCGGCGCATCCCGGAGCGGCTGGACCGGTCGACCGCCTCGCGCTGGGCCACGTTGACCATGCCCGGTGGCAGGCTGACGTCGCAGTGGTAGGTGGAGACGACGGGGATCGGGGCGAGCGCGGTGAGCAGGCCGGCCTCGATCAGCGGCAGGTGGAGGTTCGCCACCCGCGAGCGACGCATCTCCCGGAGGGCCATCCGCGTCAGGTTGACGCCGATGGTCCCCTTGCCGACCTTCGCGAGGACCGGTGCGCGCACGATCCGCACGCCGTTGAGGGTCTCGTTGGTGGGGAGCGACGGTTCGTGCTTGCTGGCCACCACACACACCCGCCAGCCCCGCGCGGCGAGGCCCTCGGCGACATCACGGGCCACGTTGGTCAAGCCCGACACGTAGGGCGCGTAGTAGGTCAGGACGATGACCAGGTCGTTCTCGACGGGCGAGTCCCTGCGAGCGATGGTCGCGCCTCCCGTGGTCCTCGTCGGACGACCATTGCCGGCCGTGCTCATCCGTGCGACCACGGTATCGCCCGACGGGATCGATCGAGTCACGCCCCGCAACGAATCCCTGGACAGATCGGGACGATCCAGACCCCGTTCTCGTAACGTCCGAGGTCACCGCCCACGGCGCGTGCCCAGCCCAGCGAGGCGTCGGGGTCGCGCAGCACCGCGGGCACGACGACGATCGCGGTCACCCGTCGGGCCGCCAGATCGGTCCGGGCCGCGGCCACGTCGCCCCGCCCGCCGTCGGCGATGCCTCGCTGGAACGCACCGACAGCGCCCTCGTAGAGCACCGGCTCGGACGCGCTGCCGCCGATGAAGTAGCCGCCGGTCTGCCGGTAGGAGAAACCGGCGAGGGCCTGCCAACGCAGCGGGTCGCCGCCTCCCTGCCAGGCCTGTGAGGGTCGCGGCACCATCTCGACGATCGGTGGGCCACCGTCGGCGGCCACCGGGCCCAGCCCCGGCGCTCCCGAGGTGAAGAAGCCGGGCACGTCGGCGCTGGCCGTGCGCTGGTCGTCCACCGGCACCCAGGTGACCGCCGCCGCGAGCACGAGGACCACCACGACCGCGCGCCCGGCCCGGCGCCACCGGCCCGCTCCGGGGCGGGTGAGGTGCTCGAGCGCCAGGGCCCACACGGTCACCACCCCGAGCGCCACGAACGGCGCCAGCCGGCCTGCCTCCGCCTGACCGACCAGCGGCAGGTCGACGAGGTACCGCCAGGGCAGCGGAACACCGGTGTCGCGGTCGAGGATCGCCACCGACGTCCCGAGCGATGCCACGCCGAGCAGCACGGTGACCACCGCGGTGAGCACCACCGGGCGGGAGCGGACGACCACGACCGCGGCGAGGAACACCAGCAGCATCGCCACACCGAGG
>NZ_DASXJD010000073.1:0-13528 GCF_036497585.1 Actinomycetospora sp. | reverse complement strand
CGGCCACCAGGGTGGCCGGCCGTGCCACTCAAAGTGGCTGGTCAGACCCATGTCTGCAGTAGCTGGAGCGGGCAGCGACAACCGTAGACCTGTGCCGAACTCTGCCCAACTGCCAAAGTCCTAGCGACCAAGGATCGCTAGAAGCGGGGATGATCCCCGTGCAGGACGGCCTCGCCCGACGAACCGGCGCCGTCGTCGGCGTGCCGGATCTCGCCGAGCACCCACGCCGGCACGTGCTTCGCGGTCAGCACCGCGAGGGCCCGGTCGACGTCCTCGGGCGGCAGGATCGCCACCATCCCGACGCCCATGTTGAACGTCGCCTCCATCTCGGCGCGCTCCACCCGGCCCCGCCCGGCGATCAGCTTGAACACCGGCGCCGGGGTCCACGTGGTGCGGTCGAGGTCGGCGCGCAGGCCGCGGGGCAGCACCCGGGCCAGGTTCGCGGCCAGCCCACCCCCCGTGACGTGGGCGAACGTGCGCACGTCGGTCTCCGCCGCGAGCGCGAGGCAGTCCCGGGCGTAGATCCGCGTGGGGCGCAGCAGCTCCTCCCCGAGGGTGTGGCCGAACTCCTCGACGTGCCCGTCGAGCGACATCCGGCCGATCTCGAGCAGCACCCGGCGGGCCAGCGAGTAGCCGTTGGAGTGCAGGCCCGACGCCGCGAGGGCGACGACCTGGTCCCCGACGCGCACGCGCTCGGGTCCGAGCACCGCGTCGGCCTCGACGACGCCGACCCCGGTGGCCGAGAGGTCGTAGTGGTGCGGCTCCATGACCCCGGGGTGCTCCGCGGTCTCCCCACCGAGCAGGGCGCACCCGGCGATCCGGCAGCCCTCGGCGATCCCGGACACGATCTGCTCGACCTTCGCCGGGTCGAGCCGGCCGATCGCCAGGTAGTCCTGCAGGAACAGCGGCTCGGCGCCGCACACCACGAGGTCGTCGACCACCATCGCGACGAGGTCGAGCCCGACGGTGTCGTGCTTGTCGGCCGCCTGCGCGACCGCGATCTTGGTGCCGACGCCGTCGGTCGAGGCGGCCAGCAGCGGCTCGGTGTACTTCGAGGTCCGCAGCGCGAACAGGCCCGCGAAACCCCCGATCCCGCCCATCACCTCGGGGCGGGAGGTCGAGGCCGCGAGCGGCTTGATGCGTTCGACCGCCCGTTCCCCGGCCGCCACGTCGACCCCGGCGGCCGCGTAGCTCGACGCCCCGGAGCCCGCGCCGCCGACGTGCGCGTCGAGGCCGGTCACGGGCGCGACAGGGCGTCCTCGGCGCCGTAGCCGGGGCTCGAGCGGTGGGCCGGGAGACGCAGCGCAGCGGAGCTCGACCCGTCCGAGGGGACGGCCGCCGCGTTCACCGGCACGGGGACACCGGACCGGGTGCCGGTCGCCTCGTGGACGACGTTCCCCGAGTCCCCGCACGGCGTGCCGGTGACGTCCTCGAGCACGTGCTTGCCGACCAGCGCCTCGTCGGGCAGCGGGATCGGGTACTCGCCGGAGAAGCAGGCGGTGCACAGCCGCGAGCGGGGCTGCTCGGTGGCCGCGACGAGGCCCTCGGAGGAGATGTAGCCGAGGCTGTCGGCGCCGACCGAGCGACGGATGCCCTCGTTGTCCAGACCGTTGGCCACCAGCTCCGCCCGCGAGGCGAAGTCGATGCCGTAGAAGCAGGGCCAGCGCACCGGCGGGCTCGCGATCCGGACGTGCACCTCGACGGCGCCCGCCTCGCGCAGCATGCGGACCAGGGAGCGCTGGGTGTTGCCGCGGACGATGGAGTCGTCCACCACGACGAGGCGCTTGCCCCGGATGACCTCGCGCAGCGGGTTGAGCTTCAGCCGGATGCCGAGCTGCCGGATGGTCTGCGAGGGCTGGATGAAGGTGCGCCCGACGTAGGCGTTCTTGACCAGCCCCATGCCGTAGGGGATGCCGGAGGCCTCCGCGTACCCGACCGCGGCGGGCGTGCCCGACTCCGGGACCGGGATGACCAGGTCCGCCTCGGCGGGGTGCTCGGCGGCGAGCCGCCGCCCGATCTCGACGCGGGCGGAGTGCACCCCGCGCCCCGCGATCGAGGTGTCGGGGCGGGCCAGGTAGACGTACTCGAAGACGCAGCCCTTGGGCTCCGGGGCGGCGAAGCGGGAGGACCGCAGGCCGTCGGCGTCGATCGCCAGCAGCTCCCCGGGCTCGACCTCGCGGACGAAGGACGCCCCGACGATGTCGAGCGCGGCGGTCTCCGAGGCCACCACCCAGCCGCGGTCGAGGCGGCCCAGCACGAGCGGGCGCACGCCGTGCCGGTCGCGGGCGGCGTAGAGCGTGGTCTCGTCGCAGAAGGCGAGGCTGAACGCGCCGCGCAGGTCGGGCAGCAGGCGCAGCGCGGCCTCCTCCACCCCGAGGTCGGCGGCGGACTCGGCGAGCAGCCCGGTGACGACGTCGGAGTCGGTGGTGGCCGCCATCCGGGCCCGGCCGTCGGGGACGCCGTCGGGGAGCTTGCGCCCCACCAGCTCGGCGGTGTTGACGAGGTTGCCGTTGTGGCCCAGCGCGATCCCGGTGCCCGCCGGCGTCGTCCGGAAGGTCGGCTGGGCGTTCTCCCAGGTCGGCGAACCGGTCGTCGAGTACCGGGTGTGCCCGACGGCGAGGTGGCCGCGCAGCGAGGTGAGGGTCTGCTCGTCGAAGACCTGGCTCACGAGGCCGAGGTCCTTGAACACCACGATCTGGCGCCCGTTGGACACCGCGATGCCCGCGGCCTCCTGGCCGCGGTGCTGGAGCGCGAAGAGCCCGAAGTAGGTGAGCTTCGACACGTCCTCGCCGGGCGCCCAGACCCCGAAGACCCCGCACTCCTCGTGCGGGACGTCGTCGGCCGGGGACTCGGCCGGCGAGGGGGCTGGTGGGGTGGATAGACGGGACGGCTCCGGACCGGGACCGGCTGCGACCACCGAGGCTCCTCGAGACGGGGGTGAGGCCGCCCCCAGGGTACGTGCGCGGCCCGCCGGGGTCGCGGGTCACGGCCGTGACTCCCGCGGCGTCGTGGTCGCCGATCGGCAGGAGGTCGTCAGGGAACGGACGGACCGGTCGCCGCGTCGGGCGCGGGACCCGGCCAGGACGGTCCTGCCGGGTCGCGCAGCACGTCCCCGATGTCCTCGCGGGGCAGCGCCGCGGCGAAGTGCCAGCCCTGGCCCTCGTCGCACCCGAGCCGGCGCAGCCGCGCGGCCTGGGCCGCGGTCTCGACGCCCTCCGCGCACACCGTCATGCCGAGGGCGTGGCCGAGGTCGACGAGGGTCCCGACGATGCGCTCGTCGACCAGGTCGGACACGTCGGCCTCGCGCAGGCCCTCGCCGAAGGATCCGTCGAGCTTGATGACGTCGACCGGGAGCTTGCGCAGGTAGGACAGGTTCGAGTAGCCGGTGCCGAAGTCGTCGATGGCGATCCGCACGCCGAGCGCGCGCAGCCCGTCGAGGGCCTTGAGCGGCGCGCCCTCGTCGCTGGTGAGAGCACGCTCGGTCAATTCGATCTGCAGCAGGTGCGGGGGCAGCCCGGTCTCGGCCAGGACCGCCTCGACGTCGCCCAGCAGGTTCGGCTCGTGCAGCTGGCGCGGCGCGACGTTCACCGAGACGAACGGCGCCGCGTCCCCGAACTCGTCGTACCAGCGGCGCGCGTCACGGCAGGCCCGGATCAGCACCCAGTGCCCGAGCGCGACGATCGCCCCGGTCTCCTCGGCCAGGCCGATGAACCGGCTCGGGCCGAGCACGCCCAGCTTCGGGTGGTGCCAGCGCACGAGCGCCTCGACGCCGCGCATGCCGTGGTCGTCCATGCCCACCAGCGGCTGGTAGAGCGCGAAGAACTCGTCGCGCTCGATGGCGGTGGGCATGGCCGCCGAGAGCGCGAAGCGGGTGATCTCGGCCTCGTCGCGGCTCGGGTCGTGCAGCGCCCAGCGGCCGCGGCCGTCGGCCTTCGCGGAGTAGAGCGTGATGTCCGCGGCGCGCATCAGGTCGGAGGTGTCGCCGTCGACGACGGGCCGCTCGACGATGCCGATGCTCGCGGTGACCAGGAGCTCCTGCCCGGCGAGCACGAGCGGGCGGCCCAGCGCGTCGAGGATGCGCTCGGCCAGCGCCACCAGCTGCGCCACGCCCCGGGAGTTCTCGACGAGGACGACGAACTCGTCGCCGCCCATCCGCGCGACCAGCTCGCCGTCGTCGGCCTGCTCGGCGAGCCGCGACGCGACCGCCTGGAGCATGAGGTCGCCGACCTCGTGGCCGAGGCTGTCGTTGATCGCCTTGAACCCGTCGAGGTCGAGGAAGCAGATCCCGATGCGGCGCGCCGAGTGGGCGGGGGTGCTGTCGAAGATGCGCTCGATCCGGGCGGAGAACAGGGCGCGGTTCGGCAGCGTCGTCAGGGTGTCGTGGTAGGCCTGGTACTCCAGGTGAGACTGGAGCATGTGCCGTTCGGTGACGTCCTCGAGCATCGCGAACTGGTAGGCGGGGCTACCGTGCTCGTCGCGCACCAGCGAGAGCGTGAGGTTGCCGATGATCTCCTCGCCGTCCTTGCGGTAGAACCGCTTCTCGACGCGGAAGTTGTCCAGCTCGCCGGCGAGCAGCCGCTCGTAGTGCACCCAGACCGACGGCAGGTCGTCCGGGTGCGCGAGCTCCCCGACCGAGCGGCGGCGCATCTCCTGCGCGGTGTAGCCGAACATGAGCGTCATGGCCGGGTTGACCTCGAGGATCCGCCCCTCCAGGTCACCGAGCCCGATGCCGATCGCGGCCTCGTAGAACATCGCCCGGAACCGGGCCTCGCTCGCGTGCAGCGCCTGCTCGGTCTGGTTGCGCGCCACGATCACCGCGCGGCGGATCGCCTCCTGCTCGTCGAGCGTGCGGTCGCGGAGCGTCGTCGCGTAGCCCGCGGCCAGCGCCCCGACCAGCACCACGACGTCGTCGCGGACGTCGTCCCCGAGCAGCTCGGGCAGGCGGGCCGAGAGCAGGACGATCGTGCGCTCGAGCGTCGAGGGTCCGGTGAAGTGGGCGGCGACGAGGCGCCGGCCCGCCTCCTGGCCCACCCCGGTGTCCGCGGGGTGCACCCGCAGCGCCGTCACGAGGTCGGTGCTGATCTCGGTGAGGTACTCGACGAGCTCGTCGGAGCCCATGGGGACGTAGCTGGTGCCCTCCACCTCCGCCGCCCAGTCCCGGGCGAGCGCGTGGACGGCGTCCTCGTGCGGACACCCGTCGTCCCCTGGCGACGGCGACCGCGACGCCCCGGTGCGCGTCGGCTCAGTCACGGCGACCGACGCCCGCGTAGCCCGGGTTGCGCTCGGCCCCGGCGGGGACGGCGCCGTCGGGACGCCAGTAGGGGATGCCGACGACGCCCGGGTCGAGCAGCGTGAAGCCCTCGAAGAAGTCGACCACCTCGTGGTGGGGTCGCATCGACATCGGGGTGGCGGTGCGGCGGTAGAGCGCCACGTGGTCGTCGGCGCGCTCCGGCGGCATGATGTCCGCCGACGCGTGGCTGAGCACCAGGTGGCTGCCGGGCGCCAGGGCGTCGCGGTAGCGCGCGAGGGCCTCGGCGGGCCGGCGCTCGTCGCCGACGAAGTGCAGCAGGGCGACGACGAGCAGCGCGACCGGACGGTCGAGATCGAGCACCGAGCGGGTGATCGGGTCCTCGAGCACCGCGTCCACGTCGAGGAAGTCGGCGTGGACGACGCCGGTCTGCGGGTCGTCATCGAGCAGGGCGCGGGCGTGCGCCACGGCGACCGGGTCGATGTCCACGTAGACCACCCGCGCCCCGGGGGTGGTCGCCTGCGCGACCTCGTGGACGTTGCCGACGGTGGGGATGCCCGACCCGACGTCGAGGAACTGGTCGATGCCCGCGGCCGCGCAGTGGCGCACCGCGCGCCGCATGAAGGCGCGGTTGGCCTGCATGACCCGCGGCAGGTCGGGCCAGTCCTCGATGGCCTGGCGCGCCATCTCCCGATCGACCGCGAAGTTGTGGCTGCCGCCGAGGTAGTAGTCGTAGACGCGCGCCGCGCTCGGTCGGTCGATGTCGACGTCCTGCGGAGCCCACGCGGGTCGCGTCACTGGACCACCTTCCCCCCGGTCACGGCGAGCATACGACCGACCCCGACGAGTGGGAGCGGTCTCGGCCGAACCCGGGACCGTCCCGGCCCGGATCACCACGCCGGATCCCCGATGCTGCCGGGCGCCGACGCGGGGCCGTCGTCGGGGTACGCCCCGTCGGCGTCGACGAGGGGCAGCCAGTGCCCGACCCGCGGGGCACGGTGCCCCGAGGCGCGGACCGTCCCCGCGGCCACGGCCGTGTCGAAGTCGGTCCGGCCCAGCGCGAGGGCGCACCACGTCCGGGGGTCGGTCTCCACCACGTTGGGGGGCGTGCCCCGGGTGTGGCGCGGCCCCTCGACGCAGTGCACCGCTCCGAACGGCGGCACCCGCACCTCGACGCTGCGCCCCGGGGCGACGTGCTCGAGCGCGGCGAGCGAGGTGCGCACGGCCGCGGCCCGTGTCGCGCGGGGCGGCTCGGGCACGGCGGCGTCGGGGACCGGGCCGTCGGGGCGCGCGTCCACCCAGGCGGCGACGGCGGCCAGGGCGCTGCGCACCTCGTCGGGCCGGGGGGCGCGGCGGGCGGTCACGGCCCCCGAATCTAGGCGCTCCCCGGCCCGCCCGCCGGTGGTGGGACGCGGTGCTGCTTTGCTGACGGCGTGCTGCGACGGGCCCTCGGGGTGCTGGTGGTGACGGTCCTCGCGGTGTGGGCCCGCGGGCTGTCGGCCGCGATGACGATGGAGGCCGACCACGCCGCGTACTGGCGCCGCCGTGGCCGTTCCCCCGGCGACGTCCTGCTGGTCGCGCTCGGGGACTCGCTCGCGCAGGGCATGGGCTCGGTCCACCCCGAACGGTCCTGGGCGGGCCGGCTGGCGGACACGATGGAGGCCCGGACCGGGCGCCGGGTGCGGGTCCTCTGCCTCGGCGTCGTGGGGGCCGGGGCGGCGGACGTGCTCGCCGACCAGCTGCCGCAGGTGCCCGAGGCGGCGCTGCGCGGCGAGCCCGGCACGCTCGTCGCGCTCGAGGTGGGCACCAACGACGCCTCCGGCGGCACCGACCCGGAGGAGTTCCGCCGGCTGCTCACCCAGTTGTGCGCGGCGCTTCCCACCGGGTCGCTGGTGGGGGACGTGCCCGACCTCAAGTACGGCCGGACCCGGGCCGCGGGCGCCCGGCTGTCCGCGGTGGCCCGCGAGGTGGTGGCGGCGCACCCGGGGCTGCGGCTCGCGGGCGTCGAGGCGGCGACCCACGGGCTGATCCCCTGGGAGTGCGGCCCGGACCTCGCGCACCCGAACACCTTGGGCTATCGGCGCATGGCGCGGGCGTTCACGGCGGCGCTGGGCAACTGAGGTCCCGGGCCGCCTCGGGATGGGTGAACGGCGCCGTCCTGACGTCGGACGCGAGGAACGTGCCGTTGCTGGCGTCGGGGGGCGCCGGGGCCCGATGAGTGAACGGCGCCGTCCTGACGTCGAACGCCAGGATCGTGCCGTTGCTGGCGTCGGGGGGCGCGGCCCGCTCAGGCGTCGAGCACTGCCGGGAGGGTCGCCGCCGAGAGCGTCGCCAGCTCGGCCACGCCCAGCGGGTCGACGCCCTCGATCGCGAGGTCCTCGCCTCCGACGACGCCGAGCCGCGCCGCGGGCTGACCGAGCTCGGCGCACAGCCGGGCGAGGTCCGCCTCGGCCGAGACCGGCACCGTCACCACCATGCGGGCCGCCGACTCGGAGAACAGCAGCGCGGCCGGGTCGAGGGCGCCCTCCCCGGGGGGCGGCGTGACCGACGCGCCGCGCCCGGACACGACCGCGGCCTCCACGAGCGCCTGCGCGAGCCCGCCGTCGGAGACGTCGTGCGCCCCGGAGAAGAGCCCCGCGGCCGCGCCCCGCGCCATGACGTCGACGAGGCGGGCCTCGGCGCCGAGGTCGCACGCCGGCGGCCGGCCGCCGAGGTGGTCGTGCACGACGCCGGCCCAGGCCGAGCCGTCGAGCTCGTCGCGGGTCCCACCGAGCAGCCACACCGCGTCGCCGTCGGGCCCGAACCCGGACGGGACCGCCCGGTGGACGTCCTCGACGAGGCCCAGGACACCGACGACCGGGGTCGGGAGGATCGCCGTCGTGCCGGTCTGGTTGTAGAAGCTGACATTGCCGCCGGTCACCGGGACGCCGAGCTGGGCGCAGCCCTCCGCGAGGCCCTCGACCGCCTCGGCGAACTGCCACATCACGCCCGGGTCCTCGGGGGAGCCGAAGTTCAGGCAGTCGCTCACCGCGACGGGGCGCGCGCCGGTGGCCGCGACGTTGCGGACCGCCTCGGCGAGGGCGAGCCGGGCCCCCTCGCGGGGGTCGAGCAGGCAGAACCGGGCGTTGCAGTCGACGGAGAGCGCGATGCCCCGGTCGCCGGTGTCGTCGAGGCGCAGCACCCCGGCGTCGGTGGGGGTGGCGGCGGTGGTGTTGCCGCGGACGTAGCGGTCGTACTGGTCGGTGACCCACGCCCGGGACGCGAGCTGGGGCGACGCGGCGAGCCGGGCGATCGTCTCCGCGAGCTCGGACGGGGTGGCCGGGCGGGCCAGGCCCGCCGTCGTGTCGGCCTGCAGTGCGTCCTGGCGCTCCGGGCGGGCCAGGGGCCGGTGGTAGACGGGCCCGTCGTGCGCCACGGTGCGCGGCGGGACGTCGACGACGGTCTCGCCGCCGGCAGTGATGCGGAGGTGCTCGCCGTCGGTGACCTCGCCGATGACCGTCGCGGTGACGTCCCAGCGCTCGCAGACGGCCATGAAGGCGTCGACGTTCTCCGGGGTCACGACCGCGCACATCCGCTCCTGGGACTCCGAGGAGAGGATCTCCGCGGGCGTCATGTCCCTGGCCCGCAGCGGCACGGTGTCGAGGTCGATCGTCATGCCGCCGTCGCCCGCGCTCGCGAGCTCGCTGGTGGCGCACGAGAGCCCGGCGCCGCCGAGGTCCTGGATCCCGACGACGAGGCCCGCGCGGTAGAGCTCGAGGCAGCACTCGATGAGGACCTTCTCGGCGAACGGGTCGCCGACCTGGACGCTGGGGAGCTTCTTGTGTCCGCCCCCGCCCGCGGACCCGGTGAAGGTCTCGGAGGCGAGCACCGACACCCCGCCGATGCCGTCGAGCCCGGTGCGCGCCCCGAACAGCACGATCTTGTTGCCGACGCCGGAGGCGAAGGCCAGGTGCAGGTCCTCGGATCGCAGCACCCCGACGCAGAGGGCGTTGACCAGCGGGTTGCCGGCGTAGGTGGGGTCGAAGACGACCTCGCCGCCGAGGTTCGGCAGCCCGAGGCAGTTGCCGTAGAAGCCGACCCCGGAGACGACGCCGGGCAGGACACGGGCGGTGTCGGGGGCGTCGAGCGGGCCGACCCGCAGCCCATCCATGACGGCGACGGGGCGCGCGCCCATCGCCATGATGTCGCGCACGATCCCGCCGACCCCGGTGGCCGCGCCCTGGTGCGGCTCGACGTACGAGGGGTGGTTGTGGGACTCGATCTTGAAGGTGACCGCCCAGCCGTCGCCGACGTCGACGACCCCGGCGTTCTCGCCGATGCCGGCGAGCAGGTGGCGGCGCATCTCGTCGGTCGTCGTCTCGCCGAAACGGCGCAGGTGGACCTTGCTCGACTTGTAGGAGCAGTGCTCGGACCACATCACCGAGTACATGGCGAGCTCGGCGTCGGTGGGGCGACGGCCGAGGATCTCGCGGATGCGCGCGTACTCCTCGTCGCGCAGGCCGAGGGCGGCATAGGGCTGCTCGCGCACCGGCGTGGCGGCGGCGGTCTCGACGGTGTCAGCGGGCTCGGCGGGCTGGGGGGTTCCGACGGGGGCGGCCTGCGCGGTCACGGCATCGACCCTACGCACGCGCGCGAGCGGCAGCGGTCCGCGTCGCTCTCCCCACGACGAGCGCGCTCCAAACACCCCGATCGGCTGACGGGTGGTGTTCGGAACGTCACTCGTCGCCTGTCACCGACCGCACACCTCACTCACTGCACGTGTCGATCGATCGGGTGGCCGTTCGCGGTGCGGCTACGACGTCTCGGCGAGTCTCCCGCGTGGCGTGTCGGCGAATCCCGGTGACTGTCGGACCCCGCATCCATGATGACGCCATGACCGCAGCTTCCGTCCGCGCACAGTGGGTCGGCCCCGGGCCGGCAGGCGGCTCCGCACCCGCGGCCGGCTCCTCGCCCGCCGGGGACGCCTCCGGGCCCACGCGCCCCGACCCCCTGTCCGCGCTGTCCCGCGTGCTCGACCGCGAGCTCGTCGAGGTCCGCCGTCACCGGCTGGAGCTCGCGGGCCGGGTGCCGGCGAGCGTCGCGCCGTACGTCGACCGCTCCCAGGGGATGCTCGAGCTCGTCTTCGACGGACCGTCGGGGCCGATCGTCCTGGCCGTGGCGCCGGGTGCCCGGGGAGACACCATCGTGCCGGTACTGCCCGCCCCGGCGCCCGAGGGGGACGACGGGACGGACGCCGGTGGCGAGTCGCCGTTCGACGAGGTGGTGGGCGACGCACTGGAGGACGTCGACCGCGTGGTGGGGCACGTGGAGCGGCCCGACGAGATGCGCGGCCTGGTCCTGCACCTCGGCGGCCGGATGCTGATGCTCTACGCCGACCTGTGGGAGCTGCGGGTCACGCTGCTGCCGTGAGGCGGGCGAGCACCGAGGTGAACAGCCCGAGCCCGTCGGTGCTCGGGCCGGTCAGCGCGTCGATCGCGTGCTCCGGGTGGGGCATCAGACCGACCACGCGGCCGTCCTCGGAGCTCACCCCCGCGATGTCGCGCAGCGCGCCGTTCGGTGCCGGCTCGGCGTAGCGGAACACCACCTGGCCCTCGCCCTCGAGGCGCGCCAGGGTCTCGTCGTCGGCGACGAAGCGGCCCTCGCCGGACTTCAGCGGGACCGTGATCTCCGCGCCGTCGGTGAAGTCCGCGGTCCACGCCGTGCCGGTGTTCTCCACCCGCAGCCGGATCTCGCGGCAGATGAAGCGCAGCCCGGAGTTGCGGACCAGCGCCCCGGGCAGCAGCCCCGCCTCGCAGAGGATCTGGAAGCCGTTGCAGATCCCGAGGACCGGCAGCCCGCGGTGGGCCGCCTCCACCACCGGCCCCATCACCGGGGAGCGCGCGGCGATCGCGCCGGCGCGCAGGTAGTCCCCGTAGGAGAAACCGCCGGGCACGACGACCGCGTCGACGCCCTGCAGGTCGGTGTCCCGGTGCCACAGCGACACCGCCTCGCCGCCCGCGTACCGCACGGCCCGCGCCGCGTCGACGTCGTCGAGCGTGCCCGGGAAGGTGATGACCCCGACGCGCGCGCTCACGCCTGCGCCCCGTCGGCCACCGACGACTCCCGTCGCACGACCCACTCCTCCATCACCGGGTTCGCCAGCAGCGTCCCCGCGATCCGCTCGAGCTCGGCGTCGGGCACGTCGTCGTCGACCTCGAGGACGAAGTGCTTGCCCTGACGGACGTCGGCCACGCCGGTGACACCCAGCCGCGCCATCGCGCGGGCCACGGCCTGGCCCTGGGGGTCGAGGATCTCGGCTTTCGGCAGGACGTCGACGATCACGCGTGCCACGTGCTCCACGCTACCGGGTTGGGTCACGCGCCCGACGGGGAAGAGCGCAGACCATGAGCGCCACCGAACTCGTCCACCTCGGACACGCCTGCCTGGTCGTCGACACCGGCGCCGCCCGGATCCTGCTCGACCCGGGAGCGTTCTCCGACGGCTGGCAGACCCTCGAGGGGCTCGACGCGATCCTCGTCACCCACCAGCACGTCGACCACCTCGACGTCGACCGGCTCCCGGCCCTGCTCGAGCAGAACCCCGACGCCGAGCTGGTCGTCGACCCGGGCACCTCGGACGTGCTCACCGAGCGCGGCATCCCGCACACCCGCCACGAGCCCGGCGACGAGTTCACCGTGGGCGGGACCCGGGTGGAGGTCGTCGGCGCCGAGCGGGGCGAGCACGCCACGATCCACCCCGACATCCCGGTGATCGCCAACAACGGCTACGTGCTGCGCGCCGAGGGCGGCACCGTGATGCACCCGGGCGACGCGTACGTCCCGGCGCCTCCTGGCGTCGACGTCCTGCTGCTGCCCACGGGGGCGCCGTGGCTGAAGGTCTCGGAGGCGGTGGACTACCTGCGGGCCGTGGCGCCGCCGATCGCAGTGCCGATCCACGAGGCCGTGCTCGCGAACCCCGACCTGCACTACGGGCTGTTCGACTCGCTGTCCCCGGCGGGCACCGACGTCCGGGTCCTGGCCCGGGGGGTGGACACGCCGCTGCGGTAGGTAGGTCGCAACGCCCTCCTCCGGGCCGCCACGGCCCGTCCGCTGACGACGGCGTCGGGCGCGAAGACCTCGAACGCGCGCGGGATACCCGGGTAGAGCTGCAGTTCGACGCGCTGCAGACGGGCGGCGTAGTCGAGGTCCTCGTCCCGGAAGAGGGCGAGCTGCCCGACGTCGATGAAGGCCGGCGGCAGACCGCTCAGGTCGGTGGACCGGGACGGTGCCGCGTAGCTCGGGACGTCCGGCCCGCCGGCGGCCGGGCCGAGCACGCAGCCCCACCCGGTGATGTTGTCGTCGGTGGTCCACATGGCGACCGGCGCGATCTCCGGGCCGGGCGTCGTGGTGGGGTCCTCGAGCATCGGGAAGACGAGGATCTGCGACGCCAGCGCGGGCCCGCCCCGGTCCCGGGCCATCAGCGCGACGGCGGCCGCCATCCCTCCGCCGGCGCTGTCACCCATGATCGCGAGCCGGCCGGGGTCGACGCCCAGCTCGGCCGCGTGCTCCGCGGCCCACCGAAGCGAGGTGGATGTAGGCGCGGCAGACGGGATCCATCTCCACCGTCACTGTGGAGTGGACCACGCAGGTTCGTCGCGCGCTCGTGGACGGCGGGTGGCGACCCGACGACCCGGCGTGGCCACCGTCCTCGTCGGGACCGAAGCGTCGCGGACCCTCCACCCGGCGGTGACCCGACGACCCGACACTCGCCCGCCCACGTCGCCGGTCGACCGGGACCGGCGCTCGGACGGGGAGAGGCCGGATGAACGGGCGCGAACTGATCGAACGACACCTCGAGCTGTGGAACGCGAAGGACCAGGCAGGCTGGTCGGCGCTGTTCACGGACGACGCGACGCTGGCCGGACCGGGCGGGTTGCGCGGGTCCGGACCGGAGATCGTGACGACCTTCTACCGGCTGTGGCAGGAATCCTTCCCCGACAACCGGTGTCGCACGCTGCGGATCGTCGACGGCGGCACGAGCGGGGTCCTCGAAGCCGTCTTCGAGGGCACCCACACCGAGACGCTGCACGCCCCGGGCGGTGACCTGACGCCTACGGGCCGACGGGTCAGCGTGCCCTTCGTGAACGTCTGCGAGTTCGCCGGGGACCGGATGCGCGACTTCGTCCTCTACTTCGACCAGGTCGACCTGCTGACCCAGCTCGGGATCGTCGCCGCGACGGTGTAGGTGGGCGGAGCCCTCGTGAGCACTTTCGGTGGCTATAGCCACCGAAAGTGCTCACGA
>NZ_DASXJD010000072.1:0-15799 GCF_036497585.1 Actinomycetospora sp. | reverse complement strand
GATGCTGGTGACCGGCCTCAAGGTCGTCGATCTGCTCACTCCGTACGTGCAGGGCGGCAAGATCGGCCTGTTCGGCGGCGCGGGTGTGGGCAAGACGGTGCTCATCCAGGAGATGATCCAGCGCATCGCCCGCAACTTCGGCGGCACCTCGGTGTTCGCCGGCGTCGGGGAGCGCACCCGTGAGGGCAACGACCTCATCACCGAGCTCACCGAGGCGGACGTCCTCAAGGACACCGCCCTGGTGTTCGGTCAGATGGACGAGCCGCCGGGCACCCGCATGCGGGTCGGCCTGTCGGGCCTGACCATGGCGGAGTACTTCCGCGACGAGGTCGGCGTCGACGTGCTGCTCTTCATCGACAACATCTTCCGGTTCACGCAGGCCGGCCAGGAGGTCTCCACCCTCCTGGGCCGCATGCCCTCGGCGGTGGGCTACCAGCCCACGCTCGCGGACGAGATGGGTGAGCTCCAGGAGCGCATCACCTCGACCAAGGGCCGGTCGATCACCTCGATGCAGGCGATCTACGTGCCCGCCGACGACTACACCGACCCGGCGCCGGCCACCACGTTCGCCCACCTCGACGCGACCACGGAGCTCTCCCGGAACGTGTTCGCCAAGGGCATCTTCCCGGCGGTGGACCCGCTGACCTCCACCTCGACGATCCTGGACCCCCAGTACGTCGGCGACGAGCACTACCGCGTCGCGCGCGAGGTCATCCGGATCCTGCAGAAGTACAACGACCTGCAGGACATCATCGCGATCCTCGGCATCGACGAGCTCTCCGAGGAGGACAAGCTCACCGTGGCGCGGGCGCGCCGCATCGAGCGCTTCCTCGGGCAGAACATGTACGCCGCCGAGCAGTTCACCGGCGAGCCGGGCTCGTTCGTCGACGTCAAGGACACCGTCGAGGCGTTCGACAAGATCGCCAAGGGTGAGTACGACGACTACGCCGAGCAGGCGTTCACCATGGCTGGTGGCCTCGAGGACGTCGAGGAGAAGCAGAAGCAGTACAACGACTGATCCGGTCACGTCCCGGGCGGGGCGCGTGCGCGTGCCCCGCCCGGGTCCCGTTCGACGAAAGGACGGCCTCCAGTGGCCGAGATGCAGGTCGACCTCGTGGCGGTGGAGCGGAAGGTGTGGTCCGGCACCGCCGAGTTCGTCTTCGCGCGCACGAGCGTCGGCGAGATCGGCATCCTGCCCCGTCACGAGCCGCTCATCGCCCAGCTCACCGACGCGGGCATGGTCCGGATCGACCCGAGCGAGGGCGGTGAGTCCGTCCGGGCCGCCGTCTTCGGCGGCTTCCTCTCGATGGACGGCGAGAAGCTGACCATCCTAGCAGAGGAGGCGGAGCTGGGCGACGAGATCGACGTCTCCGCCGCGCAGCAGGAGCGGGACTCCGCCAGCGACGACGACGCCGAGGGGCGGGCGACCAAGGCCCGCGCCGAGGCCCGGCTCGCCGCCGCGGGCCAGGGCTCCGAGTAGCGGGTGGACCAGGGGCACGTGCAGGACCGACCGGCGATGGCGCGACGGGGATGACGATCTCCGGTGTGGTCGTGGAGATCGTGCTCGTCGTGGTGGCGGCGGTCCTGCTCCTGCTCGCCCTGGTCGCACTGCGCCGGATCCAGCAGCTGCGGCGCGGCGGCGTGGACGTCGCGCTGCGGCGGGCCCCGACCGCGTCGTCGGCTGATTCCGGGACACCCACCGCGAGCGAGGACGAGAGCGGCTGGCACTCCGGGATCGCCCGCTACCGCGGCGACCAGTTCCGCTGGTACCGGGTCAGCGGGCTGCGCTCCGGCCCGAACGTCACCCTCGACCGGATCGACGTCGAGATCGTCGACCGCCGGCCGCCGCGCCCCACCGAGCTCCACGTGCCGGGCGCCACGGTGCTCCGATGTCGCACGCCCGGTGGTACCTACGAGCTGGCGATGGGCGCCGACGTCCTCACCGGCTTCTCCTCGTGGTTGGAGTCGATCCCGCCCGGCCGCTCCACGGGGTACCGCCAGGCCAGCTGACGCCCCGTATCGAGCGAAGGGCACCTTCGGTCGGAACCGGGCGGTGCCCGGTCGGCGCGCCCCTAGACTGACGCGGTGGCCGTTCACCTGACCCGTATCTACACGCGCACCGGTGACGACGGGACGACCGGTCTCTCCGACTTCTCCCGGGTGCCCAAGACGCACCCCCGCCTCGACGCGTACGCCGACTCCGAGGAGGCCAACGCCGCCATCGGCGTGGCCCTCGCCGTCGGGAACCTGCCCGAACGCCTCGTCGCGCCGCTGCAGCAGATCCAGAACGACCTGTTCGACGTCGGGGCGGACCTCGCCACGCCGATCGTCGAGGACCCGGAGTACCCGCCGTTGCGGGTCACCGAGGCGCAGGTGGAGCGCCTCGAGGGGTGGTGCGACGAGTTCAACGAGGAGCTCGAGAAGCTCGCCTCGTTCATCCTGCCGGGTGGGACGCCGGGTGCGGCGTACCTGCACGTCGCGCGGGTGGTCACCCGCCGCGCGGAGCGGGCCACCTGGGCGGTGGTCGAGGCCGACCCGGAGCGCACGAGCGTGCTGCCGGCGCGCTACCTCAACCGGCTCTCGGACCTGCTGTTCATCCTCGGGCGGGTGGCGAACCCCGGGGGCGACGTGCTGTGGGTCCCCGGCGGGCCCGAGGCCCGGAAGGACTGACCGGCGGCTACGCCGGGACGGCCGGGGTCAGGGGGCGCGAGCCCGGCCGGTAGCGTCGCCGAGCGTGAACGAGCACTTCGCCGTCCGCGCGGCGGGGCCCCTGCAGGGCGCCGTCGACGTCGTCGGCGCCAAGAACAGTGTGCTCAAGCTGATGGCGGCCGCGCTGCTGGCCGAGGGCCGGACGACCATCACGAACTGCCCCCGCATCCTCGACGTGCCGCTCATGGGCGACGTGCTGCGCAGCCTCGGGTGCGAGGTCTCGGTGGACGGCGACGTCGTCGTCATCGACGTGCCCGCCCAGCTGAACCCCGAGGCCGACTACCGCTCGGTGTCCCGGCTGCGCGCCTCGGTGTGCGTGCTGGGCCCGCTGGTGGCGCGCTGCCGGCGGGCCGTGGTGCCGCTGCCCGGGGGCGACGCGATCGGGTCGCGGCCTCTCGACATGCACCAGGCCGGGCTGCGGCTGCTCGGCGCGCGGTCGGAGATCTCGCACGGGTGTGTCGTGGCGGAGGCCGACGGGCCCGGGGTGGCGCTGCGCGGCGCCCAGATCTGGCTGGACTTCCCGTCGGTCGGCGCCACCGAGAACATCCTCATGGCCTCGGTGTTCGCCGAGGGCACCACGGTCATCGACAACGCCGCGCGCGAGCCGGAGATCGTCGACCTGGTCCGGATGCTCCAGGAGATGGGTGCGAAGATCTCCGGCGGCGGCACCTCGACGCTCACGGTCCACGGCGGGGCGGAGCTGACCCCGAGCACTCACCGCGTCATCGGCGACCGCATCGTCGGCGCCACCTGGGCGTTCGCGGCGGTGATGACCGGGGGCGACGTCACGGTACGCGGGGTGGACCCGCACCACCTCGACCTGGTGCTCGACAAGCTGACGCAGGCCGGCGCGAGCACCGAGGTGGTGGCCCCCGCGCCGGAGGCGAGCAGCCAGATCCCCGCGTTCCGGGTGCGCGGCGGCGGACGGCCCCGCTCGGTGGACTGGGTGACGCTGCCCTACCCCGGCTTCGCGACCGACCTGCAGCCGATGGCCATCGCGCTCTCGGCGATCTCCGACGGCACCTCGATGATCACCGAGAACGTGTTCGAGGGGCGGTTCCGCTTCGTCGAGGAGATGGTCCGCCTGGGCGCGGACGCGCGGACCGACGGTCACCACGCCGTGGTGCGCGGGGTGGAGCGGCTCTCGTCGGCCCCGGTGTGGGCCTCGGACATCCGGGCCGGGGCGGGTCTCGTGCTGGCCGGTCTGGTGGCCGACGGCGAGACCGAGGTGTGGGACGTCGCCCACATCGACCGCGGCTACCCGGGCTTCGTCGAGAACCTCGTCGCGCTCGGCGGTGACGTCGCCCGGGTGCACGCCCCGCCGCAACGGTAGGTGCGCTCCGCGCTCGTGAGCACTGTCCGGGGTTATGACCCCGGAAAGTGCTCACGAGGCACGGAGTGCCACCTTCGCGTCGTCCACGTCCCGCGGGAAGACCAGCAGGTTCCAGCCGGCCTCGTCGTGGGCGATCGTGGCCCGCACCTTCTCCCGGGCCAGGCGTGCCGCCAGCACCTCGGCGGCCTCGCGGGTCGGCACCGTCGCGACCGTCTCGAGCAGCCCGACGTCGCCGTCGTCGCTCGGCACGGCGCCCTTCGGGCCGGTACCGAAGGTGTAGCGCAGGATGCCGGCGAGCAGGATCACCACGGCGATCGCCGTGAAGATCTCGCCCACCGACCCCACCATGACCCCATCCTGACCGATCCTGTGAAAAGCAGCATGGCCAGGACGGATGGGTCCCGCGGCGACCCGCCGGTAACCTCCCGGGGTCCGGCTTCTGCGCGGAGGTGCTCGAACCCATGCCCTACCCCACCGACGACTCGCGTGACCGCCCCTGGGTCATGCGGACCTACGCCGGCCACTCGTCGGCGAAGGCGTCCAACGAGCTCTACCGGCGCAACCTCTCCAAGGGCCAGACGGGCCTCTCGGTCGCCTTCGACCTGCCGACGCAGACCGGGTACGACCCCGACGACGAGCTCGCGCGCGGCGAGGTCGGCAAGGTCGGCGTCCCGGTGTCCCACATCGGGGACATGCGGGCCCTCTTCGACGGCATCCCGCTGAACGAGGCCAACACCTCGATGACGATCAACGCGACGGCCATGTGGCTGCTCGCGCTCTACGTCACGGTGGCCGACGAGCAGGCCCAGGCCGCGGGCGAGGACGTCGACGCCGTCCGGGCGAAGCTGTCGGGCACCACTCAGAACGACATCGTCAAGGAGTACCTCTCGCGCGGCACCTACGCGTTCCCGCCTGCGCCGAGCGTCCGGCTGATCACCGACATGATCGCCTGGACGGTCTCCAACGTCCCCAAGTGGAACCCGATCAACATCTGCAGCTACCACCTGCAGGAGGCCGGGGCGACGCCGACGCAGGAGGTCGCCTACACGATCTCGACGGCGATCGCGGTCCTCGACGCCGTCCGCGACTCCGGGCAGGTGCCCGAGGAGGACTTCGGCACGGTCGTCGGGCGCATCTCGTTCTTCGTCAACGCGGGCCTGCACGTCATCGAGGAGATCGCCAAGCTGCGCGCCTTCGCGCAGCTGTGGGACGAGCTCTGCCAGGAGCGCTACGGTGTCACCGACCCAAAGATGCGCCGCTTCCGCTACGGCGTCCAGGTCAACTCGCTGGGTCTGACCGAGGCGCAGCCGGAGAACAACGTCCAGCGCATCGTGCTGGAGATGCTCGCGGTGACCCTCTCCAAGGACGCCCGCGCCCGCGCCGTCCAGCTCCCGGCGTGGAACGAGGCCCTCGGCCTGCCGCGGCCCTGGGACCAGCAGTGGGCGCTGCGCATGCAGCAGGTCCTCGCCTACGAGACGGACCTGCTCGACTACGACGACGTCTTCGCCGGCTCGCACGTGATGGAGGCCAAGACGGACTCGATCGTCGAGGGCGCCCGCGCCGAGATCGACAAGGTCGCCGGGATGGGCGGCGCGGTCGAGGCGGTCGACTCGGGCTACATGAAGTCGCAGCTGGTCTCCTCGCTCGCCGCGCGGCGGATGCGGCTGGAGTCGGGCGAGGACGTCGTCGTCGGGGTCAACAAGTTCACCTCCACCGAGCCCAGCCCGCTGCAGGCCGAGGGCGCCGAGGCGATCTTCGTCGTCGACAAGGAGGTCGAGGAGCAGGCCCGCGAGGCCGTCGCGGCGTGGCGGGCCGACCGCGACCAGGAGGCGGTGAAGGACGCCCTCGGGCGGCTCACCGAGGCCGCGGGCACCAGCGAGAACCTCATGGACACGACGCTGCAGTGCGCCCGCGCGGGGGTCACGACGGGGGAGTGGGCCGGCGCGCTGCGCGACGTCTTCGGCTCCTACCGCGCGCCCACCGGGGTGACCGCGGCGTCGTCGTCGGGGTCGGTCGCGCCCGGCTCGGAGAGCGCCGACGGCGAGCCCAGCGACCTCGAGCAGGTGCGCGAGCGGGTCCGCCGGACCGCCGAGGAGCTCGGGGTGCCTGCGCTGCGGATGCTGGTCGGCAAGCCGGGCCTCGACGGGCACTCCAACGGCGCCGAGCAGATCGCCGTGCGCGCCCGCGACGCCGGGTTCGAGGTCATCTACCAGGGGATTCGGCTCACCCCGGCCGAGATCGTGGCGGCCGCGGTGCAGGAGGGCGTGCACGTCGTCGGGCTCTCGGTGCTCTCCGGCTCCCACCTCGAGGTGGTGCCGGCGGTGCTCGACGGGCTGGCGCGCGCAGACGCCTCCGACATCCCGGTCGTCGTCGGCGGCATCATCCCGCCGAAGGACGCCGAGCAGCTGCAGCGGCTCGGGGTGCAGCGGGTGGTGACGCCGAAGTCGTACTCGCTCACCGGGATCATGGGCGCGTTCGTCGACGTGATCCGCGAGGTGCACGGGCTCGAGCGCGAGCAGGCCCCGGCCTGACCTCGGAGGTCATGGCGTCCCGACGGTGGGTGTGGGCAGGCTGGGTGTCGTGGCTCCTGATCACGCTGACCTGGTCGCGTTGATCCTCGCCGACACCGTCGGGGCGGTCTGCGCCTATCTGGGCCTGCCGGTGCTCACGAGCGCGCAGCGCACCTACTGGTCGTCGGCCTTGGCATCGCCGCGGCGCTTGAGGAACGAGAAGCCGGGGATGCCGTCGATGGCCCGGCGCAGGTCCTTGGTGACGTCGAGCAGTTCGGAGAGGTCCGGCCCGACGCGGTCGAGGGTCTCGAGGATCGGCAGGATGTCCTCGCTGAGGTGGTGTGCGAGGGCGGGGAGCTCGTCCACGAGCTTGATCGCGGCGTCGATCTCCTCGGGCGCGAGGTCGTCGACGAACTTCTGCGTCAGCGGCGCCGCCCGCTCGAGCATCGGGCGGTAGAGGTCGAGCAGCTCCTGGGCGTGCCGGCTCGTGGTCGAGGCCGAGGTCATCACCTCGTCGGCGCCGCCCGTGATCGTCCGCGCCGAGTCGACGACCTCGGAGGCGCCCCGGGTGATCCCGCGGGCGTCCTCGACCACGGACGACGCGCCCGCCGTGATCCCGCGGGCGTCCTCGACCACGGACGAGGCGCCGGCCGTGATGGTCCCGGCCTCGTCGACGACCGACCGGGCGCCCTTGGTGATGGTGCCCGCCTCGTCGACCACGGCGGACGCGCCCCGGGTGATGGCGCGGGCCTCGGTGACGACGCCGTCGGCTCCGGTGGTGATGGAGCGGGCCGACTCGACGACCTCCGAGGCGCCGCCGGTGATCCCGCGGGCCTCGTCGACGACCGACGCGGCCCCCGTCGTGATCCCCCGCGCCTCGACGATCACGCCCTCGATGTCGCCGACGATGCCCTCGGCCCGGTCGACGAGGCCGTCCACCCGGTCCGCGACCCGGCCGAGGGTGGTGAGCAGCCCGGCGACCTCGTCGAGCAGCGCGTCGACGCGGCCGGGCAGCGCGGCACCGACCTCGGCCACGGCGGCGGTCCACCCGAGGACCTCGGCGGGCGTGGGGACGGCCAGCGGACCGAGACGCACGAGCGGCATGCCTCCAGTCTCCCCGCGCCGCGGCGGAACCGGCGGTACCGATCTTCCGGCCCCCTAGAAGCCGCCGAGCATGAGCAGGGCGTAGGCCGCGATCGACTGGGCGTCGGTGACCTCGCTCGCGCGCACCATGTCCTCGAACTCCGCCCGGGTGACCCACGCGGAGCGCATGTCCGCCTCGGTCTCCTCCCGCTCGGGCTCGCCCTCGGCGAGATCGGTCGCGAGGAAGGCGCGCCCGCGCTGCGAGGACAGGCCGGGGGCGACGTCGAGGAGACCCAGCGAGGTCCACCGCCCGGCCCGCAGGCCGGTCTCCTCCCGCAGCTCCCGCTCCGCGAGCGCCGTCGGCTCCATCTCCGCCCGCTCCGGCGCGGTGCCCTGCGGGAACTCCCAGCTCCGATGCCCGGTGGGGTAGCGGAACTGCTCGACGAGCATCATCCGCGCCGCGGGCCCGGAGCCGTCGAGGGCGATGACGAGCGCGTAGTGCGGCTTGTCGACGACCCCGTAGATGCCCTCGCCGCCGTCGGGACGCCGGAAGGTGTCCTCACGGACGGTCATCCACGGGTTCACGTACACCTGCCGGCTCGAGAGCGTGTCCACGCCCCCGATCATGCCGGGGCCCCTCCACGGGGTCGGGACCCGTGGCGGCGGGCACCGCGCGCCCGTCGCGCGGCGGGGCCAGCAGCGACTCCAGGCCTCCCACCCGGCGCAGCTTCTGCCACCCGAGCCGGATGCCGCCGAGCGCCGTGACCGCGGAGCGGATGAGCACTGCGTACATCAGCTGCCGGTACACCACCTGCTGCAGGGGCAGCAGCCACAGCACGCGCAGCGGCTCGCGCTCCAGGCGGAACGCCACGACCGCGGCGAGCACCTGGACCGCCAGGACGGCCGCCCACAGCAGCAGCGTCGTCACCGGGTTCAGGAAGATCAGCCCGTAGACCAGGAAGATGTCCACCAGCGGGGCCAGCAGCGGCAGCAGGATCTGGAACACCGCGAGGTGGGCGAGCCCGAGGCGGCCGAACCGGCCCGAGGGTCCCCGGTCGAGCACCGCCAGGCGGTGCTTCCACATCGCCTGCATCGTGCCGTAGCTCCACCGATACCGCTGCCGCCACAGCTGGGGGAGCGTCCCCGGGGCCTCCGTCCAGGCCCGCGCGGAGTCCTCGTAGACCACGCGCCACCCGGTCCGGCAGATCGCCATGGTCAGGTCGGTGTCCTCGGCCAGGGTGTCGTGGCTGACGCCGCCGACCTCGAGCAGCACCGAGCGCCGGAACGCCCCGATCGCGCCGGGGATGGTCGGCATGCAGCGCAGGACGTCGTAGACCCGGCGGTCGACGTTGAAGCCCATCACGTACTCGATGTGCTGCCAGCGCGAGATCAGCCCGCGGCGGCTCGCGACCTTGGCGTTGCCCGCGACCGCGCCGACCGACGGGTCTGCGAAGGGCCGCACGAGCCGCCCGATGGTCGCCGGCTCGAACACCGTGTCGCCGTCGATCATGACGATGAGCTCGTGGCGGGCGTGGGCGATGCCGGCGTTGAGCGCGCTGCGCTTGCCACCGTTGGCCTGGCGGAGCACCCGCACGTTCGGCAGGTGCAGCGCCTCGACGATGTCCGCGGTGCCGTCGGTGCTGCCGTCGTCCACGACGAGCACCTCGACCGGGCGCTCGCTCGCGACGAGGGAGCGCACCGTCGCACACCGGGAGATCGGCACAGCGCGTAGATCTGCTACCGGACAGTTGTCACTCGATCCGGTGATATGTGTACGCCGATGGATGGCGGTGACCCGGCGTCGTCACCGGCGGTACGTTCGGGCGTCGGCCCCGGGGAGGCGGCCCGTGTCCCACACCCGTCGCGTGGCGCGGCTGCGTGAGCTCGCCGGCCGGCCCGTCGCCGGGCGCGCCGTCGTCGTGGTGCTCCTCGCCGGGCTGCTGGTGGAGGCCGTCCACGAGATCGTGGCCGGCAACCACGCGCCCGACCTGCCCGTCATCGACGACTGGCTCCACTCCTCGCTCATCCTCGCCGCGAGCGCGATCTGCGCGCGGGGCGCGGTGCGCCGCCGTCCGGGACCGGCCCGCGCCGCGTGGTGGTGCTTCGCGGCCGCACTCCTGCTCTTCGCGCTCGCCGAGATCACCTGGGGCGCGCTCTACGCCACCGACGCGGACGTGCCGACCCCGAACCCGACGGACGTGCTCTACCTGGCCACCTATCCGCTGTTCATGGCGGGTCTCGTGCTCATGGTGCGGGCGCGGGTGCTCGACATCCCCTGGCACCGATGGCTCGACGGCTTCGTCGTGGTCCTCATCGTGGCCACGCCCGGCGTCGCGCTCGCGATCGTCCCCGTGCTCGAGAACTCGCCGATCGACGCCCTCGGCCAGGCCGTCACCGTCGCCTACCCCCTCGGGGACGTCCTGCTCCTCGGGGCGCTGCTCGGCACGCTGCCCCTGATGTCGTGGCGGTTCGGCGGGAGCTGGCCGTGGGTCGGGGCCGGCCTGGTCTGCCTGACCGTGGCCGACGCCGCGTACAGCGTCTCGGCCACCGTCGCGGTGTCCCACGAGGGGCCCTACGACTTCCTGTGGAGTGCGGGCGCCCTCGCGATGGCCGTCGGCTCGACCCGGCTGCCCTCGGGTCCCCGACCCTCGCGGGAGATCACCGGCTGGCCCGCGATCGCCCTCCCGCTCGGCGCGCAGCTCTTCGCGGTCGCCACCCAGGTCTACGGCTACGTCTACCCGCTGCCGCCCATCGAGCGGTTGCTGACCATCGGCGTCCTCGTCGTCGGCATCGCCCAGATCATCGTCTCCCGCCCCCGGCCGTCGCCGAGGCAGGACCCGTCGTCGGCGACCTCGCCGGCCGGGCCGGCCGAGCGCGTTGAGCCGGCTCCCTGACCGGGGGAGCGGGACCGTCGGCTCCGCCGCCCGGGCGAACGCGTCCCTTGCTACGCTGCGCCGCGAGCAGGGCGATACCGGTCACCGCGGAACGGGAGCACGGCAGAGCACATGGTCAGCACCATCATCGCTGAGATCGTCGGGTTCCTGATCGTCATCTACGTGATCTACCGATACGTGGTCCCTCCGCTGAAGAGCATGACGGAGAAGCGCGAGAAGGAGATCGCCCAGCAGATCGAGGAGGCGCGCAAGGCCCGCGAGCGCCTGGAGCAGGCCGAAGCCGCCTATCGCGAGGCCGTCGACAACGCTCAGAACGACGCCGCCCGCATCCGGGACGACGCGCGCGCTGACGCGCAGCGCATCGCCGACGAGATGCGCGAGAAGGCCGAGCAGGAGGTCGAGCGCCTGCGCCGCCGCGGCGAGGAGGCCCTCCGGAACGCCCGCGCCCAGGTGGTGCGGGAGCTCAAGGCCGAGCTGGGCCGCCACACCACCGATCTCGCGAGCCGTCTCGTGCGCCAGGAGCTGGAGTCCGACCAGGCGAAGAAGGAGTCGGTCGACTCCTTCATCGAGGAGCTCTCCCGCTCGACGTCCTCGAACTGACGCCCTCGCCGACGACGTGCGTCTCGTCATCGCCCGCTGCACGGTCGACTACGCGGGCCGGCTGACCGCGCACCTGCCCAGTGCGCTCCGCCTGCTGCTGGTCAAGGCGGACGGCTCGGTGAGCGTCCACGCCGACGACCGCGCCTACAAGCCGCTGAACTGGATGAGCCCGCCGTGCTGGCTCACCGAGGAGCCGGGCGGGGCGACGGGGGGACCGGAGAGCCTCTGGACCGTGCGCAACAAGGCCGACGAGACGTTGACGATCACCCTCGAGGAGATCCAGCACGACTCGCAGCACGACCTCGGGGTCGACCCCGGGCTCGTCAAGGACGGCGTCGAGGCCCACCTGCAGGAACTGCTCGCCGAGCACGTCCACACGCTGGGAGAGGGCTGGACGCTCGTCCGGCGCGAGTACCCCACCGCGATCGGGCCGGTCGACCTGCTCTGCCGCGACGACTCCGGCAGCTCGGTCGCCGTCGAGATCAAGCGCCGCGGGGAGATCGACGGCGTCGAGCAGCTCACCCGCTACCTCGAGCTGCTCAACCGCGACCCGCTGCTCGCCCCCGTCCAGGGCATCTTCGCCGCCCAGCAGATCAAGCCCCAGGCCCGCGTGCTCGCGACCGACCGCGGCATCCGCTGCGTGACCCTCGACTACGACGCCCTGCGCGGGATCGAGTCGGACGAGTTCCGGCTGTTCTGAGCGGGTCTCTCCCCCTCGCGGAGTAGGTGTACCCGCCGGTAACGTCAAGCGGCATGACGAGCACGGCACCGAAGCCCGCGAGCACCGCCCCCGCGGCCGCCTCCGACACGTTCGACTCCCTCGACCCGCGGGACGGTTCCGTCGTCGCCACCCACCCCCGGCACAGCCCGGAGCAGGTCGACGCGGTCGTGGCCCGGGCGCGCCGCGTCGCCGGCTGGTGGGCCGACCTCGGCTTCGACGGACGCCGCAGCCGCCTCGCCGCCTGGCGCCGGCTGCTCATCGCCCGCACCGACGAGCTCGCCGCCCTGGTCAGCCGGGAGACCGGCAAGCCGCTCGACGACGCCCGCATCGAGGTCGTCCTCGTCATCGACCACCTGCACTGGGCGGGCAAGCACGCGAAGGCCGCCCTGGGTCGGCGGCGCGCCGAGGCCGGCGCGCTCATGGTCAACCACCGGGCCACCATCGAGTACCGCCCGCTCGGCGTCGTCGGCGTGCTCGGGCCGTGGAACTACCCGGTGTTCACGCCGTGCGGCTCGATCGTCTACGCACTCGCCGCCGGCAACACCGTCGTCTTCAAGCCCTCCGAGCTGACCCCCACCGTCGGGCAGTGGCTCGTCGACACGTTCGCCGAGACCCTGCGGAGCACCGACCCGCACCAGGAGGACACCGAGGCGGTGTTCGGCCTCGTCACCGGCGAGGGCGAGACGGGGGCGGCGCTGTGCCGCGCGGGCGTGGACAAGGTGGCCTTCACCGGCTCGACCGCCACCGCGAAGAAGGTCATGGCGACCTGCGCGGAGTCGCTGACCCCGGTCCTCGTCGAGTGCGGGGGCAAGGACGCGTTGCTCGTCGACGCGGACGCGGACCTCGACGACGCGGCCGCCGCGGCCGTCTGGGGCGCGATGTCGAACGCCGGGCAGACCTGCGTCGGGGTCGAGCGGGTGTACGTCGTGGACTCCGTCGCCGAGGCGTTCCTCGACAAGGTCGCCCAGCGCGCCGCGAAGATCCGTCCCGGCGGCGAGCCGCGCTCGGTCTACGGGCCGATCACGATGCCGAGCCAGCTCGGGATCATCTCCGCCCAGATCGACGACGCGCTCTCCCGCGGCGGCCGCGCCGTCCTCGGCGGCCGGGACTCGGTCCACGCCCCCTACGTCGACCCCGTCGTGCTCGCCGACGTCCCCGAGGACTCGACCGCGGTCACCGACGAGACGTTCGGGCCGACCGTCGTCGTCAACCGGGTCCGCGACATCGACGAGGCCGTCGAGCGGGCCAACGCCTCCCGCTACGGCCTCGGCGGGTCGGTGTTCGCGAAGAGGCGCGGCTACGAGGTCGCCCGGCGGCTGCGCTGCGGGATGGTCTCGGTCAACGGCGTCATCGCGTTCGCGGCGATGCCCTCGCTGCCCTTCGGCGGTGTCGGGGACTCCGGCTTCGGGCGCATCCACGGCCGCGACGGGCTCCGCGAGTTCACGCGCCCGCTGGCGGTCTCGGAGCGCCGCTTCAAGAGCATCAACGTGATGACGTTCGACCGGCCCGGCTGGGTGGTGAAGGCCATGACCGTGTTGGCCGGACTGATCTACCGACGGAACCGGTAAAGGTGCCCGGAGGGGTGCGTCACGGCGCCTGCTCGAAGGGTGGGGCCCGCCGTGACCGCATGACAGGATCGCCCGGACCGGGTCGTCGACGACCCGGGGTGTCGACGAAGGGACTGTGGACGTGGCTCGCGAGTTCGCCCGGGTGGGTGTGGTCGGTCTGGGCACGATGGGCGCCGGCATCGTCGAGGTGTTCGCCCGCGCGGGCATCGAGGTCGTCGCGGTGGAGGTGGACGAGACCGCCGCCGGCCACGGCCGGGAGCACATCGAGCACTCCACGGCCCGGGCGGTCTCCCGCGGCAAGCTCGCCGAGGACGACCGCGTCGCGCTGCTCGAGCGCGTCCGCGTGACGACGGACCTGGCCGACCTCGCCGACGTCGACCTCGTCGTCGAGGCGGTGCCGGAGCGCCTGGAGCTCAAGGCCGACGTCTTCACCGCCCTCGACAAGGTCTGCGGCCCCGACACGATCTTCGCCTCGAACACCTCGTCGCTCTCGATCACCGAGCTGTCGGTGCGCACCGAGCGCCCCAGCCGCGTCGTCGGGATGCACTTCTTCAACCCGGCCCCGGTCCAGGCCCTGGTCGAGTTGGTGCGCACCGTCGTCACCGAGCCCGAGGTCGTCGAGGACGTGAAGGCGCTGGCCGTGCGGCTGGGGAAGTCGCCGGTGGTGTGCGGCGACCGCGCCGGCTTCATCGCGAACCAGCTGCTGTTCACCTACCTCAACCAGGCCGTGGGCATGTTCGAGTCCCACTACGCCGGCCGCGAGGACCTCGACGCCGCGATGAAGTTCGGCTGCGGCTACCCGATGGGCCCGCTGGCGCTGATGGACCTCATCGGCCTCGACACCGCCTACGAGATCCTCGAGGAGATGTACCGGCAGTCGCGCAACCAGCGCCACGCGCCGGCCCCGATCCTCAAGCAGATGATCACGGCGGGTCTGCTCGGCCGGAAGAGCGGGCGCGGCTTCTACACCTACGCCGAGCCCGGGTCGGGCGAGGTGGTGGCCGACGGCCTCACCCCGCCGCCGCCCGGCGCCGACGACGCCGGCCTGCGCCCGGTCAGCCGGGTCGGCGTGGTCGGCACCGGCACCATGGCCACCGGCATCGCCGAGGTGTTCGCGAAGGCCGGTTACGACGTCGTCGTGCGCGGCCGGTCGGAGTCCAAGGGCGACGGCGCCGTCGCGGCGGTGCGCAAGTCGCTGGAGAAGCAGGTCGTCAAGGGCCGGCTGTCCGAGGAGGCCCGCGACGAGACCCTCGGGCGGATCTCCACGACGGTCGAGTTCTCCGGGCTGGCCGAGTGCGACCTCGTGGTCGAGGCCATCGCCGAGGACCTCGGGGTCAAGCAGGCGGCGTTCTCCGCCCTCGACGAGGTGTGCAAGCCCGGCACGATCCTCGCGACGACCACGTCCTCGCTGCCGGTCGTGGAGTGCGCCGCCGCCACCTCGCGGCCCGAGGACGTCATCGGGATGCACTTCTTCAACCCGGCCGCGGTGATGAAGCTCGTCGAGGTCGTCTCGCCGATCACCACCGCCCCGGAGGTCACGGCCACCGTCCGGGCGCTCTGCGCGAAGATCAAGAAGAGCCCGGTGCTCTGCGGGGACCGCGCCGGCTTCATCGTCAACGCGCTGCTCTTCCCGTACCTCAACGACTCGGTGGCGATGCTCGAGGGGCACTACGCGACCGTCGACGACATCGACTCGGCCATGAAGAACGGCTGCGGCCTGCCCATGGGGCCGTTCGCGCTGCTCGACGTGGTCGGCCTGGACGTGTCGCTGGCGATCGAGCGCTCGCTCTACCAGGAGTTCCGGGTGCCCGGCTTCGCGCCCGCGCCGCTGCTGGAGCACCTGGTGACGGCCGGCCGGCTCGGCCGCAAGACCAAGCACGGATTCCGCGACTACAACTGAGGCTCGTGGCACGACGCAACCGGCGGGCAGCGGGCGGGGGACCCCGTCCGCTGTTCGGTGGTGCGCTCACCCACGAGGAGCGCGGCGGCCGCCGGTACGCGGTGCGGGCGGTCGCCGGGTCGGCGGCGACGAAGTCCTACCGCTGCCCGGGCTGCAACCAGGAGATCCGGCCGGGCACGGCGCACGTCGTCGCCTGGCCGGTCGACGGTCCCGACGGCGGCGGCGACGAGCGCCGCCACTGGCACAGCGGCTGCTGGCGCCGCTGAAAGCGGCGTGTCTCGCCGGTCAGGACGATGACGTGGCGGCGGCGCTGCGGGCGCCGTAGGCCTCGGGCCCGTCGTGCTCGTCGTCGTGCAGGGCCGGGGCGCTCGCCGAGCGGGGGCCCCGGGCGCGCAATGGCTGCGTCTGGTCCGACGACTCGTCGGGGAAGGCGTCCAGGCCGGGCAGTTCGGCGAGGGACTCCCGCAGGGTCGCGAGCTGG
>NZ_DASXJD010000071.1:0-22769 GCF_036497585.1 Actinomycetospora sp. | reverse complement strand
GGGGAGGTGGCCGAAGGTGGGCTCGACCCGTTCGCGGCGGCGGACCGATTGCGGCAGGCCGTGGTGGACGAGGGTTGACTCACCGCGTGTCGCTACCCGATGCACGGGTGGTGAGTGCATAGCGTCTCCTCCTGACGGGAGGAGCCGGGGATGCTGTGCTGGTGGGTGGTCGGGGCGGTGGCGCTCCTGGAGACGGTCGGGCTCGCGGGGCGGGTCCGAGGTCGGCGCTCGCGGCGCCGCGGCGCGCACCGCGGCCGCGAGGGCGGGGCGATGCGGGACTGGCCGGGGGATCGGCCTTCGGGCTGACGCCCTTGTGCGTGCGTTTCCGTGCTCGAGCACGGAAACACACGCACAAGGCCGAAGGCCTAACGGACCCCGACCGTCGGGAGGGCGTCGACGAGCCAGGGGATGACGATGGTGACGGTCGGGACGACGACGAGGGCGACCGCCGCCAGGTAGGTGCCGGCGGCGAGCGCGCGTCCGCCGCGGACGTGGGCGCGGATGCGGTCCCGACGCTGCAGCACCTCGTCGGTCTCGGGAGCCACCGTGCAGGAGGCGAAGGCGTCCAGCGCGCCGGCCATCGCGTCGTCGCCGTGGCGGCGCCGCCCGGCGTCGTCGGCGAGCATCTCCAGCAGCAGGGCGACCGCGTCGCGGGCCTCCCGGCTGCGCGCGACGACGGGGAAGGCCTGGTGCAGCGCGGTGAAGCCCTCCCGGACGAGGTCGTGGCGCGCGGCGAGGTGGGCCTGCTCGTGCGCGACGACGGCGCGCAGCTCCTCGGGGCAGAGCGTGTCGAGCGTCGCACCGGTGACGACGACGCGTCCGTCGCGCCCGACCCGTCCCGGCACGCAGTAGGCGAACGGCACGGCGCCGTCGAGCACGCGCAGCACGGTGCCGGTCCCCAGGGAGCCGAAGGCGTCGTTCTGCTCGGCCCGCGCGAGCAGATCGACCATGTCGCGGTGGCGGGCCCGGCGCACCCGGGTCCGCACGGCGAGCAGCACGAGGACGCCCAGCAGGCGCACGACGATGAGGCTCGCGAGCAGTGCGGCGATCCCGACGGCGATCACCAGGGGCAGTCCCGTGCGGTCCTGGGGGTGGGTGAGGACGCGCAGCAGGGCCTCGGGGGCGGCCAGGGCACTCCCGACGGCGGCGAGCACGGCGGCCACGGCGACGGCCTGCCACAGGACGATGGCCGCTCGGGGTACAGCACGCGTCCATTCGGCGCGCGCGAGCAGGGCAGGCACGGGCCCGGCGAGCACGAGGGCGAGCCCCGTCAACCACACCGACGCCATGACACATCAGTGTGGCGCCCCGACGGCCCTCCTCACGACTCGGGTGATCGCGGCATTCCGTGCGCGGGGGTGTCCAGGGCCCGGCGCAGCGCCTCGGCCTCCTCGGGCCCCACGCGGTCGACGAACGCGACCAGCGCGGCCGTGCGGTCCTCGCCGACGTCGCCCAGCGCGTCGATCATGACCTCGGCCGCCATCTGCTCCCGGCTCGAGGCGGCGGCGTAGCGGTAGGCCTTGCCGTCGCGCTCCTGGCGGACCAGGCCCTTCTTGGCGAGCCGGCCGAGGACCGTCATCACGGTGGTGTACGCCAGCTCGCGTTCCAGCCGCTCGTGGACGTCTCTCACGGTGAGCGGCGCGTCGGCCGACCACAGCTGTGCCATGACCGCGCGTTCGAGCTCTCCCAGGGCCACGCGGGTGAGTGTACCCAGCGACACGATGTGTCAACGAGGAATGTCGTACTACCCTCGGTCGTAGCTACTACGTAGCGTCGTAGAGCCACCCCGTGAAGGGAGGCGCGTCGTGACCGCACTGGAGCTCTCACGACTGCAGTTCGCCGTCGTCACCGTCTACCACTACCTGTTCGTCCCGCTGTCGATCTCGCTCTCGGTCCTCACGGCGGGCCTGCAGACGGCGTGGTGGCGGAACCGGGACCCGCGGTTCGGGCGGGCCACGATGCTCGTCGGGAAGCTGCTCATGGCGACGTTCGCGGTCGGCGTCGTCACGGGCCTGGTCCAGGAGTTCCAGTTCGGGCTCTCGTGGTCGGCGTTCGCGCGGTACTACGGCGACGTCTTCGGCCCGACGCTCGCGATCGAGGGCATGCTCGCCTTCTTCCTCGAGGCGACCTTCCTCGGGCTGTGGTGGTTCGGCCGGGACCGGCTGCGGCCGCTGGTGCACCTCGCGACGATCTGGGTGGTCGCCGTCGGGACGCTCATCTCGGCCTACGTGATCCTCGCGGCCAACGCGTTCATGCAGCACCCGGTCGGCGTGGCGATCGACCCGGCGACGGGGCGGGCGCAGCTGAGCAGCTTCGGCGCGCTGATCACCAACGAGGTGGTGGTCGCCGCCTTCCCGCACACGATGGCGGGCGCGTTCATGGCGGGCGGGGCGCTGCTGCTGGCGCTCGGGGTGTGGCGGCGGTGGAAGGGCGCGGGCAGTGCCGACGAGGCCCCCACCTGGCGGCTCCTCGCCCGCGTCGGGGCCTGGACGACCCTCGTCGGCGGGGTCGCGGTCGCGCTGACCGGCGACGTGCTGGGCAAGGTCATGACCGAGGTCCAGCCGATGAAGATGGCCGCCGCCGAGGCGCTCTACGAGACCACCTCCCACGCGCCCTTCTCGGTCTTCGCCGTGCAGCTGCCCGGCCACGCCCAGCCGGTCTCGCTGGACATCCCCTGGCTGCTGTCCTTCCTCGCCACCGGCGACCCCACGGCCACCGTGCAGGGCATCGACGACCTGCAGGCGCAGTACGCGACCCAGTTCGGCGCCGGCAACTACACGCCCTGGATCCCGGTCGCATACTGGACGTTCCGGCTCATGATCGGGTTCGGGGTGCTCGCGACGGCGGTCGCGGCGTGGGTGCTCTGGCGCACGCGGCGGGGCCGGGACCTCGAGCCCGCCGGACGCGGGTGGTTCGCGCTCGGCGACCGCTGGCTCGTCCGGTTCCTCCCGGTGATCCCGGCGCTGCCGGCCGCGGCGGCGACCGTCGGGTGGCTGTTCACCGAGACCGCCCGCCAGCCCTGGCTGGTCTTCGGCCTCTTCCGCACCGCCGACGGCGTCTCCCCGACGCTCACCCCCACCGAGCTCGTCGCCTCGCTCGCCGGGTTCGCGCTGGTCTACGGCGTGCTCGCGGTCGTATGGGTGCGTCTGGTCGTGCACGTCTCCCGGGGCGGGCTCGTCGACCTGGTGCCCGAGCAGGCGGAGACGAACCCCGCCGAGTCCGTCGTTCCTGAGCCCAGCTACTGATCGGAGGCCGGTCATGGATCTCGCGATGCTCTGGTTCGCCCTGGTCGTGCTGTGCTGGGTGCTGTTCGCCGTCCTCGAGGGCTTCGACTTCGGGGTCGGGATGCTCGCCGGCGTCCTCGGCCGCGACGAGCACGAGCGCGGCGCCGCCGTGCGCACCGTCGGCCCGGTGTGGGACGGCAACGAGGTGTGGCTGGTCGCCGCGATCGGGGTGACGTTCGCGGCCTTCCCCGCCTGGTACGCGGCGCTGCTGTCCGGGCTGTACCTGCCGCTGGTGGTCGTCCTGCTGGCGCTCGCGGCGCGCGGGGTCGCGCTGGAGTTCCGCGGGAAGGTCGACTCCGCGGCCTGGCGGCGGCGCTGCGACGTCGTGCTGGGGCTGTCGTCGCTGGTGAGCGCGGCCGGTGTCGGTGCCGTGGTGGCGCTGGCGACGACGGGTCTCGCGCTCGGCCCGGGCGGGGCGGTCGCCGGTTCCGGGGTGGGCCGCTCGCTGGCGCCGCTCGTCTCGGGGCCGGCTCTGGTCGGGGCGCTGCTGGGGGTGCTCGCGGCCCTGTTGCAGGGCGCGACGTTCCTCGGGCTGCGTACGACGGGTCCGGTGCGCGTCCGGGCGCGCCGGGTCGCGGTGGCGACGGCGGGGGTGGCGACGGTCGTCGTGGCCCTGCTGGCGGGGACGGCGGCTCCGGTCGTCGCCTCGGTCGCTGTACTGGCGGTCGTCGCCGGGGTGGCCGCGGCCCGCCGTCGGGAGGGCCTGGCGTTCGCGGCGGCGTCGCTGGCGGTGCTGGGCGAGGTGGTCGCGGCGTTCACCGCGCACGTGCCGGTGGTGCTGCCCTCGACGCTCGACCCGGCGTTCTCGCTCACGGTTGCAGGCGCCGCCTCGTCGCCCGAGGCGCTGGGCGTGATCACGGTCGGCGGGGTGCTGATCCTGCCCGGGGTCCTGGCCTACCAGGCCTTCTCGTACTGGGTGTTCCGGCGGCGGATCGCCAGTCAGCGGGAGGTGACGGCGTGACCGGCCCGGTGGACCCACGTCTCCTCCGCCTCGCCCGCCCGGCGCTGCCGGGGGTGGCGGCCCAGGTGGCGCTCGGCGTCGTCGGGGCGGTCGCCGACGCCGCCGCCCTGGTCGCGGCCGGGCTGCTCGTCGCGGCGCTGGTCGGCACGCCGACCCCGGCGCCCCTGGCGCACCCGCTGCTCGCCGTCCTGGCCGGGGCCCTCGTCGTCCGGGCGCTCGTCGCGACGGTGGCGCCGCGGGTCGCCGCCGGCACCGCGGGCCGCGTCGTCGAGCCGGTGCGCGAGCGGCTGCTCGACGCGCGGGACCCCGACGCCGATCGCTGCGACCCGGGAGGGCGGCGCCGACGCGCGCTGGCCTCCAGCGGGATCGACGACCTGCGGGCCTGGTTCACCTCCTACCTGCCCGCGCTGGTCCTCGCGGTGGTGCTGCCACCGCTCGTGCTGGTCGGGCTGGTCGTGGCCGACCCGCCGTCGGCGCTGGTCGTGGTGCTGACGCTGCCGCTCCTGCCGGTCTTCGCGGCGCTCGTGGGGTGGGCGACCCGGGCCCGCGCGGCACGGCAGTGGGCGGCGGGGGAGCGGCTGGCCGGTCACGTGCTGGACGTCGTCACCGGCCTGGCCACGCTGCGGCTCTTCGGCCGCGCCCGCCGGCAGGTCGACGAGGTGGCCCGCGTCGGGGAGGCCCACCGGCGCGCGACCGGGTCGGTGCTGCGGATGGCGTTCCTGTCGACGACCGCGCTGGACCTGGTGGCGACGGTGTCGGTGGGGCTGGTCGCGGTCTCGGCGGGGCTGCGGGTGGTCGACGGGTCGCTGGGGCTCGGGCCGGCGCTCGTCGCGATCCTGCTCGCGCCCGAGGCGTACCGGCCGATCCGCGAGGTCGGCGCGCGGTTCCACGACACGGCGCGGGTGTCGACGATCATGGACGGAGTCCAGGTGAACGGATGTGGTCGCCGGAACGACCAGATTCGTTCACATGGCGCCCGTGCCTCGGGCGTTCGCGTCCGCTATCCCGGCCGACGGGGTGACGCGCTCCGGCTGGAGCACCTCGAGGTCGCGCCGGGCGAGCTCGTCGTGCTCGCCGGGGAGTCCGGCGCCGGCAAGACGACGCTGCTCCGCGTGCTCTCCGGCGCCGTGCGCGCCGACGCGGGCGCCGTCGCCGTCGGGGACCCCCTGTTCGTGCTGCCCCAGCGCCCGACCCTGCCGCACGCCCGCACCGTCGCCACCGCGCTCGGCGACGGGGTCGGGCGCGCCCGGATGCGCGCCGTGCTGGCCGCGCTCGACCTGCCGCTCGACCCCGAGGACGCGCTCGCCGAGGCGGGCGGCTCGGTCTCGGCCGGCCAGCGCGAGCGGTTGGCGCTCGCCCGGGTGCTGCTCGCCCTCGAGGACGCTCCCCACGCGACGGTGCTGCTCGACGAGCCCACCGCCCACCTCGACCCCGCCACCGAGGCCCGGGTCCTCGGCCTGCTGCGGGCCGCCGCCGGGCGCGGCGCCGCCGTCCTCGTCGTCGCCCACCGGCCGGCGGCGCTGGCCGCCGCGGACCGGGTGGTCACGCTGGCGCGCCCGCTCCGCGAGCCCGCCGCCCCGCCCGAGCGGGCGCCCCGGCCGGCCGGCGGTGCCCCCGTGCCGGCGGGACCACGCCGCGGCACGACGGCGGCCGGGGTCGCCCTGGGCGTGGGGTCGGTGCTGGCGGGGCTCCTGCTCACCGCCGTGGCGACCTGGCTGATCGTGCGGGCCGACGCCCGGCCGCCGGTGCTCACGCTCTCGATCGCGGTCGTGCTGGTGCGCGCAGCCGCGATCCTGCGCCCGCTGCTGCGCCACCTCGAACGGCTCGTGGTGCACGACGGCGCGCTCGCCCGGGTCGCCGGGTGGCGCCGGTCGCTCGTCGCCGTCCTCGTCGATCGGGTGCCCGGTGCGGTCGCCGGGCGCCGGGGTGAGCTGCTCGCCCGTGCGGTCGACGACGTCGACACCCGCCTCGACGGCCTCGTCCGCGGCCGGCACCCGCTGCTGGTCGCGGGGGTCGTCGTGCCGGTCGTGCTCGCCGTCGCCTGGCTCGCGGTCCCGACGACGCTGCCCGCGCTCGCCCTCGGGCTCGGCGCCGCGGTCCTGCTCGTCCCTGCCGTCGCGGCCCGCGCGGCCCGCCGTGACGGACGCGCGCTCGACACCGCGGGCGAGCGGCTGCGGGCCGCGGTCGTGGAGACCGTCGACGCCCGCGAGGAGCTCGCCGCCCGCGACCGCGACGCCGTGCTCGCCCCGGTCCGCGCCCGCGCCGCCGGGCTCGACACCGCCCGACGCCGGGCCGCCCGGCACGAGGGACTCGCCGACGGCGCCGCCCACCTGGCGCTCGCCGTCGCGACCCTCGGGGCCGCGCTCGCGGCCGCCGGCCTGGGCGCGGCGGCATCCCCGGAGCTCGCCGGGATCGTCGTCCTCCTGCCGACCGCGCTGGCCGGCACGGTGCTCGCGCTACCGGGCGCCGCCCGGGCCGCGGTGCGGGGCGGGGCGGCGCGACACCGGCTCGCCGCGCTCGGGGGGGCGCCGGTCCCCGCCGTCGAGCCGTCGCCTCCCCGCCCGCTCCCGGCCCGGCACGACCTGCGGCTCACGGGGCTCGCGGCCGGCTGGGCGGGGTCGACGGCGCTCCACGACGTCGACCTCGAGCTCCCCGAGGGGGCGAGGGTCGCCGTGACCGGGGCGTCCGGGTCGGGCAAGTCGACCCTCGCGGCGGTGCTGCTGCGCCTGCTCGACCCAGCCGCCGGCACCGTCACCCTCGGTGGCGTGCCCGTGGGCGAGCTGTCCGGCGACGACGTCCGGCGCCGGATCGGTCTGCTCGGCGACGCCGACCACGTGTTCACCGCGAGCGTGCGCGCCAACCTGCTCGTCGCGGCCCCCGACGCCGACGGCGCCCGGCTGCTCGACGCGCTGCGCCGCGTCCGGCTCGCCGGCTGGGTCGCCGGGCTCGAGGACGGGCTGGACACCGTGATCGGGCCCGACGCGGTCTCCGGCGGGGAACGGCGGCGCCTCGCGGCGGCGCGGCTCGTGCTCGCGGACCCGACCGTGCTCGTGCTCGACGAGCCGACCGAGGGGCTGGACACCGAGACCGCCGAGGCGCTCCTGGCCGACCTGCTGGACACCCCCGCGACGGTCCTGCTGCTGACGCACCGGCCCGAAGGGCTCGACCGGATGGACCGGGTGCTCCACCTCGAGGACGGGCGGCTCCGCGAGCGCGCGACGGCGGGCGTCAGCTGAAGTCGCCGGCGGCCCGGCGGACCTTCGCCAGCAGCGACGTCAGCGCCGTGACCTCGTCGTCGGAGAGCCCGACCAGGCCGAAGTCGACCGCGGTCACCGACGCCGTCGCCTCCTCGCCGCGGCGCCGGCCCGCGTCGGTGATCTCGACGAGGGTGGTGCGCTTGTCCGTCGGGTGCGGCCGGCGGCGGACGAGCTCGGCGGCCTCGAGGCGGTCGACGATGTTGGTGATCGAGGTCGGGTGCAGCTGCAGCCGCTGCCCCATCAGGCTCATCGGCAGGGCACCCGTGCGCGAGAAGCGCAGCAGCACCAGCGCCTCGTAGCGGGCGAACGTGAGCTCGTGGGGGCGCAGCGCCGCGTCCACGGCCTGCTGGAGGACCTGCTGCACCCGGAACACGCTGGTGACCGCGGCCATCGCCGACGACGGGCCGATCTTCGCCGTCCAGATCTCCGCGGCCCGGGCGATCGGGTCGAACGGGAGGGGTTCGGACGCGGCCATCAGCCGCGGAATCTAGCAACCCTCCGCCCGCTCGGGGCCTGGCAGGCTGGGGCGATGATCGTCGCCTTCAGCGTCGCACCCTCGGGCCCGCCCCCCGATGCTCCCGCCGACAGCCCCGTCTCGTCGGGCCAGGTGTCCGACTCCGTCAGCGAGGCCGTCGCCGCGGCGGTGCGGGTGGTCCGGGAGTCCGGCCTGCCGCACGAGACCTCGTCGATGTTCACCTCGATCGAGGGTGACTGGGACGAGGTCATGGACGTCGTGAAGCGGGCCACCGAGGCCGTCGGGCGCTACGGGTCGCGGGTGTCCCTGGTCCTCAAGGCCGACATCCGACCCGGGTGGACCGGGCAGATGGCCGCCAAGGTGGCCCGCGTGGAGCAGCACCTGGGCGGGGACCAGGCCTGACGCTTTTCACCGCCGTGTCGATGGTCGGGCCCCGCTCCGCTGCGCCTCCTGGCAGGATTGGGGCGTGGCACGTCCCGATCCTCGTCAGCAGGCCGCGCAGGCGGCGATGTCCTCGGCGATGGCCGGCGCCGTCGACCTCTCCGGGCTCAAGGCCCGCGCGGAGCAGCGCGGCTCCGGCCAGCGCGGTGCTCCCGCGGGCGGCGCCCCGAAGAGTCCTGCCGAGGGCGACGGCGCGCCCGTGGTCGAGGGGGCGCCCCCACCCACCGGCTCGTTCGTCATCGACGTCACCGAGGACAGCTTCCAGGACGAGGTCCTCGAACGGTCGATGACGGTGCCCGTCGTCGTCGACCTCTGGGCCGACTGGTGCCAGCCCTGCAAGCAGCTCTCGCCGACGCTGGAGAAGCTCGCGAACGAGAGTGGCGGGGCCTGGATCCTCGCGAAGGTCGACGTCGACGCGAACCCCCGCATCGCGCAGATGTTCCAGGTGCAGTCGATCCCGACGGTCTACGTCGTGGTCGCCCAGCAGCCGGTGACCTCGTTCTCGGGGGTCCAGCCCGAGAACGAGCTGCGCTCCTGGATCGGGCAGATCCTCGACGCGCTCCGCGACCGGATGCCGGCCATCGCCCAGGGCGAGGCCCGTGCGGCCGCCGGCGGCGGGGGCGAGGCCGCCGAGCCGGTGCCGGAGCCCGAAGACCCGCGTTTCACCGCCGCCGAGGAGGCCCTCGAGCGCGGCGACTACGACGCCGCGGTGGCCGCCTACGAGCAGATCCTCGCCGCGGAGCCCGCCAACACCGAGGCGGCGGCCGCCCTGGCCCAGGTCCGCTTCATGTCGCGGGCCGAGCAGGCCGACCCCTCGGCGGTGACCCGCGCCGACGCCGCCCCCGACGACGTCGACGCCCAGAAGGCCGCCGCCGACGCCGAGCTCGCGGCGGGCCAGGTGGACGCCGCGTTCGACCGGCTGGTGAGGACGGTGCAGCGCACGGCCGGCGACGACCGCAACGCCGCCCGCGAGCACCTCGTCGAGCTGTTCGAGCTGTTCGCCGCCGACGACCCGCGGGTCACCAGCTCCCGGCGGGCCCTCGCCCGAGCGCTGTACTGAGGCGTCACGGCTCGTCGTCGGGATCCCGGCGGCGGGCCTCGACGACGACCGCGACCAGCACGACGACGATCGCCGCGGCCGCCGCGCGACCCGTCGTCAGGGTGAGCGCCGCGCCCACCGCCGCCCCGCTGGCGAACGCGACCACGATGCCGCCGAGCGCGGCGGCGCGGCGCCCGGCGTCCGGGGTCCGGTCGCCGGCCCAGCGCGCGATCTCGGCGACGAGGCTGCGGAGGTTCCCGGTCGTCACCGTCGCGTTGTAGGGGACGTCGCCGACCTTCGTGAACGTCGAGATCTGCAGCGCCACCACGAACGCGACGGCGACCGTGACGACGACGTCGGGCAGCGCCACCGCACCGCACACCGTCAGGACGACCGCCTCGACCGCGAGGACCAGCCGCGTCGGCCGCCGGGGTACGGCCGGGGTGGGCGCGCGGCGGGGGAGCCGGGCCAGCGACTCGGCGACCCCGAGCCCGACGAGGAACGCGACCAGCGGTGGCAGGTGGCGCAGGGCCTCGCCGACCTGGCCGCTGACCAGGCCGACCCCGAGCAGCACGACGTTGCCGGTCTGCGCGTTCGCGAACACCCCGCCGTGGCCGACGAAGGTGTAGGCGTCGAGGAACCCGCCGACCGCGCTGAGCAGCAGGCCGACCGGGACGGCCTCGGGCCGGCTGCGGAGGGTCGCCGCCACGCCGGTCAGCGTGCCAGGCAGCTCCCGGCGCCGCCGGTGACACCGCGCCGGAAGTCCTCGATGCGCCCGTAGGAGCCGCCGGCGGTGGTGGCACCGTCGGTGCTGCGGGCGGCCGAGTCGTCGCTCTCGAGCAGGCCCACGGCCTCGTCGAGGTCGCCCGGGGAGAGGCTGAAGTCGGATCCCGGCTTGCCGACGTCGCCGGTGTAGGCGCCGGCGAGGCAGAGCGCCGTCGTGCCGGCCTGCGGGCCCGTCGTCGGGAGCCGCAGGGCGGTCATCGCGGCCAGGGCGTACCGGGAGGCGATGACGGTGCCGCTGGCGTAGTCCCCGATGCCGTCGTGGACGCGGGCGAGCGCGCGGTCGTCCACGGCGAGCGTCGGCGGGTTCCCGGGGCACAGGTCGACGGCGTCGCTCCCGCAGCCCCGGCCGCCCTCGCGGATCGCCGGCGCCGTCCACTGCCCGCCGCGCTGGCGGACGAGGCCGCCGAAGTAGCGGTCGAGGTCGGTGCCCATCGCCTTGAGCAGGTCGGGCAGCGGGAGGTTCCCGCCGCTCTGGGCGTCGGAGAGGCTCGCGAAGGACTGCTGGGTGAAGCTCCGGTTCTGCAGCGTCATGCCCGCGCAGGCCGGGGGCCCGCCGTCGTACCCGTCCTGGAAGGAGGAGACGCGATCGAAGGCGTTGCCGTGCGCGCGGTCGTCGGCGGCGTCGGTGCCCACCGGGTCCCGGAAGGTGATGAGCGCGCTCATCGCCCCGTCGATGCCCTGGTCGTCGGTGCGCAGGTCGGGCAGCGCGCCGTCGCGCACCGAGCGCAGGAAGGTGCCCGCGTAGCAGTCCGCCTGGCCCTCGGAGAGGATCGTCGGCGCCCCGGAGTCCAGGCCCGCCGACGTCGGGGACGAGGACTGCAGCCGCTGCTGCACGGAGTGCCCGAACTCGTGGGCGAGCACGACGACCACCGCGGAGTCGCCGAACTTCTGCCGGAGCACGGGCAGCAGGGCCGCGCGGTCGTAGGCGATGATGTCGGCCCGCGGGCAGTAGAACGCGTTGCCCTCGACGTCGGACGCGGACCCGGTGCACGGCGGGCCGGGACCGTCACGGGACGAGTCGACCGAGAAGTAGCCCTTCAGCGGGGTGAAGCGGGCGCCGTTCGCGAGCTTCGGGAACTGCCCGCCCCACCACGTCTCGAGGTCGTGCAGCACGGCGGCGGCCAGCCGGTCGTCGCCGCCGCCGTCGGTGCCGTGGACGAAGCCCGGGTCGATCCCGGCGGTGACGGTGCGCGAGGCGAACGGCTGCCCGTCGACCGTGGCGGCGCACCCGGAGGCGAGCAGCGCGAGGACGGCGCACACCGCGGCGACCAGCACCGTCCCCGCCCGCGTCCGCACCCGCTCAGTGTGGTCGACGGGGCGCCGGCGTGGTGGTCGAACGAGGGGACTGGCGCCCGGCCGGGATGGCGTCGGATGAGGGAACGGCGCCGTTCTGGCGTCGGATGCCAGGAACGTGCCGTTGCTTTCATCCGGGGTGGGCCGAGCCGGATGAGTGAACGGCGCCGTTCTGGCGTCGGATGCCAGGAACGTGCCGTTGCTGCCGTCCGGGGTCGGCCATCCCGGCAGGGCGCCGAGCTACTCGCCCTCGTGGACCAGCCAGAGCACCCCGGACGCCGGGAGGGTCATCTCCGCCGACGCCGGGCGGCCGTGGGTCGACACGGAGGCGGCGAACACCGAGCCGAAGTTGCCCGCACCGTCACCGCCGTACATCTCCGCGTCGGTGTTGAGCACCTCGCGCCACCGGCCCGCGCGGGGCATGCCCACGCGGTAGCGGTCGTGGACGATGCCCGCGAAGTTGGCCACGCACACCAGCTCGGGCGCGCCGGGCGGGCCCTGGCGTACGAAGGAGAAGACGTTCCCGACGGCGTCGTTCGCGTCGATCCACGAGAACCCGGCCGGGTCGGTGTCGGCCGACCACAGCGCGGCGTGGTCGCGGTAGACGCCGTTGAGGTCGGCGACGAGCCGGGCGATGCCGGCGTGGAGCGGGTCGTCGAGCAGCTCCCAGTCCAGCGAGCGCTCCTCGGACCACTCGCGGACCTGCCCGAACTCCTGCCCCATGAAGACCAGCTGCTTGCCGGGGTGGGCCCACATGTAGGCCAGCAGTGCCCGGAGCCCGGCGGCCTTGCCATGGTCACCGCGCCCCATCTCGGGCATGCGGGTCCACAGCGAGCCCTTGCCGTGCACCACCTCGTCGTGGCTGAAGGGCAGCACGTAGTTCTCCGACCAGGCGTAGGTCAGCGAGAACGTCATCTGGTTGTGGTGGTAGCCCCGGTGCACCGGGTCGCGCATGACGTAGTCGAGGGTGTCGTGCATCCACCCCATGTTCCACTTCATGCCGAACCCGAGGCCGCCGAGATGGGTGGGCCGGGTGACGCCGGGCCAGGCGGTGGATTCCTCGGCGATGGTGACGACGCCGGGGTGGGCCTTGTAGACGGTGGCGTTGACCTCCTGGAGGAACGACACCGCCTCGAGGTTCTCGCGCCCGCCGAACTTGTTCGGCACCCAGTCGGTGCGCGAGTAGTCCAGGTAGAGCATCGAGGCGACCGCGTCGACCCGCAGCCCGTCGACGTGGAACTCCTCGAGCCAGTACAGCGCGTTGGCGACGAGGAAGTTGCGGACCTGGGAGCGCCCGAAGTCGAAGACGAGCGTTCCCCAGTCGTGCTGCTCCCCGCGGCGCGGGTCGCCGTGCTCGTAGCAGGGCGTGCCGTCGAAGCGGGCGAGCGCCCAGTCGTCGCGGGGGAAGTGGGCGGGCACCCAGTCCACGATCACGCCGATCCCCGCCTGGTGCAGGGTGTCGACGAAGTAGCGGAAGTCGTCCGGGGTACCGAAGCGCGAGGTCGGGGCGTAGTAGGAGCTGACCTGGTAGCCCCACGAGCCGCCGAAGGGGTGCTCCGCCACCGGGAGCAGCTCGACGTGGGTGAAGCCCTGGGCGGTCAGGTAGCCGGCGAGCTCGTCGGCCAGCTCCCGGTACCCGAGGCCCTGGCGCCAGGACCCGAGGTGCAGCTCGTAGACGCTCATCGGCTCGGCGTGCGGCGCCGAGCGGGCCCGCTGCGTCAACCAGGCCGAATCCGCCCACTCGTGCGTGGAGGTGGTGACCACCGAGGCCGGCGTGGGCGGCAGGTCCGCGGCGAACGCCATCGGGTCGGCCTTGTCCAGCCAGTGCCCGTCGGCGGTGAGGATCCGGAAGCCGTAGCGGGTGCCGACGCCGACCCCGGGCAGGAAGATCTCCCAGATGCCCGAGCCGAGGGCACGCATCGGGGTGGCGACGCCGTCCCAGCTGCCCCGCTCCGGCGCCCAGTCACCGACGACGCGGACGCCGCGCGCGTTGGGCGCCCACACCGTGAACGACGTGCCCTCGACCGGTCCCGACGGCGTGGGCCAGCGGCGGAAGTGGGCGCCGAGGGCGTCCCAGAGCCGCTCGTGGCGGCCCTCGCCGATCAGGTGCAGGTCGACGGGGCCGAGCACGGGGGAGAAGCGGTACGGGTCGTCGACGACGACCTCGCTGGTCTCGCCGGGATGGTCGGCGCTGGAGTCGCGCCGCACCGCGAGCCGGTAGTGCGGCAGCGGACCCGGCACTGTCCCGGCGAACACCCCGGCCGAGCCCACGGGCGCGAGCGGGTAGCGCCCCGAGGTCGGGCCCGCCTCGATGACCACGTCGACCTCGTCGGCGCCGGGCTGCAGGGTCCGGACGACGACCGTGCCCGGCGAGTCCGGACGGCGGTGCGGGCCCAGGACGCCGTGGGGGTCGCGGTGCGAGCCCTCGAGCAGCAGGTGCAGGTCGAGCTCCCCGGGCGCGACCGGGAGCGGGCCCGTGGACGGCGACGGCGTGGAGCGGGTCATCAGCGGTGTGGCTCCGGATGGGGTGGTTGGGGATCGGGGTGGTCTGGTGTCCGGGACGGGGTGCCGGTCTCCTACCCCGTGGGCCGGGGTGGTCAACCGGGCGGCGGGCTCAGGGGCTCCCGAGGAGGCGCTCCATCGAGCGGAGCGGGATCGTCAGCCAGTTGGGCCGGTTGCGGGTCTCGTAGAGCACCTCGTACACGGCCTTGTCGAGCTCGTAGGCACGCAGCACTGCCACGTTCTCCCGCGGGTCGGCGCCGGCGATGTCGGCGTAGCCGTCGCAGAACGCGGACCGGTTGCGGTCGGCCCACTCCTGGGCGCGGCGCTGCAGGTGGGAGGGCGGGCCGTGGTCGGTGTCCGCGCCCGGCTCCCACTCGGCGAGCTGATGGAACGCCGCGTAGTCGAACGAGCGCAGCATCGCGGCCACGTCGCGCAGCGGGGAGTCCGGGCGCACCCGGTCGGTGAGCGGGCGCGACGGCTCGCCCTCGAAGTCGATGACCAGCCACCCGCGCGGGGTGCGCAGCTCCTGGCCGAGGTGCAGGTCGCCGTGGATCCGGTGCACCAGCAGCCCGCCCTCGGCGGCGGAGGTGACGCCCTCGAGGACCTCGGCGATGGCGGCCCGGCGCTCGGCGACCTGGGCGACCGCCTCGGCGGCGCGGTCGAGACGGGCCAGCATCCAGTCCGCGACGGCCCGGACGCCGTCGGCGTCGAGCCGCGCGGTGCCCAGGGCCCGGGCGAGCTCGATGTGCACCGCGGCCACCGTGCGCCCGAGGCGGGTGGCCTCGCCGGCGAAGTCGCCCCCGACCTCGTCGGGACGCAGGTCGCCCTCGGCGAGCAGGTCGCGCACGCTGGTCAGGGCCATCGACCAGCCGTCGGCGGAGTTCGAGGCGTAGTCCTGCAGCATGGCGACGGTCATCGGGACGGTGCCCCCGGCGCCGTCGGGCAGGTCGCCCTCGATGGCCCCCAGCAGCGGCGCCACCTCTTGGGAGTGCTCCCGGCCCAGCGCCCGGTGGAGCTCGAGGTCGGGGTTGAGGCCCGCGGTGGCGCGGCGGAAGAGCTTGAGGATGGCGCGCTCGCCGTAGATCACCGACGAGTTGGACTGCTCGCCGAGCAGCGGCCGGCCGGGCCCGACGATGGGCGCCTCGGTGGAGGGCTCCGGGACGAACCGCAGCGACCCGACGGTGGTGTCGGAGACGATCAGCGAGAGCAGCAGCCGGCTGATCTCGCCGTCGGCCAGGCCGTCGTAGACCATGCGGTCCCCGACCGTGCCGATCACCGCGTGGTCCAGGTCCCCGGCCACGCCGGGCCGCGACCCGAGCAGCAGCTGGAACCAGTCCTCCGGGCCGGCGTCGGCGAACTCCACGGCGATCACCGCGTGGGTGACGGCGGGCACCGCGTCCGGCGGGGTGACGTCCTGATGGCCGACGATCCGCACGCCGGCGACCTCGCGACCCTTCGCCGCGAACCAGCGCTGCCCCGGCAACCACCCGGCCAGCGCCGGGAGCAGCGCCTCCAGCGCGGTCTCGGTCTGTGCACCTCGGGGGCCCGTCATCACCGCTCCTGGGCCGGGTGGATGGAGAACCAGTAGAAGCCGTGCCCCGGCAGCGTCAACAGGTAGGGCAGCTCACCGATGGCCGGGAAGGGGACGCCGCCGGTCAGCTCGGTCGGGGTCCAGTCCTTCCACGCGATGAGATCGAGCTCGACGGGCTGGGGGAAGCGAGACATGTTGTTGACGCACAGGACGACGTCCCGGGTGCCCTCCTCGTCGACGAACTCGCGGACATAGGCCAGCACGCTGGAGTTCGAGCCGCCGAGCTCGTGGAAGTCGCCGAGCCCGAACGCCGGGTGCTGCTTGCGGATCTCGATCATCCTACGGTTCCAGTGCAACAGGCTGGCCGTGGAGTTCGACTGGGCCTCGACATTGACCGCCTGGTACCCGTAGACGGGGTCCATCACCACCGGCAGGTTGAGCCGTCCCGGGTCGCAGGTGGAGAACCCGGCGTTGCGGTCGGGGGTCCACTGCATCGGGCTGCGGACGCCGTCGCGGTCGCCCAGCCAGATGTTGTCGCCCATCCCGATCTCGTCGCCGTAGTAGATGACGGGCGAACCGGGCAGCGAGAGCAGCAGCGCGGTGAACAGCTCGAGCTGGTTGCGGTCGTTGTCGAGCAGCGGGGCCAGCCGACGGCGGATGCCGATGTTGGCCTTCATGCGCGGGTCCTTGGCGTACTCCGCGTACATGTAGTCGCGCTCGTCGTCGGTGACCATCTCGAGCGTGAGCTCGTCGTGGTTGCGCAGGAAGATGCCCCACTGCGCGTTCTCCGGGATCTCCGGCGTCTGCGCCAGGATCTCCGAGATCGGGAAGCGCGACTCGCGCCGTACCGCCATGAAGATGCGCGGCATGAGCGGGAAGTGGAACGCCATGTGGCACTCGTCGCCGCCGACCTCGGCGTCGCCGAAGTACTCCACGACGTCAGCGGGCCACTGGTTGGCCTCGGCGAGCAGAACCCGGCCCGGGTACTCGTCCTCGACGACCTTGCGCACCCGGCGCAGGAACGCGTGGGTCTCGGGCAGGTTCTCGCCGTTGGTGCCGTCGCGCTCGAAGAGGTAGGGCACGGCGTCGAGGCGGAAGCCGTCGATCCCGAGGTCCAGCCAGAAGCGCAGCGCGTCGATCATCGCCTCGCACACGGCCGGGTTGTCGAAGTTCAGGTCCGGCTGGTGGGAGAAGAACCGGTGCCAGTAGAACTGGCCGCGCACCGAGTCGTAGGTCCAGTTCGAGGACTCGGTGTCGACGAAGATGATCCGGGCGTCGGAGTAGCGCGAGTCGTCGTCGGACCAGACGTAGAAGTCGCCGTAGGGGCCGTCCGGGTTGCGCCGGGACTCCTCGAACCATGAGTGGGTGTCGGAGGTGTGGTTCATGACCAGGTCGGTGATGACCCGGATCCCGCGCTTGTGCGCCTCGTCGAGCAGGTACACGAGGTCTTCCGTGGTGCCGAACTCGGGCAGCACCGCCCGGAAGTCGCGGATGTCGTAGCCGCCGTCACGCAGCGGTGAGTCGTAGAACGGCGGCAGCCACAGGCAGTCCACCCCGAGCCAGGACAGGTAGTCCAGCTTCTCGGTGAGCCCGCGCAGGTCGCCGGTGCCGTCCCTGGTGGAGTCGTAGAACGCTCTGACCAGTACCTCGTAGAACACGGCGCGCTTGAACCAGTCCGGCTCGAGCGGGAGCTCCCTGGCGTGGCGGAAGTCCTCCGAGTCCGGCTCGGTCAGCTCCGCGCGCTCGGCTGGGTGAGTCCCTCGGCTGCGTTCCGAGGACTGTGGGTTGGGGGCGGGGACGGCGGCCCGGGGGCCGGCGCCGAGGGCCTGGGCGGCGGCTGGGCGGTCGAGGCTGGAGGAGCCATCGGACCGCTCTAGATCGATCGACATGGGTGCGCGCGATTCCTAGCGAGGGCGGAAGACTGGAGCGGGACAAGTGCAGTGGTACCTGCCCGAGCCCGGTCGGGTCAAAGCGGGGTATGCCCGAGACAACTAGAGTTGTTCTCTTCGCGGGAAAATACCGGGAGTGAACGGTGGCGGCAGGCTCTACGAGGCAGGACGAGATCACGGCCGAGCAGCGGCACGTGGATCGGGTCTACGCCCGGCTCACACAGCTGCGCGAGGAGGCCAAGGAGCTGCGCTCCGCGGGTTACCGGCGCGGCCAGGAACGGCACCCGGGCGCGCTGTTCGAGCGGGACGTGATGGTCTTCCAGGCCAGCAGGATGCTGCGCGAGCTGGAGACCGAGCACGAGGGGCTGGTGTTCGGCCGGCTGGACAAGGTCGCCGGGCAGATCCAGTACGTGGGTCGGCTCGGCGTGCGCGACCCCGACTTCGAGCCGCTGGTGATCGACTGGCGGGCACCGGCGGCGGCCGCGTTCTACCGGGCCACCCCGGAGAACCCGATGGAGGTGGTGCGGCGGCGCACCATCCGCAGCTTCGGCCAGCGGGTCCTGGACCTGACCGACGACCTGCTGATGCCCGACGCCGCGCCGGACGGGATGCCGGTGGTCGGCGAGGGCTCGCTGATGGCCGACCTGTCCCGGGCGCGGGGGCCGGCGATGCGCGACATCGTCGCCACCATCCAGCGCGAGCAGGACGAAGCGGTGCGCGCGCCGTCCGGCGGCATCACCGAGATCAGCGGCGGCCCGGGCACCGGTAAGACCGCCGTCGCGCTGCACCGCGCGGCCTACCTGCTCTATGCGGACCGGCGGCGGTTCTCCGGCGGCGTCCTGGTGGTGGGCCCCTCGCCGGTGTTCATGGACTACATCTCCCGGGTGCTGCCGTCCCTCGGTGAGGACACGGTCGAGCTGCGCTCCCTGGGCGGCGTGCTGGACGGGGTCAGCGCGTCCCGGCTGGACCCGCCGGCGCTGGCCGAGCTGAAGGGTTCCGGCCGGATGCGCCGACTGCTCAAGGCGGCCCTGGCCAGCGACCCGCCGGGGGTGCCGACCGAGCTGCGGATGGTCTACCGGGGCCAGGTGATCCGGCTGGGTGCCGACACCCTCGGCTCGGTCCGCCGCGACGTGCACCGACAGCGGGCGACGCCGAACCGGGCCCGCCGGGAGGCCGCCGCGGCACTGCTCAACGCGCTGTGGTTGGCCTCCGGGGACCTCGACAACCCGTCCTCGCGCGTGGACCGCGAGTCGCTGATCGCCGACCTGGGCGACCGCTCGGAGTTCGACGCCTTCCTGGACGACTGGTGGACCGAGCTGCGGCCGACCGAGGTGCTGAGCTGGCTGGGTGACCCGCGCCGGCTGTCCGGGCTGGCCGGGCGCACGCTGCGACCGGACCAGGTGGCCGCGTTGTCCGCGTCCTGGCGTTCGGCGGACGGATCCGGCCGGCCGGACTGGTCGGTGGCTGACGTGGCGCTGCTGGACGAGCTGCGGGTGCTCGCCGGCGAGCGTGGCGAGGGGCGGCGGGGCCGCGAGTTCTTCTACGGCCACGTGATCGTGGACGAGGCACAGGACCTGTCCCCGATGCAGTGGCGGATGCTCGGCCGGCGCGGCCAGTACGCCAGCTGGACCATCGTGGGCGACCCGGCGCAGACCTCCTGGCCGACCACCGACGAGGCGGACAGGGCCAGGGAGTCCGCGTTGGGCAGGGTGAAGACCCGGCGCCGGTTCCAGCTGAGCACCAACTACCGCAACTCGGCGGAGATCTTCGAGCTGGCCGCCTCGGTGGTGCGGGATGTGGTGGCGCCGGCGGAGCTGCCCAAGCCGGTGCGCTCGACCGGGTGGGCCCCCTCGGTGCTGACGGTGGACGCGGCGAAGTTGCCGGCGGCCTGCCGGGAGGCGGTCGACGAGCTGCTGGAGGCGGTGGAGGGCACCGTCGGGGTGATCACCGCGATGGACCGCAGGGCCGAGGTGTCCGGGTGGCTCGCCGATCGGTTCGGCGCCGGGGTGGACGGGGCGGAGTCCCGGTTGCGGGTGGCCGGCAGCCTGGAGGCCAAGGGTCTGGAGTACGACGCGGTGGTGCTGGTGTCGCCCTCCGAGCTGATCGCCGAGTCGAGCACCGGCCGGCGCGCCCTGTACGTCGCGCTGACCAGGGCCACCCAGCGGCTGACCGTGCTGAGCAGCGACGACAGCTGGCGCTCTTAGGACGGGTCTGAGGGCGTGGTCCGGGCCGGGCGGAAGGCGTCCAGGAACGCGGTGAGCGCGGTCGCCATCCGGTCCGGGGGGTACCGGTCCGGGTCGAGCAGCACCCGCGCACCGGCCATCTCCACGATCGCCCGCAGCAGGTGCACCGCGACGTCGACGTCGAGGTCGGCGGGGAAGTGGTTCGCGGCCGCGTACCGGGTGAACTGCGTCCGCAGCAGCGACAGCAGCTCCGCGCGGGCCGCCGTCAGCCGCTCGCGGGACTCCTCGGGCACCGCCTCGAGCGGCACGTAGAGCAGCCGCCAGGTGTCCGGCGCGTCCCGGACCGCGGTCAGGAACGTCCGCAGCGTCTCCGCCGGCAGCCCGCGCTGGTCGGCGGCCCCGGACCGGTCGGCGACGGCGGCGTCGGTGAAGACCGCCCGCATCCGCGCCTCCTCCCTGCTGACCAGCGCCGCGAGCAGGTCCGTCCGGCCGGCGAAGCAGTCGTAGGCGACCGGCCTGGTGACGCCGGTGTGCCGGGCCACCGCGTGCATGCTGACCGCGCCGAAACCGGACTCGGCGACCAGCCGCAGCGCGGAGTCCAGCAGCTGCTCGGTGCGCGCCTCGATGGGCAACCGGCTGGCGTAGCGGCGCCGCGAACGACCCGCCTTCGGCAGTTTCGGCTTGGACGTTCTCGGCTTCGGCATGGCGGTGTCAGTGCCGCCCGTTCGGGACCGGCTCGAGGGTGAGCGCACTGAACAGGGCACGGGTGAAGCCGGTCAGCCGGGCCGGCGGGAACTCCGAGGGCGCGCTGAGCACCAGCCGGGCGGCCGCCTCGCCCGCCGCGATGACGGCCAGCGCCACCACCTCGGTGTCCAGCCCGGCGATCCGGGTGCCCAGTACCGCCCGGATGCTCGCCTCGACCACCCCGGCGATCTTCTCCCGGCCGCGTTCGATCCGGATGCCGACCTCGGCGGGCAGTCCCTCGGTGGGCGAGAGCAGCATCCGCCAGGTGGTCGGGCGGTCCAGCACGAGCCGCAGGAACGCCTCCAGCGCGGTGGTCACCGAGTCGCCGAGGTCGGTCCCGGCCAGCACCCGGGGCGCCACGGTCATGACGTCCGACAGCGCCCGTGACTCCTCCCGGACCAGCAGCGCGTCCAGTAGCGCGGCCCGGTCGGCGAAGAAGTCGTAGACGAGTGGGCGGGCCACACCGGCCGCGCGGGCCACCGCCTGCATGGTCACCGAGGCCGCACCGTGCTCGGCGACCAGGTCCAGGGCGCGGTCCAACAGTTCGTCACGCCGGTCAGCGGGGGCCAGGCGGCGCCGAGGAGGCGACCCGGCCGAGGGATCGCTCACACAACCTCCTCGCTTACGCTCGTCAGCTGCGTTCGCGGCGCTGCTGTGTCTGACGGTGAGCTCGCAAGCTCGCTCACAGCCATCCTCTGTCGTGTCGGGAGCTCGGGTGGACACCCCCTGGGAAAATCTGAAATTGACAGCGTTGTAGTGCAAAGTTACATTTCCTTAACGAGTGGTGGGAAGTGCCGATCCGGTGAATGCGGCCGGCGTGTTTCGGCAGTTCAGCGCCGCATGGCAGCGTTGCCGGAAGGGGGCTCGACGTGAGGGATCACAACGTCGATGCGAAGACGGCGCTCCGCAAGCAGCTGGGCCCGGACCTCGCGGTGCTCGACCTGCTGACCGAGCAGGAGAGCGCCGAGCTGCAGGTTCTGATCGACGACGCGCGCGCGACCCAGCGCAAGGCGCTCGACGCGTCGATCTCCGAGGTGCTCGGCCGGCTGCCCCGGCTTGCCCGCGGGCCGGCTCGCAAGATCATGTTCGGCTAGGGGGTAGCGATGAGTGACCTGGTTGCCAGGGCCCAGCTGATCATGTTGGCCGAGACGCTCGGCGTCCCGCCGGAGCGGGTGCGCCATCTCGAGCGCCTCGGCGCGGAAAACCTGCGGAGCCTGCGCGAGCGGATCTCCAACCTGCTCTTCGACGAGCAGTCGGCGACCTTCGCGAGGATGAGCAGGCTGGCCCCGCTGGTACCGAACGGGCTTGTCGCCAGGGTGTCCCAGGCGATCGTGCCGCCGCTGGTGGCCGGTAGGGCGGCCGGCGCGCTCGGCGTGGACCACCCCGGGCGGGCCAAGGGTGTGCTCTCCGACCTCTCGCCCCAGTACATGGCCGACTGCGCGCCCTTTCTGGACCAGCGCACGGTGGCCGTGCTGGCGCCGAACATCCCGCCCGCGCTGCTGATCCCGGCCGCGAACGAGCTGATGCGCCGCAAGGCCTACGTGACGGCGTCCTGGTTCCTGGACTACGCCACCCCCGAGGCGCTGCTCGACCTCGAGGCGGGCATCCCGGACAAGGCAGGGCTGCTGCACACCACCTCGCTGGTGCAGTCCGACGAGCGGCTCGAGCAAATCGTCCGGCTGCTGCCGACGGAACGGCTGGCGGTGATCGTGCGGACCGCCGTCGAGTCGCCCGAGCTGCTGATGGCCGGGCTCTCGCTGCTGGCCAGGCTCTCTCCCGAGCTGGCTGCCGACCTGGGCGACATCCTGTTCGAGCAACTGGACGACGACGGCCTGACCGAGGTGCTGCGCACCGTGGTGGGCCAGGACGCGATCCCTGAGCTGCTCACCGTGGCCGCCGCCGTGCGCGAGGACGCGCTGCGCCGGATCGCCGCCGACCCGTTCCTGACCGAGCCGGCGACGCTCGAGGATTTCGTCGACGCCGCCGTCGAGCACGACCGCTGGGAGGGGCTGCTCCGGGTCGCCGAGCACCTGTCCGGGGAGGCCGGCCGCCGCATCAACCGCGCCGCCAAGTCCGCCGCCAAGTCCGCCGGCAATTCCGCCGCCAATACCAAGGCCAAGGCCAGCTAGCCCCCGTTCCGCCAGCGCGGCCCCCCGGTTCCGTCACCGCGCACCCGGTGTACGGAGCGGGCGCGTCGCGTTCTCAGTAATCTTGACCGGGCGGTCAGTCAGGGCTAGCGTAGATCGTGTCAGTTTTGGTACTCACGCTTGAAGCGGGAGGCAAGTCATGGCATCGGACGTAAAGACCTGGACTCGCTGGCAGGACTGGGTGGTCGGGGTGGCCGGGCTCTACGCGCTGCTCTCACCGATCTGGACCGAGCACGG
>NZ_DASXJD010000070.1:0-4990 GCF_036497585.1 Actinomycetospora sp. | reverse complement strand
GAGCTCCTCGTCTGACCGCCGCCCTGCTCCCGCCCGCCGTTCGTCAATCAGACGGCGGACTACGGGAGGCCGGGGCTCGCGAAGGCCCGCATGTTGCCCGAGCCGTCGACGATCAGCCCTCCGGCACCGCCGCCGAACGAGAGGACACCGCGGGCCCCGAGCGTCGGCCCGACCGCCGTCGGCGTCGGGCCGCCGAACAGACGGCCCCACGGGTGGAGCCCACCGAACGGGTCGACGATCCAGCCGCCGGCGACGCCGTGCGCGTCGAGGAACGGAGCGGTGATGCCGCGTGCGACGTCCCGACCCGGCCAGGACGGGACGCGTTGGGCGTCGGGTGGCTTCGGGTGCCTGCCGATCGCGAACGAGTAGAGCCGCCCGTCGCGCCCGAGGACGTACCCCCCGGTGCCGTCCGCCAGGATCGTCACGCCCCGGGCGATGTCCTTGCCCGGCCAGAGCACCCGGTTCGTGACGGCCGGCGGGGTGCCGGTGCCGATCGAGAACGGGTGAAGCTGCCCGTGCAGGTCGACGACGTACCCGCCCGAGCGGTCGGGCAGGACCGCGAGCCCCCGGGCGACGTCCTGGCCCGGCCACGACGGGCCACCGGTCGCGGCCGTCGGGTTGGCCCCCTGGGCGAACGTCTGGATGTGCCCGTCGGCGAGCACCTCGTAACCACCGCCGCGCGTGCTGTTCGGCGCGATGCCCCGCACCACGCTGCGACCGGGGAAGGTCGGGTACCGGGTGAGCTGGCGCACGGTCACGATCTGGGCGACCCCGTCGAAGTGGTTGCCGTGCCCGACACCACCGAACTCCAGCCAGTAGCCGTCCGCCGTGTACACGTTGCTTCCGCCACCACCACCGCCGGCGCCCGCCGAGGGCGAGTCGACGAAGCCACCACCGCCACCTCCGCCACCCTGGATCCCGGATCCGCCGCCACCTCCGCCGAAGCCGCCGGGGCCACCGCTGTACCGGCCGACGCCGAAGCCACCGTTCATGCTGCCCGGCGCGCCGGGCGCGCCGAAGGTTCCCGCACCACCACCCGTCGCGCAGCACAGCTGCATGGGTCCCTGCACACCGTTGGCGCCCCCGCTCCCGGCATCCCCGCCGGCACCGCCGGTCGCACTCCCACCGGCCCCGCCCCCGGCCCCGGCCTCGACCAGCGGCGTCGCACCCCGGTACCAGCCGCTGTAGCCACCGCCACCCGCGCCGCTGGTCCCGTTCTCGGCGCCGGGGCCCCCAGTGCCTCCGCTCGCTCCGTGGCTCGAACCACCGCCGTTGGTGTTCTGGTTGCCGGCCGTCGCCGACTGCCCCGCGCAGCCCGCCGCACCGGTGAGGACGGTCCCGACCGGGAAGGCGAACGACGCGACCGCGACCGCGCCTCCCCCGCCCTTGATCCCCTGCGCGTTGTCGCCACCGTCGGCGCCGTACGCGTACAACGTGCTGTACGCGAGCGGAACCCCGGCCGGTCGCGTGTCACCACAGAGGCGGTTGGTGATGTTGTACGGGGTGCTCCCCGCGGCAGCGTGGACCCCAGCCGCATGGAGGACGCTGCGCGGTGGCCGGATCCGCCCGCTCGGCGGGGTCGCGCCCGCCGGCGCGATCGCCAACAACGGTGCGACGACCGTGCCGACCGCGGCCGCGATCAGGACACGGTTCCGTCCGCGCACCTCGTGGTCCCTGCCCATGGTCAGCCCCCTGCCTCGTGGAACCGGCAACGTACTTCGCGCGAACCGCTCCTACCAGGCGGCTTCGGCGAGCGACTCGGACATCGACGGGTGCACGAGGAGCGAGTCGACGATGTCCACGACCTTCAGGCCGTTGGTCACCGCCACCGCGATCACCGAGATGAGCTCGGCCGCGTTGCGGCCCACGATCGACCCGCCGAGCACGACGCCCGTCGCCGGGTCCGAGATCACCTTCACGAAGCCACGGGCGTCGCCCTTGATGAGCGCCTTCGCGTTGGCCGAGAACGGCACCTTGGTCACGCGGATCTTGCGCCCGGACGCGAACGCCTCGGCCTCCGCGAGCCCGACGTCCGCGATCTCGGGCTCGGTGAAGATCGCGGACGACGCCTTCTCGTAGTCGAGGTGGCGGTGCGCCCGGGCGTGCAGACCCATGAGGTGCTCGGCGATCTTGCGCCCCTGCATCGCCGCGACCGACGAGAGCGGCAGCTTGCCGGACAGGTCGCCGGCCGCGTAGATGTTGCCGACCGACGTCAGCAGGTTGTGGTTCACCTTGACGTAGCCGCCTTCGTCCACCGCCACGCCCGCCTCGGCGAGCCCGAGGTGCTCGAGGTTCGGCACGGAGCCGATCGCGAGCACCACGTGGGACGCCTTGACCGTCCGCCCGTCGTCGCAATCGACGATGACGACGTCACCGTCACGCGTGATCGCCTTCGCCCGCGCCCCCTTCAGCAGCTTGACGCCGCGCGCCAGGAACTCGTCCTCGAGGACCGCGGCGACCTCCGCGTCCTTCAGCGGCAGCACCTGCTGGCGGGACACGACGAGCGACACCTTCGACCCCAGCGCGCTGAACATGTGCGTGAACTCCACCCCGGTGACGCCCGACCCGATCACGCACAGGTGCTCGGGGATCTCCTGGGGCGGGTAGGCCTGGCGCGTCGTGAGGATCCGCTCGCCGTCGATCTGCGCCCAGTCCGGCACCCGGGGCCGTGACCCGGTGGCGAGGATGACGAAGTCCGTGTCGAGCTCCTCGCGGCCGGACTCGGTCTCGGCGACGACCTCGCGCGGGCCCTGGAGGCGACCGGTCCCGTGGATGAGCCGGACACCCTGGGATTCGAGCAGCGACCGCACCGACGCCTGGAGATGGGTCTCGATCGACGCCACGCGCTCGCGCACCGCGTCGACGTCGAGACGGCCATGCGCCTCGAGCCCCATCGACCGCGCCCGCGTGAGCTCCGACAGCTCGCCGCCGGTCGCGATCATCGCCTTCGACGGGATGCAGTCCCAGAGGTGGGCCGCACCCCCGATGATGTCGCGCTCGATGAGCGTGACCTCGGCGCCGAGGGTGGCCGCAACGGTGGCCGCGGTGTTGCCTCCCGGCCCACCACCGATGATCACGACGCGTACGGGCATCGGGCCAGGCTACGCGACCGGTGCTTCGCTAACGTCCCTCGGATGCCCGAGCTCCGTCACGATGCGATCAGCGGACGCAGTGTCATCGTCGCGATCGAGCGGGCGGCGCGACCGTTCGTCTTCCCGACGGCGCCGGCCTCCGGGACCGAGCCGGACGACTGCCCGTTCTGCGCCGGCCGCGAGGAGATGACGCCGCCGGAGGTGCAGCGCACCGGCGACGGTGCCGCCGGGACCGAGGGCTGGCGGGTGCGCGTGGTGCCGAACCTCTACCCGATCGTCGGGGGCGCCGAGCCGCACGATCCCACGGGCGCGAAGGCGTTCGGCGTCGCACACGGTGCGACGCCGATTGGGGGCGCGCACGAGGTCATCGTGCTCTCCCCCGGCCACGAGGCCTCGTTCGCGAGCCTCGACGACGCTGCCGCGGTCGAGGTCCTCACGGTCATCCGCGAGCGGGTGCGGGTCCACCTCGACGCCGGCCACGCGTACGTCCAGGCGTTCATCAACCACGGGAAGGCGGCCGGGGCGTCGATCGCCCACCCTCACGCCCAGGTCGTCGCGCTCGACCTCGTTCCCGGAGCCGTCGACGCGGCGATCGACCGGCTCGCCACCACCGATCTCGTCGCACGCGAGCTCACCGACGCCCGTCGCGACGACCTCGTGGTCGTCGACGGGCCCGCACCCGCGTGGAGCCCGTTCGCAGCATGGGTCCCCTACGGGTTGCGGGTGGCGCACCGCTCGACCCGAGCCCGGGTCGAGGACGCGACCGATGCGGAGATCCGGGTCGTGGCGCTGGGGCTCCGCGACGCCCTCCGCCGGCTGCGGGCCGCGCTCGGCGACGTGCCGTACAACCTCGTCATCCGCACCGCGCCCCCCGGTCGACCCGCAGGCGAGTTCCACTGGCACGTCGACGTGCTGCCGCGCACGACGCTCGTCGCCGGGTTCGAGGAGGGGACGGGGATCCTGGTCAACGTCGTCCCGCCCGAGCTCGCCGCGGTCCGGCTCCGAGACGCGGTGCCGTCGTGACGCGGCCGTGACGCGGCCGTGACGCCGTGACCGTCGAGCTCCGGCTCTGCGAGACGATCGGCGTCCCGCCCGACGCGGTGTGGGCGGCGATGGAGGACATCGAGACGCACACCGAGTGGATGGCCGACGCGGTCGCGATCACGTTCCGGACCGAGCAGCGCACGGGGGTCGGCACCGAGTTCGAGTGCCTGACCCGCGTCGGCCCGTTCACCACCACCGATGTGATGACCGTGACCGAGTGGGAGCCGGGGGCGCTGATGGGCATCGAGCACCGCGGCGTCGTGACCGGTGAAGGCCGGTTCCGGCTGCGCGCCCTCGCCGGCGGGTTGACCGAGCTGTGCTGGGACGAGCGGCTCCGCTATCCCTGGTGGATGGGCGGACCGGTCGGCGAGCAGACCAGCCGCAGCGTGTTCACCCGCCTCTGGCGCGCCAACCTCCACCGGCTCCGGGCCAAGGCGGAACGCTCCGCCTCCTGACCCGTGATCTCGGGGTCAGCGGCCGTGGAAGGTGGCCTTGCCGGGGCCGTGCTCCAGGAAGCTCGCGACGCCTGCGCGCGCGTCGTCGGTGGCGAACACCTCGACGAACGCCTGCGCCTCGACGTCGAGGCCGCGCGCGAGCGAGCCGTCGAGACCCTCGTCGATCGCCTGCTTCGCGAGCCCCATGGCGACGACCGGGCCGCTCGCGAGCTCGCCCGCCCACGCGAGCGCCTCGGCTTCGAGGTCGTCCGCCGGCACGACGCGGTCGACGAGCCCGATCGTGAGCGCTTCGTCACTGCGGACCTGGCGGCCGCTCCACACCAGCTCCTTCGCCTTCGCCGGACCGACGAGCCGGGCCAGCCGCTGGGTCCCACCCGCGCCCGGGATGACGCCGAGCAG
>NZ_DASXJD010000069.1:0-38424 GCF_036497585.1 Actinomycetospora sp. | reverse complement strand
AGGTGCGCCGATCGCGCCTTCGGCGAGCGCCTCCGCAGCGCCCATGGAGTCGCGCCCGACCTGGAGCGGCAGTGCGACGGCGACCACCCGGCCAACGACCTCATCACCCGGCGTAACGACAAGCACCCATGCCCCGCACGTCGCACCGAACCCGGACACCACGCCCGTCGGCTGAAGTACTGCGTTTCCGACCGAGTCACCGTGACTCGGTTGCTCTGGGGGAGTTCATGACCCAGGTCGAGCACGCCGCCTGCAACTGCTGCCCGTCAACTGCCCGACCCCGTTCCTCCGTTCGTCCGCATCCCCGCTGCGCACGGTCTCGTTGTCCGGCCGTACGAGGAGGGCGCGCCACCCGACCGGCGGGTCCCGTCGACCGACGAGTCTCAGGGGGAGACATGAACATGCGCCGTACCGCTCTCGGAATCGTGGCCGGTTCCGCGCTGGTGGGGATGCCGGTGATGACCGCCGGGATCGCCTCGGCGAACCAGGCGCCGAGCCACGGGCCCAGCCACGGGCCCTCGAACTCCCAGTCCTGCACCACGACCGGCACCGCGTCGAACAGCCCGGGGGTGTCGAGCGGCAACGTTGTCCAGGTCCCCGCGTTCGATTGCAGCCAGGTGTTCGGCTCGCCCGCCGTCGCGGTTACCGGGCCCTTCATCACCTCGCCCAGCTGACGCAGCTCCCGCACTCCACACCTGCTCTGGCCCCCGGCGTCGTCGCCGGGGGCCGGAGGTGTCTCCGGGCGTGGTCAGCCCCTGTCCGCGAAGCGTGCCCCGGTGAGCCGACGACTTCCGCTCAGCGGAGAGACTCGATCCGGAGGGCGATCAGGCCGACATCGTCGAGACGGCCCCCGGCGACCTCCATCACGAGCTCGAAGACGGCGTCCTGGTCGAGCCGCGGAGGTCGCCCGTTCAGCACCAGGAAGACCGCGGTCGCCGCCCACGCCAGCCGCTTGTTGCCGTCGACGAGGGGGTGGTTCCGGCACAGGCTATGGAGGAGGGCGGCGGCCTTCTGGGCGGTCGTCGGGGACGCGTCCTCCCCGAGGACGGTCGTCGCAGGCCGGGCCGACGCAGCCTCGAGGAGGCCGAAGTCCCTGATCCGGGGCTCCTCGCCCAGCGCGTCCTCGAGGAAGCGCAGCACGTCCGGCAGAGCGCTCGAGTAGGGCGATCGGCCCGTGCGCAGGCGTCGTCGCCGACCTTTCCGACGCCACGAATTCGTCGAACGGACAGAAATGCGTTTGATGGCCCGGGACGAGGCGCAGGCGATGATCGACGACGCCCGACGGCGGCACGCCCGGATCTGAGCGCGCATTCCTTGCACCGGTCGAGGCGATCCAGCGGACCGCGGGGCCGCCACGGGTCAGCGGACCGGCGGCTGGGCACGGCCCCTCCCGCGCCCTACGGTGAGGGCGGGCCGGACACCGTGGTCGCGGGAGCCGGCGCCTTCGGGGGTGTTCGTGAAGCTACTCGTGTCGGCGGCCGCCGTGGCCGCGATCGCCTGGTTGACGGCGCCGTGGGTGGCCATGAGGCGCCGCGGGACGCTCGATCGCTGCGCGCTCGAGGCGCTGCGCCGCGAGGTCGTGGTCCCCAGGCCCCGGCGGCCCCCCGACAACGAGGGCCGGAGCCCGGTACTGCGCTCGGTGTCCGAATCCGGCGATCTCCCGTCCGGGTATTGAGACTTCGGGTGCGCAATCATCGCGGAACGGATCCTCACCGAGGGAACGCGCCCGGGACCTGATCGAGACCCACCCGGCCCAAGTGCTCCCCGTTCGGCCGAATCGATTTCCGTTCTCGGTTCTCTACGATGAATTCACACCCGCGGGCAGGGGTCCTCGTGGGTGATGTCGGGGGTGGTGAATCGCATGGAGACCGTGAGCGCCGCCCTGGCGCACGACATCGGGCACGAGCTCGCCACCGTGTCCTTTCTCGTCGCCGCGATCCGCGACGACCCCGCCCTCCACCCCGACAACCACCGCCGGTTGGGCCTGATCGAGCGCGAGGTCGAGCGGCTCCAGGAGCTGGTGGGGCTGCGCAGCGACGGCGTCGAGGACCCGGAGGTGTCCCTGCCCGGCCTCGTCACCGAGATCGCCGACACCTTCGCGTTGCGCGGCCCGGCCGCCGTGGTCACCGACCCCTCCCCGGACGTGCGCCTGCCCGTCGACGCCCGCGCGCTGTGGCGGCTCCTGTCGAACATCATGCACAACGCAGTGCGTGCCGCCGGCCCCCGCGGCACGGTCCGGCTCCTCGTCCGGCCCGGTCCGCCCGTCGTCGTCGAGGTCCACGACGATGGTCCGGGCTTCGGCGCGGGCCCCTCCGGTCACCGCGGGCTCGGCCTGGAGATCTGCCGCACCCTGGCGACGGGGTGCGGGGCGTCCGTGACCTTCGGCCGTGCCGCCGGCGGCGGCACGGTCGCCAGAATCCGCTTCCGGGTCTCGGCCCTGACCCGCGGCGCGTGAGGCGGGACCGGGCCTCCGGCTGTGCAGAAGGATCGTGACCCATGACCGGCATCGTCATCGCCGACGACCACGCCGCCTTCGCCGGCGCGCTCGCCGCGGTCCTCGAGGACCGCGGTATGACGGTCCTCGCGGTGGAGCACACGCCCGCGGACACGCTCGCCTGCATCGAGACGTGCCGGCCGGAGCTCTGCGTGCTTGACCGGTGGTTCGACGACGGGGACGTCCTCGGGATCCTGCCGAAGCTACGGGCCGCCTCGCCGGACACCCGGATCGTCGTGGTATCCGCCGACCTGGATCGCCGCCTCCCGCGGGCGGTGATCGATGCCGGGGCGCACGGCTTCGTGCACAAGACCCGCGGTGTGGCGGCCCTCCTCGACGCGCTCGCGCACCCCGCCGGGGTGGTCGTGATCGAGATCCCGCCGCGCTGGGCCGGCGGGAAAGGAGCGAGCCGCGCGGAACGTCCGCGCGCGTACGGGGCTGGCGGTCGCCCCACACGTGGTCCGCCCGCGGATCGGGACGGAGACCGCCGCCCGCCGGCCCTGAGGTCGCCCGAACCACGACGCGACGGTGCGCCGAGCGTGTGCACTCCGCGACTCGACCGGGTCGCCCTGGTGGAGATGGATGAGGTGCGGGGAGCGCCGCCCGGCCACCATGGGCCCATGCACCCGACGACCCCACGCTCCGCGATCTGCTGACCAGGCGGCTCGACATGTCCTCCGACACCAGCGCCCCGGGTCTCCGGGCCGTCGCCATCCCGCTCTGGAACCTGCCGCAGGGTGCGGCCGACGTCGCCGCCCATGTCGGGTCCCTCGACGAGGTCTCGCCCGAGGCCCTGCGCCTGGGCCCGTTCGGCAGTGTGCTGTCCGCCGCGCGGGGCGAGCTCGAGGCGAGCGCGATGGCCACGCTGCGCGCCACGGGACTGGTGCTCGTGCCGACCATCTCCAACCGGGTCGACGGGCATCGCTCCCACGACGTCGTGTCCACGATGCTCCATGACCCGGCGCGCACCGCGCGCCACGTCCGATTGCTCTGCGACCTCGTCGTGGCGCAGGACTACGAGGGCGTCGACCTCGACTACCAGGGGCTGGGCCGCGAGGACCGTGCCGCGTTCAGCCGCTTCGTCGCGCGCCTCGCCGACGCGCTGCACGAGCTGGGCCGCCGGCTGTCGGTGACCGTCTACGCGAAGGCCGAGGAGCGCCTCGACGAGCGGCTCACGCTGGCACAGGACTACGCCGCGCTCGGCCGCGAGGCGGACGAGATCCGGTTGCTCACCTGGGACTACCACGACGCCACCACCGTGCCCGGACCCCTCGCACCGGTGGACTGGGTCAAGGGCGTGCTCGTCCACGCGGTGGAGTGCATCTCGGCGAAGAAGGTCCTGCTCGGGGTCTCGGCGTCGGGCTACGACTGGACCCGAGGGGGTGGTGAGCGGGTCGGGTGGGCCGAGGTCGCCGCGCGCGCCGACCGATTCGCCGGTGGGCGGGTGGAGCACGACCCGCTGGGGGAGGCCCCGTGGCTGCGGTACCTCGACGAGCACGACACGGCGCACGAAGTGTGGTTCGAGGACGCTCGCAGCGTGGCGATCAAGCGCCGGGTCGCCGGGGAGTGCGGTGCGCGCGGCATCTTCCTGTGGCTGTCGGCGACGCCGGACATCGACGTGTGGGCCGAGGTGGCGCACGCCCGCTGAGCCGGTGCGGATGCTGGTGATGCGCTGACGTCCTCTGTCGGCGCAGCCGAATGCGTCGGCTGCGCTGCGGCGCCCGGCGCAACTCCGGGGCGCTGCCGTGAGTCGACTTGTGCCCGGCGAGGTCGGGTGGTCACCCTCCGCGCGTGACTGGACGCGGCGCCGTCGCCGGCCGGGCCCACGCGCTGGGCCGGGTCATCGCGATGGTCAACGACAAGGGCGGCGTCGGGAAGACGTCGCTCGTCGCGAACCTGGCCGGCCAGCTCGCCGCGGCCGACTACCGCTGCCTCGTGGTCGACCTCAACCGGCAGGCCAACCTCGCCGACGACCTCGGCTACCGCGACGGTGACGGTGACGACCAGGGCGCGGGGCTGGTGCTCAGCGTGCTGACCGAGTCGCCGGTGGTGCCCGTCCGGGACGTCCGCCCCGGGCTCGACGTCGTCCCGGGCGGCGCGCGGCTCGCCGACCTCGTCCCGCTGATGGTGTCGCGGCTGCAGGAGCGCGGCCGGGCGGCCTTCGACGTGCTGGCCGAGGTCCTGGCACCGACCGCGGCGCCCTACAACGTCGTGTTCGTCGACTGCCCGCCCGAGTCGACGATCCTCACCGACCTCGCGCTGACCGCCGCCCGCTGGGTGCTGATGCCGACCAAGTCCGACGTCGGGGGCCTGGTCGGCATGCGCCTGGTGGCCGAGCGCTTCGCCGTGGCCCGGGAGCGCAACCCGGGGCTGGCGCTGCTCGGGGCGGTGCTCTTCGCGACCGGCAGCCGCTCGCGGCGGGTGCACGCCGAGGTGCGCGGCGCGGTGGAGGCCGCCTTCGGGGGTCACTCGCCGCTGTTCACGACCGCCATCCGGCACGCCGAGCGCAGCGCCCAGGACGCGCGGCGCCTCGGGCGACTCGCCCACGAGCTCGAGCTGGAGGTGGCCGCGCAGCCCGCCTGGTGGGCCTCGCTGCGCGCGGGGACGTCCGCCGCACCACGCCTGTCGACGGCGGCCGCCGGGGTCGCCGGCGACTACCGGGACCTCGGCGTCGAACTGCTGACGGTGCTGCGCGCCGCCGAGGAGTGCACCCCGACCCGCGAAGTGGAGGCCATGTGACGGCCCTGGACCTCACCCACGCCTTCGGGCAGCCGGCGACGGCGAGCCTGCGCGGTCTGCTGCCGCACCGCGAAGGCGGCGACCCCCGGCCCGAGCCCGACCCGCCCACCGCGCTGCCCACGCCCCGGGAGCCGGAGGACGATGACGTCGACGACGACGACGACTACGCGGAGCCGGCCGCCGAACCGGAGCCGGAACCGGAGGAGCGCCCGACGTCCCGGCCGCGTGGGCGGGCGGCGCCGACGGCTCCGTCGCCCCGGGGCCGCAGCATCGCCCGCGTCGCGTCCCGCGACCAGGTCGACCTGCTCGTCCTGCTCGCGGTGCGGCCGGGAACCACCGACGGGCGGGGCGTGATCGCCCGCGTGCGCGAGGACAGCGACGGGGCGCTGGACGCCCCCGAGCGGACCGTCCACGTGACGCTGCACCGCCTCACCCGCACCCGGCTCCTCGGTCGCCGGCTCGACCCACGATCGGGCCGCCGGTTCTACGCTCTGACCGACGCGGGCGAGCGGGTGATCCGGGCGCGACTGCGGGAGTGGCAGGCACTGGCCCGCGGCGTGGACGCCCTCGCCCGGCGAGGAGGCGCGGTGTGACGGTCGCCCGGAGCTCGGGAGGCGGCAACGTCCGGAGGTCACCGCAGGGCGGCCTGGCGGAGGTGCTCGACCTGGTCCTGGACAAGGGACTGGTGATCGACGCCTTCGTCAAGGTGTCCGTGGTGGGCATCGAACTGCTGACCATCGACGCGCGGATCGTCGTCGCGAGCGTCGACACCTACCTGCGCTTCGCCGAGGCCACGAACCGCGTCGACCTGCACGCCAAGGGCGGCAAGCCCCTCGACGAGTTCGTCGGCAGCATGACCGAGAACACCATGCACGGGGCCGCGAAGGGCATCACCAAGGGGGCCCTCGACGCCGTCCACGAGACCTGGCGGGAGTTCCGCGGCAAGGACTGATCGGCCGGCCGTACCTCCCGCCCCCTCCCCTGGCCCCCTCATGGCCGCAACGGCACGTTCCTGGCATGTGACGCCAGGAGGGCGCCGCTCACCCATCGGGGTCGGCCCCGGTGGGATGCGCGGACGGCGCCGTTCACGCGCCCGACGCCAGGAACGTGCCGTTGCTGCCACACGGGGGTGGACGGGGTGGCCGTGGTGGGGTGGGCTGTGCAGCGCGACGCCGGCCCCTTCAGACCGTCCGCTTCGGCGTCACCGCCGTGAGCCGCCCGCGCAGTGCGAGCGGGACCTCCCACCCGTCGTCGGGAGCCCCCGACGGGCTCGCGTCGTAGGCCGCCGCGGCGGCGAGGAGCGCCCCGGCGTCGTCGTCGGTCAGGAAGGAGAAGCGCACGCGCGGCTTGCCCGGCCCGTCGACGGCGGCGTTGCCCGCGTTCGGGCAGCCGCCGAGGCAGGGCACGTGCCGGATCCGGACGACGTCCGAACGCAACACCACATCGAGCGCGACGCCGAAGGAACCGCTGTCGGGGCGGTCGCGCGGGCAGGTCCGGCACACGAGCAGCGCCATCAGGAACGGGCCGACGCCGGACCGGTGGTCTCGGCCGCGACGGCGTCGAGGAACGTCGTCGACGTCGCGCAGGCCGCGCAGATCGGTTCGTGGCCGTGCGCGGGGTCGCGGTCCATCTCGAGCGCCACGTAGGACTTGTGGCAGGCGTGGCACCGGACCCGGTCCTGCCAGACGTCCTCGACCTCCTCGCGGGGGTCGTGCGGGCGGCCGGCGATCGCGGCGGGCCGGCCGTGACGGACCGCCCGGCCGACCGCGGCGATGACGACGGCCAGCACGAACGTCAGGACCAGCGCCCAGGTGCTCGCGATGGCGCTGCCGGCCGCGATCAGCGTGATCCCGACGCCGGAGGCGACCACCCACGCGATGACCCCGCCCACGTCGACCCGTGGCACCCGGCCCGGCCGGAACTCGAAGGCGACGTCCTGCGAGCGTCCCCGACGGCGGGCGTCGACGACGGTCACGAGCGCGATCCCGACCCACGCCACCAGCACCGCACCCTGGTAGGAGAGCCAGGTGTTGATGAAGGTGAAGATGTTCAGCGTCATCACAGCGATGGACAGCGCGCCGACGATGAACACCCACGTCGTGCGGGACAGCGTGAGGTTGAAGGTCCGGGAGAACAGGCCCTGGAAGTTCGTCGACGCGACGTAGAAGTTCGCCGTGTTGATCTTCAGCTGGGTGGCGACGATGAACACCACGCCCAGCAGCCCCATCATCTGCACGATTCCCACGACGAGACCCGACTCGCTGACCTCGGCCAGCGGGATGGTGTGGACGAGGTAGATGCCGACCGCGCCGTTCACCAGGATCGTGAAGAAGTAGAACGTGTAGCCGAAAGTGTGGACGCCGTTGACCCGGTGGTCCTGCGGGCGGCCCATGCGGGCGAAGTCGAACGTGTAGAGCACGTTCGAGAAGACGCCCATGTAGATGGCGAACACGAACAGCCAGCCCGGACCGGCCATCGTCGTCGGGGTGCTGGGCGGGGCGGTGAGCCACGACCCGTCGTAGCCGTGCACGGCGGTCGCCCAGACGACCGTGACGACCAGCCCGACGAGGAAGATCGGCAGGAGCCAGGCGTTGACCTTCTCGATCGCCTGGCGGACCCCGCCGATGACGAGCGGGATGCACACGAGCGTCACCACGAGATACCAGACCCAGATCGGCCCGCCGAACTCCGCCTGCGCGGCCACCGCGAGCACCGAGCCCTCGAAGACGGCGAACCAGGTGCCGGTGAGGCCGAGGGCGAGGGTGGCGATCGCGGCGCCGCGGTAGCCGAACATCGCGCGGGAGAACAGCCCGACGGTCTGCCCGGAGTCGGCGGCGGTCCGGGACATGACCAGGCACAACGTGCCGTGCACGACGACGGCGGCGGCGAGCCCGATCAGGGCCTGCACGGTGCCGACGACGAGCGAGGCGCCCGCGGCGACGACGACCCAGAACATGGCCGACATCAGCGCGGACCACGCGAGGGCCATCTTCGGCGAGCTCAACCGCCAGGAGCGCGGGACGACGTGCAGCGAGTAGTCGTCGCGGGCGGCCTCGGCGAGGACCTCGGGGTCGTCGGTGCGGGAGAGCTCGAGGGGCGGGAGGCCGGCGGTGGGCGGCTCGAGGGTGTGGGGGTCGGAGGACATGGCGCTCCTCCAGGGCAGGCGGGGGCAGGGCGCCGTCCCCGGGGGGGAGGGGACGGCGCCTTGGTCTGAGACGTGTGCGTGCGTTTCCGTGTCTGGGGACGACAGACAAGCCAGCACGCCGATAGGGCACGCACAAGGGCGTAGCCCTCTAGTCCTGCTTGTGGAACTGGCCGTCCTTCATGATCGCGTGCAGCTTGTCGTGGTCCTGCAGGATCGTGATGTCGGCGAGGGGGTCGCCGTCGACGAGGATGAGGTCGGCGAGGTAGCCGGGCTGGACCTGGCCGAGCTCGTCGGGGCGCAGCATGATCTCCCCGCCGAGCTTGGTCGCGGAGAGGATGGCCTCCATCGGCGTGAACCCGAGGCGCTCGACGAAGTGCTCGAGGTCGCGGGCGTAGGTGCCGTGCGGGGTCCACGCGAAGCCGTAGTCGCCGCCGGGCAGCAGCTTGATCCCGCGACGGTGCATCTCGCGCAGCCCGTCGGTGGCCTGCTCGAGCTCCTTCTTGTACCCGACGGCCTCGGCGGCCTCCTGCGGGAACCCGAAGGCCTCGGCCTCGTAGAGCGTGGCGACGAGCCAGTTGATGCCGGGCGCCACGAAAACCCAGTCCTTGTTGGCCTCGAGCATGTCCATGCCCTCGGCGTCGGTGAAGCTGGCGTGGTAGATGATGTCGACCTTGTTGCGCAGGCACATCTTCACGCTCTCCGCGGAGCGGGCGTGGGCGCAGACCCGCTTCCCGCGGCGGTGGGCCTCGGTGACGGCGGCGGCGACCTCCTCGTCGGAGAAGTAGGTGTCCTCCGCGCGCTGGGTGCCGGTGATCTCCTCGCCGGTCATCGAGAGCTTGATCTGGTCCACGCCAAGGTCGATGAGCTCGCGGACGGCCTTGCGCATGCCCTCGGGGCCGTCCGCGAACTTCGTGATCGACTTGATCAGCGCCCCGCCGGTCACGGCGATCTCGGGGCCGTTGGCGAGGTAGCGCGGCCCGGGGATGCGCCCGGCGTTGATGGCGTCACGGCAGACGACGTCGAGGCGCTCCTTCGCCGACGCGGCCCCGAGGCACATGGTGTAGCCGGAGTCGATGTACTTCTTGGCCGACTCGACCGAGAAGAGCAGGTGCTCCTCGACCGGCATCATGCCGAGGCCGTCGAGGTCGGCGGAGTTGTTCCACGAGAAGTGGGTGTGCGCGTCGCACAGGCCCGACATGAGCGTGCGGCCGTGGCCCTCGACGACCTGCGCGTCCTGCGCGCGGGCCGGGTCGACCGTGGCGACGGCGGCGATGCGGTCGTCCTCGACGAGCACGTCACCCGGGTACGGGTCGGCGCCGGTCGAGTCGAGGATGGAGACGTTGCGGAACAGGACCTTGCTCATGAGGGGGCTCCTCGTCGTCGAGGCTTGCGAGATGGGTCAGAAGAACTTGAGGAGGTGCTCGGTGACCTCGAGCGGGCGCTCGAGCGCCGTCCAGTGGCCGCAGTCGGCGAGAACGTCGAGCGTCGCGGCGCCGTGCGCCTCGGCGAGGGACTGGCTCACCTCCGGGCGGCCGACGCCGTCGTCGGCGCCGGTGAGCAGCAGCAGCGGGAGGTCGGGGTCGATCGGCCCCGGGTCGGGCGCGGCGGCCAGCGCCTCGCAGGAGCGGGCGTAGCCCTCGGGGTCCTGGCGCAGCACCAGCTCGCGCACCGCGGCCGCGGTGGCTGGATGGTCGCGGCGGGTGGCCTCGGCGGTCGCGTTCGTCATGACGGCGTCCGCGATCCCGGGCATCTCCCCGGCGCGGGCCTTCGCGGCGCGGTCGTGCTGGCCCTGCTGCCCGGCCTCGGGCAGCGGCGCGGGGACGGCGCCGAGGAGCGCGAGGTGAGAGACGAGCTCCGGGTGGGTGGCGGCGAGCAGCCGGACGGTGATGGTCGCCATCGAGTGCCCGACGACGCGCGCGGGTCCGGCGTCGAGGCTCGTCAGGAGGTCGGCGAGATCGTTCGCGAAGCCCTGGATGGTCAGCCGGCCGCGGACCGTGCTGCGCCCGGAGCCCTCCATGTCGGGGCGGACGACGGTGAACCGCTCGGCCAGCGCGCTCGCCTGCGGCTGGTAGAAGTTCGAGGTGCCGCCGAGGCCGTGCACCAGCAGCGCCACCGGGCCCTCGCCGGTGATCTCGACCGCCAGTTCCTTGCCGTTGACCTTCACGTGCTCGTCCTCCTGGAGGGATGCGTCGGGGTGGTTCAGCGGACGGTGTTGCGCAGCGCGCCGAGGCCGGTGATCGCGCACTCGACGACGTCGCCGGGCTGCAGGAAGCGGGGCGGCTCGAACCCGATCCCGACGCCGGCCGGGGTGCCGGTGGCGATGACGTCACCGGGGAGTAGCGTGATCCCGGCGGAGATGACCCGGATCAGCTCGGGGATGTCGAAGATGAGGTCCGCGACGGGGGCCTTCTGCCGCGGCTCGCCGTTGACGCTCGACGAGACCTCGAGGGCGGTGACATCCCCGATCTCGTCGGCGGTGACCGCCCACGGGCCCATCGGGGCGTGCGTGTCGAGGGACTTGCCGAGCAGCCACTGCTTGTGGTCGCGCTGGACGTCGCGGGCGGTGACGTCGTCGACGATCGTGTAGCCCCAGACGTGCTCGTGGGCGTCCTCGCGGGAGATGCCCCGGCCGCCCCGCCCGATGATCACGGCGAGCTCGGACTCGTAGTCGAGTTCGGCGGTGATGCCGGGGTGGGCCTCGACGTCGTCGTAGGGGCCGGTGACGCTGGTCGTCGCCTTGGAGAAGACGATCGGCTTGTCCGGCAGGTCCTCCGAGCGCTGCGGGGTGTCGTAGCCCGAGCGCCCGAACTCCGCGACGTGCTCGCGGTAGTTCTTGCCGACCGCGAACAGGTCCCGGCGCGGCACGGGGAACGGCGCGCGCAGGGTGGCGCCGACGACGGCGGGCAGGCCGCGGGCCTCGGCGATCCGCGGGGCGAGCCGCTCCCAGTCCTCGACGACCTCGAGCAGCGACCGCTCGCCCACGACGGGCACGAGGTCGAGCACCCGGGTGTCGTCGGCCGGATCGACGAGGCCCACGGCCTCCCGATCACCGACGGCGTACGTCACCAGCTTCACGCGTCCTCCACGGGATCGTCTGCCGCGATCTGCGGACCAATCGAGACCATTGCGAGGGTGTGGTACCTCACCTCGCGGGCTGCCCCGACCGTACGACGCGGCGAATCCGAAGCCAATACCGATGGCGCGCCGTCATTGGTCTAATATTGGTCGCATGGCAGCACCGGCGAGCACCGCACCCGTCGTCACGCGGCTCCGACGGCTGCTCGACGAGGCCGTCGCGGACGGCACGCTCGGCACCGGCTCGAAGATCCCGACGGAGCGCGCGCTGTGCGACTCCCTGCAGGCCTCGCGCACCGCGGTGCGCGGCGCGCTGGCCGAGCTCGAGCGCGAGGGCCGGATCACCCGTCACGTCGGGCGGGGCACATTCCTCGCCGAGCTCGAGGCCGACCCGGGCCTGCCCGACGCCGCCCGCGGGGTGCTGCAGACCAGTCCCGCCGAGATCATGGCCACCCGGCTGGTCCTCGAGCCCGAGATCGCCGCGCTCGCGGCCCGGCACGCCACGCAGTCCGACATCGACCACGTGCACCACTGCCTGCGCCGGGGCAACGCCACCGCCACCTACGAGGAGTTCGAGGCCTGGGACTCCGCGCTGCACCGCGCGATCGCCGCCGCCGCCCACAACGGGCTGCTGCTCCGGCTCTTCGACACCATGAACGCCGCCCGCGACCTCCCCGTCTGGGGCAGCATCAAGCGCCGGTCCGCCACCCCGGAGCGGCGACAGGGCTACGAGTGCAGCCACGGCGAGATCGTCGAGGCGCTCGTGGAGCGCGATCCCGACGCAGCCCGCGAGCACATGCGCGGCCACCTCGTCGACGTGCGGACCAATCTGCTCGGCCCGCACTGAGCCGCCCCACCCGGCAGGGCCTCAGCCCCGCGCGGCCTCCAGGAAGCGCTCCAGCTCCCCGCGGGTGTCGGGGCCGCACGGCTGGAACACGATCTCGGTGACGCCGTGGGCGGCGAGGTCCTCGACCCGGCGACCGACCTCCGCCCGGGTGCCGCTCACCGTCACGTCGGGGAGCATCGAGTGCCCGCCGGCGTCCCAGGCGGCGCGGTCGGCGTCGTTGAGCTCCACGCAGTGCCCGGAGTGCACCGCGAGGTGGCGCTCCCCCTCGGGAGCCTTCTCGACGGTCTCCAACCACTCGGCGCCGCCGGGCAGCCCGCGCACGGTGTCGGGCCCACCGAACTCGTAGGCCCCGTGGTACGCGAGCGCCCAGCCGGGCCCGCCCGCCTCGCGCGCGTGGTCGGAGTCCGGGGGTTCCCCCTCGTCGAGAACGGTTCCCCAGGCCAGGTAGGGCACCCACGACCATTCGCGCAGGAAGTCCGGGAGCTGCAGCGTCGCGAAGAGCCCGTCCCCGTGCTCGCGCGCGACCGCGTGGCCCTTCGGCCCGAGGGCCCCGACGAGCACCGGGACGTCGACGGGCCGGGCGGGCGCGTGCCCGTCGGGGTGCAGCATCTGCATCTGAGCGCCCTCCCACTCCACGACCTCGCCGCGCAGCAGGGCGCGGAAGGTGCGGATGTAGGACTCCATGAACGACCACGTGATCGCGCGGTAGCCCATCGCCCGCCGCCCGGTGAAGCCGGTGCCGAACGAGACGGCGGTGCGGCCGGGGGCCAGCGCCGCGAGCGTCGCGGTGGCCGCGGCGTTGACCATGGGGTGGCGCAGGCTGGGGACGAGGACGCCGGGCCCGAGCCCGATGCGCTCGGTCCGCTCGGCCGCGAGCGCCAAGGTCATCCAGACGTCGGGGCTCTGCTGCGGGGTGTCGTAGACCCACGCGCGGTCGTAGCCGAGCTGTTCGGCGAGCGCGATGTCGTCGGGGGAGCTGAGGGCGGTCGGGAAGGCGCACGACACCTGCATGGGGTTCCTCCGTCTCGTCACCGGCGACGATCGGCGCTGTGACCTGGACAACGGAGCGCATGCTCCCCGTCACGGTGCGCCGTCGGCAAGACCCGGAGCGCGGGCACCTCCTCGTTCGAGGCCAGGGGTGGTTCGGTCGGAAGCAATACGTAGAATTACCCACATCAAATCCGGCGATCCGTGCCCGAATCGGACCCCCGGGAGCACGTCGAACCGCCGGACAGTCGAACATCGATTCGTCGACGTGGCCCCGAGGAAGTGTGGCCGAGACCGTGATCTCATTTCAGACACGGACGGACCATCTAATGGGAATCAACCAGCAACAAAGGGATGACTACTCTTCCGCGAACGGGTGATCTCGGCGACCGGGTTGCACCGCCCGCGAATGCAGGCCGCATCCTCGGGGTCGCCACACTATTCGAGAATCCAAGACCACGGAGGCGACAGATGCCTGACTCGACCGCCACGATGACCCGTCCGAGCGGGCCCTCCGCCCGCCCACAGAGCAACGGGGTCACGTCGCCCCTCGACCCCCTCGACGGCTACACCGAGGTCGACCTGCCGTCCGTGCGACACATGCGGGTCTTGTGGGACATCGACATCATCGACCCCGAGGGTGACCCCCACGACCGCATCATCGAGGCCAACGACCCGTTCAAGGTGGTGATCCGGGTTCAGCTCAAGGGCCGGTTGTGGTCGTGCGTCAGCGCGGACTGGTGGTTCGATCTGGGGTTCAGCCCTGTCGGCGCGGGCACGGGCTTCAACCTGTCGACGTATGTTCCCGAGCAGCAGCTCTGGCAGAAGGGCTGGCCCGGCTGCGGCGGCTATCGATCGCTGGAGCTCGAGATCCCGGTGCCGGCGAACACGATCCCGACGGAACGGTGCGGAACGGTCTACCAGTGCACCGGCAGGTTCGAGATGTACTGCTGCGGGAAGCCCGCCGGCGTGGCCGGCTTCGAGCCCCTCGGGCAGTACGACTTCTACAGCCCGGTGATCGAGGACTGACCATCCGCACCCCGGTCCGGCGGGGGGATCGGGTCGAGCCCGCCACCCTCCCCGCCGCACCGGCGTGCCCGCAGACCCTGGGACCGGTGGTCCCAGGCTGATCCGCCGCTGTCGTGCCACGGTGAGGACAGGAGCCTGATCGGTTCCGTCACCCGACGGGAGCGGACGTGACCACCACCATCCCCACCGGACTCACCGTCGACGGCCGTCATCACGACCTCGACGTCGACCCCCGCACCACCTTGCTCGACGCGCTGCGCGAGCAGCTCGGCAACACCAGCCCGAAGAAGGGCTGCGACCACGGCCAGTGCGGCGCCTGCACGGTGCTCGTCGACGGGCGCCGCGTGCTGGCGTGCCTCACGCTCGCCGTCGCCAAGGACGGCGCCGAGATCACCACCGCCGATGGACTCGCCCCCGACGGCGAGCTGCACCCCGTCGCCGAGGCGTTCCTCGTCCACGACGCCTACCAGTGCGGCTTCTGCACGCCGGGTCAGGTGTGCTCGGCGGTCGGCGTCCTCGACGAGGCCGCCCGGGGCGGGCCGAGCGCCGTCACCGACGACCTCACCGGCCCGACGGTCCTCGACCGCGCCGAGATCGCCGAGCGCATGAGTGGCAACCTGTGCCGCTGCGCGGCCTACACGAACATCGTGAGCGCCGTCGAGAGCGTGGTGACCGACCGATGAGGCCCTTCACCTACGCCCGTCCCGACGACGCCGGGGCCGCGGTCGCCGCCGTCGGCGCCGACCCGGGCGCGACGTTCCTCGCCGGCGGCACCAACCTGCTCGACCACCTCAAGCTCGGCGTCGCGGCCCCGTCGTCGCTGGTGGACCTCGCCCGCGTGACGAGCACCGAGATCACCGAGCTCGCCGACGGCGGGCTCAGGATCGGCGCGGGCGCGCTGAACAGCGACGTCGCCGCGGCCCCGGCGGTCCGCCGCAACTACCCGGCGCTCGCCCAAGCCCTCCTCGCGGGCGCGTCGGGCCAGCTGCGGAACATGGCGACCACCGGCGGGAACCTGCTCCAGCGCACCCGCTGCGCCTACTTCGCCGACACCACCACGCCGTGCACCAAGCGCGACCTCTCCCAGCCCTGCTCGGCCCGCGGGGGCTGGGCGCGCTACCACGCGATCCTGGGCGCGTCCGAGCGCTGCATCGCCACGCACCCGTCGGACATGGCGGTCGCGCTGGTGGCGCTCGACGCGACGGTGCACGTCCTCGGTCCCAGCGAGACCGGGAACGGACAGGGCACACGCACCATCCCGATCACCGAGCTGTACCGCCTGCCCGGCGACGACCCGACCCGCGACACCGTCCTGCACCACGGCGAGCTCGTCACCGCGGTCGACCTGCCGGCCTCCCCGCTCGCGGCGCGCTCGGCGTACCGCAAGGTCCGTGACCGTGCCTCGTACGCGTTCGCGCTGGTGTCGGTCGCCGCGGCGCTCGAGGTCCGCGACGGCACCGTCGCCGACGTCCGGCTCGCCCTGGGCGGGGTCGCCCACAAGCCCTGGCGCGCCACCCGCGCCGAGGACGCGCTGCGCGGCGCGCCCGCCACCGACGAGTCCTACCGCGCCGCCGCGCGGGCCGAGCTCGCCGACGCCGAACCGGTCGACAGCCCGCTCGGCGGCAACCGCTTCAAGCTGGACCTGGTCGTCGGCACCGTGACCGAGACCCTCCGCCGACTCGCCGGGGAGCAGCACTCATGACCGTCCTGGACGCCCGCGTCATGGGCACCTCGGTGCGCCGGGTCGAGGGCCCCGACAAGGTCACCGGCACCGCCCGCTACGCCGCGGACCAGCCGGTCGACGCGCCGCTGCACCTGCACCCCGTCCAGGCCACGGTCGCCCGGGGACGGGTCACCGGCCTGGACACCGCCCCGGCCCGCGCGGTGCCCGGTGTCGTCGGGAACCTCACGCCCGACGACGCCCCGCGCCTCGCCGACGTCGGCGACCCCGAGCTCGTCGTGCTGCAGGACCACGAGGTGCACCACCGCGGCCAGTACGTGGCCGCGGTGCTCGCCGAGACCCCGGAGGTGGCGCGGGAGGCCGCGGGCCTCGTCGTCGTGACCTACGAGGACCTGCCGCAGACCACGGCGTTCGACGAGCACTCCCCCGAGCGCCACCCGGCGGCGGTGCTCGCGAACTACGCGCCGCCGACGAGCGAGATCGGCGACCCGGACGCCGCCCTCGACGCGGCCGCGGTGACGGTGCGCGCGACCTACTCGACCCCGGTGCAGCACCACAGCCCGATGGAGCCGCACACGACGATCGCGGCGTGGGACGACGACGGAGCCGAGCACGTCGTCCTCTACGAGTCCTCGCAGGGCGTCGCGGGCGCCCGGGACACCGTCGCGGCGCTGTTCGGGCTCGGCGAGGACGACGTCGAGGTGGCCTCGCCGCACGTCGGCGGCGGGTTCGGCACCAAGGGGGCGCTGCACGCGGGCACGGTGCTCACCGTGCTCGCCGCCCGCACCGTGCCGGGCCGGGCGGTGAAGCGGGCGCTGTCGCGGCGCGAGATGTTCGAGACCGTCGGGCACCGGCCGGCGACGGTGCAGCACCTCGCCCTCGGGGCCTCGGCGGACGGCCGGCTGGACGCGTTCACCCACGACGTCGTCTCCTCGACCGCCCGGATGGAGGAGTTCGGCGAGCCGACCGCGACCGGCACCCGCGCGATGTACGCGGCGCCGCACCGGCGCACGTCGCACCAGCTGGTGCCCCTCGACGTCGACCCGCCCACCTACATGCGCGCCCCGGGCGAGGCGCCGGGCAGCTTCGGGCTCGAGTGCGCGATGGACGAGCTCGCGGTCGAGCTGGGGATCGACCCGATCGAGCTGCGGGTGCGCAACGAGCCCGAGGTGCACCCGGAGTCGGGGGTGCCGTTCTCGACCCGCAACCTCGTCGCGTGCCTGCGCCGCGGGGCCGAGCGGTTCGGCTGGTCGTCGCGGCCGGCTGAGCCGCGGGCACGGCTGGTCGACGGCTGGTGGCACGGCACCGGGGTGGCCGCGGCCATGTTCCCGGCGATCCGCTTCCCGGGCTCGACGGCGGTGATCCGGTTCCGCCACGGGCGCTACGAGGTGGAGATCGGGGCGACCGACATCGGGCAGGGCGCCCGGACTGTGCTCACCCAGATCGCGGCCGACGCGCTCGGGGTGCCGGTGGACCGGATCGCGGTCGCGATCGGCGACACCGCGCTCCCGCAGGGGACGGTCGCCGGCGGCTCGTCGGGCACCGCGTCGTGGGGCTCGACGATCACCGAGGCCGCCGACCGGTTCCGCGACAAGTGGGGCGACGACCCGGAGGAGGGCGCCGAGGCCGACGCCGCGACCCCGGACAACCCGTGGGCGGGCGAGCTGTCGATGGCGGCGTACGGCGCGCAGTTCGCCGAGGTCGCGGTGCACGCCGACACCGGCGAGATCCGGGTGCCGCGGCTGCTCGGGGTGTACGCGGCCGGGCGGATCCTCAACCCGACGCTGGCGCGCTCCCAGTTCCTCGGCGGCATGGTCTGGGGGCTCTCGATGGCCCTGCACGAGCAGAGCATCGTCGACCCCCGCTTCGGCCACGTGATCAACCACGACCTCGCCGGCTACCACATCGCCGCGCACGCCGACGTGCGCGAGATGGAGGCGGAGTGGATCGAGGAGTACGACCCCTACGTCAACCCGATGGGCTCCAAGGGCATCGGCGAGATCGGGATCGTCGGGACGGCGGCGGCGATCGCCAACGCCGCGTACCACGCGACGGGCGCGCGGGTGCGGTCGCTGCCGCTGGATCTCTTCGGCTGACGCCGTGTGCGTGTGTTTCCGTGTCCCAGCACGGAAACGCACGCACGAGGCGCTAGCCCAAGGCTCGCAGCAGCGCCAGCATCGCCGCGTTCAGGGGCGTCGGGACGCCGTGGCGCGCTCCGGCCGCGACGACGGCGCCGGTGAGGTACTCGTGCTCGAGCGGCCGCCGGGCGAGGCGGTCGTAGAGCATCGAGGTACCGGTGCCGGCGGGCATCGTCGCGTAGTGGCGGCGCAGAGCAGTGACGTCGTCCTCGGAGATGTCGGCGCCCTCGGCGCGGCCCGCGGCCACGACCTCCCGGGAGAGCCCGAGGACGAGGTCGGTCATCGGGTCCTCGGCGAGCACCTCGTTGCGGCGCAGCGTGAGCGCGGTGATCGGGTTGGCGACGGCGTTGCTGATCAGCTTGCGCCACGCGTCGGTGCGGTGGTCCGCCGAGCCGACGACCTCGACGCCGTCGTCTCCCCCACCGACCACCCCGCGCAGCCCCTCGACCCACGGGCCGTCGGGCACGGTGAGCCGCCCGTAGCCGTGGTGGAGGATCCGTCCGGGCTCGACCGCCTCGGCGCCGAGCACGACGACGGCCGGGATCGCGGTGGCGTCGGGGTGCACCAGCCCCTCCACGCGCCGTTCCTGGTCGACGCCGTTCTGGGCCACGACGACGACGGTGCCCGGTCCGGTCGTGGCCTTCAGCCAGCCGGCCGCGGACCCGGTGTGGTGTGCCTTCGTCGTGAGGACGACCCAGTCCACGGGCCCGAGCTCCACGGGGTCGGTGTGCACGGCCGCGGGCACCTCCCGCTCCGCACCGTCGGCCCCGGTGCGGACCCGCAGCACGTCGAAGGGGGTGCGGACGGCGAGGGCGACGTCGTGCCCCCGCTCGTCGGCCAGGGCGGCGAGCACCCCGCCGATCGCTCCGGGACCGATGACCACGACACGCGCCATGCCCCGATCATGGGGCCACCAGGACCGACGCGCTCCACTCCCCCTCACCCTGGAGGTCGAGGCGCCGCGTGTGGAAGGGCTCCAGGCTGCTGCGGTGCCCGACGCTGACGAGCACGAGGTCGGGCAGCTCCGCGCGCAGCAGCGTGTAGAGGTCGTGCTCGAGGCCCTCGTCGAGGGAGGCCGTCGCCTCGTCGAGGAAGACCACGGCGGGCCGGGCGATCAGCAGGCGCGCGAACCCGACGCGCTGCTGTTCACCCGGCGAGAGGGTGCGCCACCAGACCTCCTCGTCGTCGAGCCGGCCGACGAGGTGTCCCAGCGCCGTCGCGCGCAGCACGCGCGCGGCCTCGTCGTCGGACACCGTCTCCGGCGCGGCCGGGTAGGCCAGCGCCGTGCGCAGCGTGCCGAGGGGCAGGTAGGGCTGCTGGGCGAGGAACACCGCCCCGTCGCCGACGGGACGCTCGACGCGGCCCTCGGCGTAGGGCCACAGGTCGGCGAGGCTGCGCAGCAGGGTGGTCTTCCCGGTCCCCGACCGCCCGGTGACCAGGAGCGCCTCGGCGCGGCCGAGCTCGAGCGAGAGGTCCCGCACCAGGGTCCCGCCGTCGGGACGGTTCACCGTGAGGTCCCGGACGACGACGCCGTCGGGTCGGTCATCGACGGGCACCATCGGCAGCTCGCGGGCCTGCTCGTCGCTGTCGAGCAGTCCGGTGAGGCGGTCGAGGACTGCGCGGTAGGCCGCGAACTGGTCGTAGGCGTTGCGGAAGAACGAGAGCGCGTCGTGGACCTGGCTGAAGGCCTGGGCGGTCTGCTGGACGTCGCCGAGGCTGATCGCCCGGGCGAAGAATCGGGGCGCCTGGATGATGATCGCGAACACCGCGGAGATCTGGCTGACGCCCAGGTTGTAGCCCTGGAACTTCAGGGTCCGGATGACGATGCGCCAGTAGTTGGCGATGACGTCGGAGAACCGACCGTCCAGGGTCCGGCGCTCGATCGTCTCGCCGCGGGCGAACGCGATGTTCTCGGCGTTGTCCCGCACGCGCACCAGCCCGTAGCGGTAGAACGCCTCGAGGCCCTCGTTGAGGAAGTTCAGGCGGATCAGCGGGCGGCCGATCCGGAACGCGAACACCGAGGCGACGATGACGTAGAGGAACGCGATGAACGTCATCGCCCGCGGGATCTCCAGGCCGAACACCGAGAGCGGGCCCGAGAGCTGCCAGAGCACGATGGTGAACGACGGGATCGTCACCAGCGCGCTCACCGCGCCGCTCGGGCCGAGCGAGAGCGTGTACGTGGTGGTCGCGAAGGTGCGGATGTCCTCCTGGATGCGCTGGTCGGGGTTGTCGACCTGGGTCGCGGAGAACCGGGAGCGGTGGTAGACGCGGTCACCGAGCCAGTCGCCGAGGAACCGGGCGTTGAGGTACTCCCAGAGCCGGATGACGAAGGACTGGCCGACGTAGTAGGTCACCAGGGTCGCGGCCACGTAGACGGCCGCGATCACGGCGAAGACCCCGATGGCCCGCCAGAAGGCGCCCGCGTCGAGGTTCTGCAGCGCGGTGGACAGCTCGTTCGTGTTGTAGGACAGCAGCAGGTTGATGCGTACCGAGAGCACGACGAGCAGCAGCAGCACCAGGATGAAGACGGTCGGCCGCCATGTGGCCCGTTCCCCGTGGGTCGGGCGCACGAACGGGCCGGCCAGGCGCCAGAACTGCCGACCCCAGGTCGTCCCCCGGACGATCAGCACCGCGACGAGCCCCAGCACCAGCACCGTCGCGACCCATACCCCGGCGATCCACACGAGGCTGCTGCGCCACTCCGTGCTCCAGTCGACGCTCTCCACCGCGGCCTCCTCGAGCACCGGTCACCAGGTCGAGGCGGAAGGTAGCGGCCCGTCGATCACCTCGACCGGGCGGGCTCGTCAGAAGTCGACCAGCACCCGCTCGAGGGGGCCCGGTGTCACCGCCACGTCGCCGGCGAACGGATGGTCGATCGCCACCGCCACGAACAGCAGGATGCCGATCAGCAGGGCGATGCTGCCGATCATGAACGTCTGCAGGAGCGGGCTGCGCAGCGCGAAGACCATCGCGAACGCGATCGTCACGACGGCGCCCACCACGAGCGCCGCCCACAGCACCCCCGGGAGGCCTCCCTCGACGAAGTCCAGCCGGGTCGAGCGGGCGGTGACGAGGTCGTTGAACCGCTCGACCTCGGCGCTGACGAACTGCACGCGCACCGGGGTCTCGGCGGGCAGCGCCTCGAGGTCGGCCGAGAGCCGGTCGAGCGTCGGGCCGACCCGGGGCGACCCGGGCTCGCCCCGCGACATCGCCGGCCACTCGGTGTCGACGACGGCACGGACGTAGGCGTCGACGTCCGCGTGGATCACCGCGCGGGCCTCGGGCGGGAACGGGGCCGCGGTGCGCTCGATGGCGCGCAGCGCGCTGGCCTCGTGGCCCACGGTGTCGGCGGCGGTGCTGAACTGCTCCCAGCTGACGATGACGACGAACGCGAGCAGCACGGCGTAGATCACGCCGACGATCGCGATGAGGAAACCGGCGGCCTCGTTGTGGTCGCCCTCGCTCAGCGCCGACCAGCGGCGACGCAGGGCCAGCTGCACCCCGACCGCGGCCGCCGGCAGGCCGAGGACGAGCAGGAGGCCGCTGGTCCACAACGGCCAGGTGCTCACATCAGTGACCGTAGGTGAGCTGGGCCCCGGTGGTGGTCAACTCGTCGTGGCTGAAGCCGACCGTGTCGGACGGGTCGCCGTCGAGCCCGACCCGGTAGGAGTCCTCGCCGGCCGTGACGTCGCCGATCGTGAAGCTGAACCGGCAGGCGTCGGCCCACGGCGGGGCGGTGTGCCACTGGTCGATCGCGGTCCCCGTCGTCGGGAGCGACGCGGACGCGACGACGCGGCCGTCGTCGTCGAAGACCGTGACCGAGCGGCCGGGCATCCTCGCGACCGAGCAGCTCGCGCCGGGCACGAGCGCGCCCTGTCCGGCGACGACGAGGGAGCCCGGCACGGCCATCGTCCGGTGGGTGGTGACGGCGAGGCCGCCGACGACCGCGGCGCCGGCGAGGACCAGCACGACGGCGACCGTGAGGGCGACGAGGCCGCGGCGGGCACGCTTCGCGGGCGGCCCGGCGAGCCCGGCGGGCGGGGTGTCCGCCGCCGGGCGCGGGTCGGCGGCCGGGTCGTCGATCCAGCGGATCCCGGGCCGGGTCCCGCGCTGGGTGGGGATGTCCGGCGACCACGGCGCCAGCTCGGGTGCCCGTGGCTCCGGGATCGCGGGGGTGGCCGCGCCCGTCTCCGTGGTGCTCACGGGGGAAGCAGTACCCGCATGTGAACGAATTCGGTCGTCCTGACGACCAGATTCGTTCACATGCGTCAGCTCCGGGTGTTGCGCAGGTGGCGGCCGAAGTAGGCCACGTGCACCTTCGCGGTGCGCTCCACCCACGTGAAGTAGATGCGCGGCGCCATCCCGGCCGAGGAGATCTTGATGTGCGACTGCACCGCCTGCTCCCCGCCGTCGACGGTGAACGTCCGCGACTCGGGCCAGCGCTCCATCACCGTCTTCGACTCCCGCATCGCGAGCTTGCGGGGGTTCGCCGGCCAGGCCATGGGGTGGCGGGAGTTCCAGCACCACCCGAAGAAGTCGCCGTCATAGCCGTCGCGGGATCGGGCGCGGGAGTAGTACGCCAGCGCCCGCAGCGCACGCCACGCCTGCTCGCCCCAGGCCGGGCCGGCCGCCTGGCGATCGAGCAGCTCGAGGTCGACCCCGGCCTCCGTCGGGAGCTCCAGGTAGGTCGCGAGGTGCTTGCGGGCGAGCGCGGCCGCGTCGCTGCAGTCGCGGGCGTGGGGCGGCGCGAGGTCGATGTCCTCGAGGCCCTCCTCGGTGCGCTCGCCGCGGAGGCGGGCGAGCTCGGCGGTGGCCACCGCGAGCCGGTCGCGGAGGTCGGTCACCTCGTGCTGCAGGTCGCCGAACTCCTCGAGCACCTCCTCGGCCACGCGCCGCTCCGCCACCAGCTCGGACTCCAGGTCGGTGACCCGGGCCGACTCCCGGGCGACCTTCTCCACCATGCCGCCGGGCGTGACCTCGTCGAGGCGGCGCGCGGCCCGGTCCCAGCTGTCCGGGGCGCGGCGCAGGCTCGACGGGGGCGCGAGCTGGTTGACCGCGATGCGCCCCGCCAGGGCCGGGCGGTCGCGGAACCGCTCGGCCCGGATCTCGAGGTGGCGGGTCGGGGCGTCGGCCGCGGGGTCGAGCGCGGGGAGGTAGAGCCGCATCGCGCCGCGGTGCACCTCGAACCCCTCGCCGAGGGCGGCACCGAGGGTGTCGAGGCCGGCGGCGTCGAGGACCGCCACGGTCGCGAGCCCCGCGACGTCCCGGGTGGTCCGCTGCACCGCCGCGTCGAAGACCCGGACCGCGTCCTCGCCGGCGTCCGGCCCGAGGCCGCCGAAGACGACCACGGGCAGCTCCCGCTCGGCCAGGGTCAGCACGCCCGCGAGGTCCTCGGCGCCGTCGTCACCGCGGTAGCGCACGGCCCGCGGCAGCAGCGAGACCCCGCCGTGCGCGGCCGCCGTCGTCGTCAGCAGGTCCGCGACGAACGCGGGCGGCTTGGCGAACAGCGGCTCGGTGACGTCGCGGGCGTCGGCCTCGACGTCGATCCACACCCAGGCCTTCGCGCCCTCGCCGACCGCGCTCCCGCCCGACCAGGCGCGCACCGTCGTCGTCCAGCGGTTCCCGTCGCGGTGTGATTCCACGAAAACGAGGCGGACCGCCTTGTCGATCTTCGTGTCGTCGGGGTCATCGTGGACGTCGCGGCGCAGGACGAACCGGTGCTGCTCGCTCGCGCGCGTGCGGGCGGTCCCGGACGGGAGCGGGCGGTGATGGCGGACGGCCACCCCCTCGGCCCAGGCGACGACACTGCGGTCGGCCACGTCGACGGCGTCCGGGTCGTCGGAGGCCCAGATGCTGCGGTAGAGCGTCGCCATCCCCGGATCACCTCCTCGCCTCTCGCCGCCTGTTCCACCGCAGCATGCCTGGTGATCCTGCTCGGCGTCAGGAGTGGCCGTAGGTGACCTCGGCGCCCACGCTCCGCAGCTGCGCCCGATCGACGGGGGTCCCCTGGCCGGGCTCGGTCCCGAGGGCGAGGGTGTAGGTGTCGGAGGCGCCGCTGACGGCGGGGACGGTGATCGCGTAGCGACAGGCGTCGGCGAACCCACCGGCGAAGCTGTGCCACCGGTCGGTCGCGGTGCCGTGCCCGGTGAGCCTGGTCGTGCCGAGGGTGCGGCCGCGATCGTCGAAGACGGAGACGGTGCGGCCGGCGAAGAGCGGCTGGGAGCAGTCGTCGCCGGGGCGTTCGAAGGAGCCCAGGCCGTAGATCGTGACGGAGCCGTGGGCGGTCATCGGTGCCGGCGCCGGCCGGGCGGCGGCGAGGACGGCCGCGGCGAGGGCAGCGACGAGGAGCCCGACGACGAGCCACGTCCGGCGGTCCGTCGGTATCGCGATCTGGATCATGGCGCTCCCGCTGTCGGCGGGCCGGCCGTGTGGTCGACCCGTTGCGGGGCATCTCGGCGAGCGGACGGGAGCCGTTAGCGGGGGTCGCTCCTTCGTGGGGGTGCCGCGGCGTGGCGGCTTGATCAGCTGTGGCCGTACGTGATGGTGGCGCCGGTGGCGAGCACGCCTCGCAGAAGACCACGACAAGGCGGCCCGGAGGCAGAGCACGCGCGCCCGGCCGCCTCGACGCGTCACGAGGGACCCGCGCACCGGTCCGGCACCCGCTGAATCGTGGGCGGAGCTGCGACGATCGAGGGGTTCGGCACGCGAGCGAGGGAGCTGGTCATGCGGGCGTACGGGTTCACCACGGTCGGCGGACCGGAGCACGAGGCGTTCCTCGACGTCCCGGTGCCCGAGCCCGGCGTCGGCGAGCTGCTCGTCGCCGTCCACGCGTCCGGCGTGAACCCCGGGGACTGGAAGGTCCGCGACGGCTCCTACGGCACCGAGGGCCCGGCCGTGCTCGGCCGGGAGGTGGCCGGTCGGGTGACGGCGGTCGGTCCCGGCGTCGAGGGCTTCGCGGTCGGCGACGAGGTGTTCGGTGGGTGCCCCGGGATGGTCGGCGGCTGGGCCGAGCAGGCGATCGTCACGGCGGGCTTCGCGGCGCACCGTCCGTCGTCGGTGACCCCGGAGCAGGCCTGCGTGCTCCCCGTCGCGGCGGGGACGGCCCACGACGCGCTGCGCCAGCTCGACCTGTCGCCCGGGGAGACGCTCCTCGTGAACGGCGCGGGCGGCGGGGTCGGCGTCGTCCTGGTGCAGCTCGCCGCGGCGCGCGGGCTGCGGGTGGTGGCGACGGCGAGCCCGGCCAAGCACGACCTCCTCGCGCGGCTCGGGGCGACGCCGGTGGCGTACGGCGACGGGGTGGCCGACCGCATCCGCGAGGCCGCCCCCGACGGCGTCGACGCCGTGTTCGACCTCGTCGGGGGCGATCCGCTGCGCACCGTCGCGGCACTGCTGCGCGATCCGCAACGACTCATCTCCGTCGCCGACTACGGGCTGTCCGTGGAGCTCGGCGGCCAGCAGCTCGAGCGCGACCGCAGCACGGCCGTCCTCGACGAGCTCGCCACCCTCGTCGCGAAGGGCGCCCTCGACCCCCACGTCACTGACGTGCGGCCCTTCGACGACGCCGCGGCCGCGCTCGCGCTCGTCGAGCGCGGGCACGCGACGGGGAAGGTCGTGCTCGACGTCGGGCGTTCCCGGGCCGGCGCGTGAACCCGCGCGGGGAGCTGCCCGAGGGCGAGCCCGGCGAGGCGCCGTGGTGGCCCGCCGACGGTCCCTGGGGCGGGCGGGGGCGGAAGTCGGTGCTGCTCGTCGTGGGCGGGGTGGTCGTGGTCGTCGCCGTGGTGCTCGCGGTGACCCTGCTCGGCAGCCTGTCCGGCAGCGACCCCGGCTCGGGTTCGGCCGCCGTCGGGGGCCCGCCCGAGGCGCTGCCCACCGGCGACGGGCCAACGCCGGCTGCCCGGGTCCTGGTGGACGGGGCGCCCTACGACGTCGGGGTCGGCGCCTTCACCCCGAGCGCGCGGGCCGCGCCCGCCGGGTCGCACCTGCTGCTCGCCTCGGTCGTGGTGCGCAATGCCGGGCCGGCGCCCGTCACGAACCCGCTGTCCGGGGCCGCGGGGCTGCTCGTGGCGGTGGGCCTGCACCAGGTGCCGGCTTCAGTGCTGACGGGCCCGTCGGCGCTGCTGTGCCGCAACGCCCCGCCGACCTCCCCGCTCGCTTCGGCCGCACCGGTGTTCCCCGGCCTCGACCCCGGCGCCTGCGTGCTCGACGGGCGGACGACGCCGACGGGTGCGGCCGCCCCGACCCTCGCCGCGGGCGACGAGGCGCGCGGGCTCCTGTTGTCCTCGCCGGTGCCGGATGTCGTCACCGACCCGGCGCCGTCGGTATGGGTGCAGACGACGGCGGGTCCGCCGGCACGGTACGACCGCGTCGGCGCCGGGGGCTCGTGAGCACCGAGTGGACCGTGGGGGTTGTCGGGGCAACCGTGGAGGTCCACTCGCAGCCGGTCGACGGCCACGGAGGGGACGGAGTGGACCCCGACGGCTGTGGCGGTAGCCGTGAGGGTCCACTCGGCGCTGGCGGGGCTCATCACTCGCCGAGGTGACGCTCATGCACGCGGACGCAGACGGATGGCGTGCATGAGCGACTTCTCGGCGGGCGTGGCGGTGTGCGTGCGGCCAGCTCGTGAGCACCGAGTGGACCGTGGGGGCTGCCGGGGCGACCGTGGAGGTCCACTCGCAGCCGGTCGACGGCCACGGACCGGACCGAGGGGACCCCGACGGCTGTGGCGGTCGCCGTGAGAGTCCACTGCGCTGGTTGTTCTCAGGCCGCCATGATCGGCTCGGTCTGGGGCTTGTCGGGGGCCGCGCTCTGGTTCGAGGCGTGTTGGGCGGCAGGCGTGGTGTCGCCGGACTGCTGGCCCCCGCCGGACGGCTCGCCCCCGCCGGACTGCTGACCATCGCCGGACCCGTCCGTGCCGTCGCTGAGGCCGCCGTCCTGCGTCGGGGGGCCGTCACCGTCGATCGTGCCGAGGCCGTTGCCGTCGTCACCGGCACCCGTGCTGTCATCAGCACCGGTGTTGTCACCGGCACCGGTGTCGTCCCCGGATGCCGCGTGCCCGCCGGTGCCCTCGGGGCTCGCGCTCGGCTCCGGGTCCTCCACGGGGGTGCTGTTCTTCTCGGAGCCCGAGCCCTCCTCGCTGACCGGGTTCCCGGTGGCGGGCGCGTCGTCCGAGGTCGGGTCGTCGTCCGAGGCCGGCCCGGTCGTGGACGTCGGGTCGTCGGACGAGGGCCCGTCGCTCGGGTCACTGCCGAGGCCGGGCACCGACGAGATCGGGTCGTCCGAGCCGTCGTGGCCGTCCTCGCCCTGCCGACCGTCGTGCCCCTGCCGACCGTCGTGGCCGCCCCACCCGTCGTGACCGTGCTTGCTGTGCCGACCGTGCTTGCCGTGCCCGCCGTGTCCGTGGTGGTGACCACCGCAGGCGCAGTCCTGGCCGTGCGAGGAGTCCGCGCCGGAGTCGGTGGGGGCGTTCCCCGCGAACGCGACCCCGGCACCTCCGCCCGCGAGGGCGAGCGCGGCGGCGGCGGTCAGAGCGCCGCGGCCGACGAGGCCGGCGAATCGGTCGTGCTGCTGCGGCGCATGGTGAGCACCCATCGAAGTTCCCCTCTGCTTCGGGCATCTGCGGCGACGGGACACCACTCGTTTTCCCCCGACCCGGCGCCAACGAGGTCATCTCAACAGAGGTCACGGGGCGATCACGTCGATTGTCGGATATATGACCCGCACGAGTATTGCGAATAGTGAAGCCCGACAGCGTTTGCGATCGGGACTCCCGGGTACAAACACGCACCGTCACGGGGTCCGGACATGCGTCGGCGGGCGGAGCCGGTACGACTCCGCCCGCCGACGACGCAGCGCTGGGCTCAGCCCAGGATGCTCGACACGATCGGGGCGCTCGCGGCCGCACCCTGCAGGGAGGCCGGGGCCTGCTGCAGGGCCGAGGCGCCCGAGGCGATCGGGAGGCTCGACGCGGAGACGGGGAGCCCGCTCAGCGGGTCGCCGCCCGGGGCCGACCCCTCGTCGGAGCCCGACTGGTCCGAGCCCTTCGAGCTCGAGTCGCCCTTCGACGAGTCGCCCTTCGACGAGTCGCCCTTGGAGCTGGCGTCGTCCGAGGACTTCGAGCTGTCGGACTTCGAGGCGTCCTGGTGCTGGGTGGCGGACTGGGCCGCGTCCTGGGCCCCGTCGGCCGGGGCCTCGTCGGCGAACGCGACGCCGGCGCCGCCGCCCACCAGCGCGAGCGCGGCGAGGCCGGTCATCGCGCCGCGGCCCACGAGGCCGCCGAGTCGGTCGTTGTCCTGCTTGATGCTGTGGTCAGCCATGGGGAGCTCTCCTCCGCTGTCGGAACGTCGTCGCTCGGCAGGGAGGACCCGGTGCTCCATCCCCCGAACCGGCATGGCGTCGGTCGCGGACCGTTGCCTGAATAGCGTAACGAGGTGATCGTCCACGAGGTCACGGTCAGATAACGACTAATTCTCGGATAGCGTTCCGCAACACGCAACGCCTGCTCCGAGTAGGAGGAATGCCCATCGTTCCGGCGCGTATCACGAGAAATCACGACCCGGCTGGGCGAATGACGTTTGAACCCGTCGGCACGGGGTACTGTCCCTCGCTCGCGACCCGCAGCCGGGCGAGCACCGCGCGGTGGTCGCTGCCCCTCACGTCGATCACCTCGACCGAGCGCACCCCGACCGGTCCGGCCACCACCACGTGGTCGATCACCACGCCGAACGGCCGCCGCCACCACGCGGGCCACGTCGCCGGAACCCCCCGCGTCACCGGCCGGCCCCCACCGAGGGCGTGCTGCAGCGGTCCGTGCTCGAGGGTGGCGTTGAGGTCCCCGAGCACCACGGTGGGCCGGGTGGGGTCGGCCAGCCACGGACGCAGGAGCGCCAGCTCGCGGACCCAGTCCCGAGTGGTGGCCGGGAGCAGGACCGCGGGGTGCACCCCGACCACCCGCACCGCGCCGAGCCCGCCGCCGCTCACCACGACCCACCCCGAGCGGGTGTCGCTGGAGGCCACGGCGACGTCGACCTCGCCCAGCGCCGCCGCCGTGAGCACCGTCAGGCACGGCCCGTCCGCCACCCCGGCGGCCTCGACGGCCGCGCGGTGCGGGGCGCACGACCGGGCCCGATACCCGTCGAGACCGTCGAGCAGGCGCTTGCGGAACCGGTCCCCGGCCTCGGGCAGCACGACGACGTCGGGACGCTCGCACTCGATGACCGCCGCCAGCGCGCCCGGGTCGGCCAGTCCCAGCCAGACGTTGGCCCCGAGCACCGTGAGCTCCCGCGTTCCGACCCCGGCGGGTTCCCGTCGGGGTCGGTGCCGCCACAGCGACAGCCCGGTGGCCCCGGCGGCCACCGCGGACGTCCCGAGTGCGGGCGCCCGCCACCACCCCGGGCGGGCCCCGACGGCCAGTGCCGCGGCCCCGGTCCCGAGGGCGAGCCGGCGCCGGAAGGCGACGACGAGCGGCCAGGGTGGGGTGCGGTCGAGGCCCAGGACCTCCGGCAGCAGCACCGTCAGGCTCGCGGCGACCGCCGCCGTCGTCGTCGCGGCCCTCGCCGGTCTCCACCGCGCCCGCATGCCGCACCTCCTCCCGGCGATCATGCGCCCTTTCCGGCGAAGCGCGCGCCACGGCCGCGCGAAAGGATGGGGAAAGGACGTTCCGGTTCGATCGGGCCGTGGACGACGGCGGGGCGGGGGCGCGTTCAGCGCACCGGTCGGAGTCCCAGCGGCGGGATCGGTGCCGGCGTGGCGGGGGGCGACGCCGGCACCGATTCTCCGTCCACCCCGCCCGGGCCCGCGTGCCGCAGGGCGAAGGTCTCGGCCGCGTCGGCCCACGGCGTCCATCCCAGGCGGGTCGCGGTCGCGGCGGCGGCTCGGAAGAGCCCGGCGGCGTCCCCGGCCTCGTCGCCGTCGAGGACCGCGGTGGCGAGGCCCCGGTAGAGGTCGAGCGGCCCGAAGAACGCGGCCCCGATGCCGACGACGACGGTGGTGTCCGGGTCGGTGGGCAGGGCGTCGAGCACGAGACGGGCCGTCACCGCGTCCTCGACGGCGTAGGCGGCGCACGCCGCCAAGCACAGCCCGGTGCGGTCGAACAGGCCGCCCTCGCGCCCGGTGCGCTGCTCGTGGAACTCGGTGAGGCGGGTCCGCGCGGTCGCGGCGTCACCGGCATGCACGGCGTCGACGGCGGCGCACGCCCGCCAGGCCGAGACCCGCGGGTACATCCCGGCCGCGGTCGCGGGGAGCCCGCCGAGGACGGTCATGTCGCCGGTGAGCAGGTGCCGCGCGACGAGGTGGCAGAAGAAGGCGCCGAGGGCGTCCGGGATCCCGAGCTCCTGCCCGCGGGCAAGGGCCTCCTGCGCGACCCCGTCGGCGTCGGAGACCTTGCCCATGCCCAGCAGGAGCGCGGCGTCGACGAGCCGGGTCGCCCACATCGTGCGCGGCCGGTGGCGGCGCTCGGCCTCGGGCGCGAGCTCGGCGTGCCGCGCGAGGGCCTCCTCGAGGCGCCCCGCGGTGATGAGCGCGGCGACCAGCAGCTCGTCGGCCTCGAAGCGCAGCGTGAGCTCCCCGGCGGCCTCGGCGAGCTCCCGGGCCCGCACGCAGGTCGCGACGCGCTCGGCCGCCGGGACGGCCGCGTCGAGCTGGAGGAACGCCGTGGCGACGGCGACCTCGGCGGCCAGGTGCGGGTCGGCCTCGGCGCGCGCGTCGCCGAGCGCCATCAGCTCGGCCACCAGCGAGGGCGTCTCGGTGACGCCCACCAGCTGCTGCTCCTCGGTGATCATCCCCCGCAGCACGCGGGCGCGCTGCCGGTCGTCGAGGTCGAGCTCGCGCACGCGACGCAGCCGCTCCAGGCGCCGCGGCCGGCCGGCGACCGAGGGACCCTGGGCGTCGTCGCCCATCGCCGCGGCCACCGCGTCGGCGACGTCGGCGGCCGGGTCGGCCACCACGGCGTCGAACTCCTCGGCGGCCTCGTCCACCCGGCCCCGCGCCTCGCACACCAGCCCGCGCAGCAGCCGCACCCGCCACGGGCGGGTGGCGTGCTCGAGGCCGGCGTCGAGCAGCCGCTCGGCGTCGGCGAGGGCACCGTCGCGGTAGGCGGCCAGGACGGCGGGCAGGTGGGCGTCGGCGACGGTCCACGCGGGCAGCAGGGCCGCCGCGCCCAGGACGTGGCGCAGCACCGTGAACGGCGACGCGTCCGGCGGGAGCGCCTCGTAGCGGGCCAGGTGCAGCTGCGCGGCGACGACGGCGGGGACGGAGTCCAGTACCGCGGACGCGGTGAGCTCGTGGCGGAAGACGAAGCCGTCGGCGGTCGCCTCCACCAGGGTGAGGGCGACCGCGGGGCGCAGGTCGGCCGCGAGACGCCGCGGCTCGGCCCCGACGGCGGCCGCCAGCTCGGCCAGGGGGATCGCCCCGAGCACGGCGAGGGCCTCGAGCCCGGTGCGGCAGGCCTCGGGGAGCTGCCCGAGCTGGTGGGCCAGCAGCGGCCACAGCCGCTCGGGCACCCGGGCGGTCGCGGCGACGCGGGCCTCGTCGTCGGGCAGGCCCCGGACCTCGGCCAGGAGCGCGGACAGGTGCAGCGGGTGGCCCCCGGTGCGGGCCCAGAGGGTGTCGGCGAGCGCCTCCCCCAGCTCGGTGGCGACCAGCGCGCGGGTGCCCGCCTCGTCGAGCTCGCGCAGCACGGTGCGCTCCACCCCGTCGAGGGGAGCGAGGTCGGCCGCGGCTTCGCTCCAGGTCGGGTGGGTGACGGCGTCGGGCTCCCGGGCCGCGACGAGCACGACGACGCCGGGCGGGACCCCCGCCCGGCCCAGCGCGCGGAGCACGTCGAGCGAGGCGCGGTCGGCGCGGTGGGCGTCGTCGAGGGTGACGAGGACGTGGCCCTCGTCGGCGGCGGCGGCGAGCCGGAAGCGCAGCGTGCGCCCCGGGGCGGGGTCGCGCAGCGAGGGTGGTTCCACGCCGACCCCGTGCAGCGCCTCGACCCACGCCGCGAACGGCGCCTGGTCGTGCTCCCAGAGTCCGCGGCCGACCCGGGCGCCGCGGCGCGACGCCTCCTCGGACGCCGCCCCGAGCAGGGTCGACTTGCCGATCCCCGCCTCGCCGGCGACGAGCACGAGACGCCCGCCCAGGGGATCGTCGAGACCCTCCCGGATCGTGGTCAGCGGGCCCTCGCGCCCGACGACGACCGGTCCCCCGCCGGGGGTGCGCTCCCGGGCGTCGAGAACGGCGCGTTCGACGCCGCGCAGCTCGGGTCCGGGGTCGAGCCCGTGCTCGACCTTGAGCTCGCGGCGGGTGGCCGCGATGGTGCGCAGGGCCTCCCCGGAGCGCCCGACCCGGTGCAGTGCGGTCGCGACGAGTGCGGCGAGGTGCTCGCGGTCGAGGTGCCCGGCGAGGGCGGGCGCCGCGACCGAGAGGGCCGCCCCGGGCTCGTCGTCGTCGAGCAGCGTGCGGGCGCGGGCTTCGATCAGCTCCAGCCAGCGCACCTCGACCCGGCGACGTTCGCTCTCCAGGCGCGGGGTGGAGCGGCACCCGGGGAACGGATCGCCGTCGATGGCGGCCAGGGCCGTCTTCGGCTCGCGGTCGTGGAAGCGGCAGAAGTCGACCTCGTCCCGCGGCACCTCGAGCGCGTAGCCGCCCCCGGTGCTCGCGACCCGCGCGGGCGCCACGACCTTGCGCAGGCGGGTGACCTGGATCTGCAGCGCCGCCCGCGGGTCCTGCGGGAGCGCCTCGCCGTAGATCTCGTCGATCAGCGTGGAGGTGGGGACGGGCCGACCGGGGTCCAGGGCGAGCAGGGCCAGCAGCGTGCGCAGCAGTTCGCTGCGCACGGGCTCGGCACCGACGACCTCGACCGTGCCGAGCAGACGGATTCGGGTCACCCGGCCCCCAGGACGTGTTGCTCACAGTGACCTGTCTCGACCACCGTACGACCGATGTAGCGGTTCGCCCCGAGCAGGTCAAGCCCGGCGACATCCTGCTGGTGACGCCGGTGGCCGGCGAACCACTCGGTGAGATGATCACACGGCTCGACGGGTCGGGTTTCTCGCACAGCGGCGTCGCGCTCGCGGGCGGTCTGATCGCGTCGGCCCGGAAGTCCTTCATCGCGGCCCAGCCGTTCGACCTCTCGGGGCTGCGCATCGAGAAGTTCGAGAAGTTCTGGAGCAAGGGCCAGTCGCTCTACCGCCTCGCCGTCCCCTCGCCCGAGGCCCGGGCGCGGGCGGTCGCGGGGGTGCGCGAGCTCCGGGTCCCCGACGACGGGTCCTTCTCCGTCCCGAAGGTCCTCATCGTGTCGATCGCGCTCGCGTCGTTCGACCGCACGCTCTTCGACGAGGACGGCGGCGCGACGATCCGCGCGCTCGCCATCGAGGCCGCCCGCGCCTGGGAGGGGAAGCCGGGCGAGCGCACGTTCTACTGCGCCGAGGCCGTCGCCCGCGCCTACGGCGAGCGCTTCCCGCTCTCGGCGCTCGAGCCCCCGGGCGGTGTCCGGCCGGCGCCCCGGCCCCCGGCCCAGGACGGGGTCCTGGGCACGATGATGAAGCTCTACCTCGACGTCGCGACGGGCGACGCGTGCCAGGAGGCCCTGGACCGTCTGGTGGACGCCCTCGACGTCGAGGCCCCGGCCTTCCTCGACACCGTCGCCCGCGACATCCTCGCGAGCGCCCGGCGCTTCGGCCAGGAGCGCCAGCTCGCGGCCCGCTACACCGGCCGCCGGTGCCCGCACAAGGGCTGGGAGACGACGGGACTGCTCCTGCCGTCGGCGCTGGTCACCCCACGGATGCTGCTCGACGCGCCGTGGACCGCCGACACCGTGGCGCGGATCGACGGCCCCGGGGCGCCGCCGGCCCCGATGGCGGCCTGAGGCCGGTGCCCGGGCTCGGTCGTCGGGGTGGGTCGTCCGGGTCGGTCGTCGGGGGTCAGTTGTCGGGGGTCAGTTGTCGGGGTTGTCGCTGGCCTTGACCCCGCCCCAGCCGTGCCAGCGGTCGACCTCGATCCAGGCGCTGACCCGGGGGCGGTCCCGCACCGGGTAGTCGCTGCCCCGGTAGTGCCGCGAGATCCGGTCGATGTCGCTGAGGTCGTCGTCGTCCGCCCACTCCACGACGCGGCCCTGCATCGACACGTGGGTGTACCAGTCGTCCTCGGCCAGCACCGTGATCGAGGTGCGCGGGTCCTGGCGCAGGTACCGCACGCGTGTGCGGCCCGCGTCCATGTTGACCAGCACCCGGCCGTCCTCCCACAGGTACCAGGTGGCCACCGAGACGGGCGAGCCGTCCGGCCGCAACGAGGTGATGACGCTCGGGTTGGGGCGGGCGAGCAGCTCCTGGACCGCGTCGGGCAGCGGCGGCTTCGGCATGCGGTTGTCCTCCGGAGGATCAGGTCAACGCCGGATAGGCCGCCGCGGTCGTCGGATAAACCGCCGACGGTCGTTGTCCGGGATGGCTACCACCCCTCGACGACGTTCTCCAGCCCCTGCTTGACGCCCATGTTCCCGGCGTGCAGCGCGATCACCTCGTCGTCGCGCCAGCCGCGAGGACGTCATGGCGGGTCTCGGCCAGCGCGCGGCGGTAGAGGTCCTGGGTGACGACGCCGAGCGCGGTCCCGGCCGTCCCGCCGCCAGCGCAGCCCGGCCAGGACGGTGAGCAGGACCGAGCTCACCGCCACGACGACGTCCGGGCGCGGCCCGCCGACCAGCGCGGCGTGGGCGGTGAAGGCGGCGTCCATGCCAACGCCCGCACCACCGCGGACCCCACCAGTCCCCCCGATCCCGCGACGAGGATCCGCGCGGAACGATCCAGCTCACCCATGCTGCGCGCGGTAGCGGAACGTGGCGGGATCTCCGATGGTTGCGCCGTCCGGTGATGGTCACAGCAGCGGCGGTGACGAAGCGGGGTCGCCCGCCGTGCCGCCCACGGCGGCGGAGGGTGACCTGCCGTGTGATCTGCGCGGAGCCGGGGTAGTCGCGCCGCAGGAACGCGGGTGCGGTCCGGCGGAGAGCCGCGGGGCCGTGGTGGGAGGGGTGGCGCATGGCGGCCGGAGAATTCGCCCGGGACGAGTCCGCCGCGGACGGTCAGCACGATCGGTTCGAGACCCCCCGACCCCCGGTCCCACTCGAGTGGGTCCCGCGCGAGCGCTTCGACGTGCGCGGGATGCGCGGGCTGCGGTGGCGCTCGCGGCTGCTGATCGCGACGTGCAGCCCGACGACGCGGCCGGGGACGGCACTCGCCCTGTGCCTCTGCGGGCTCGTCGGGCTCTTCCTCCCGCTGCTGAACGGCACGACGGGGCACGGCTGGACGGCCGTCGAGCTGGCCGAGGGACCGACGCTGGTGGCCCTGAGCCTGTTCGTGCTCCTGACGCTGGTCCCGGTCGTCGACCTCGTGCTCGGCCGCGAGCGCCTCACCCCGTGGTTGGCGTTCCCGGCGGCGCTGGGTGTCCAGGTGACGACGGCGCTGGCCGTGGTGGGCGCGGCGCGCGGTCCCGGGTCCCTGCACCCGGGCCTGTCGTCCGGGGTGGCCGGCGTCGGGCCGGGACTCGTGCTGCTGGTGGTGGCCGAGTTCGGACTGGCCGTCCTCGGGGGCCTCGGCTTCGCGCGTCAGGCCCGGCGGCGCCGCCTCGTGGGCTAGACGCCTCGGGGTCTCGCTGCCGACCCGCCGCTAGCGGCGGTTCGGCCGAACGAGCGCGCCCGTTCAGGCCAGCGGAGGGCGAATTGTCACCCACGACGGTGGTGATGCTCGTCAAGGGGTGCGGCCGTGCCGTTATCGATCTGTGATGGCATCGTCGGCCGGAGTCGTGCGCGACCCCGACCCTCGCTCCCCGAGAAAGGTCGTTGATGACCACACTGCAGCCCGCCACGCGGGTCGAGCCCGCTGAGCCGATCGAGCCGATCGCGTCCCGGCTGCGCGACGACCGCTTCGTCGCCCTCGCCGACGGACTCCAGCGCCGCACCGGGATCCGGGGGCGCGCCGGGCGGCTCGTCGCCCGGGCCCGGGTGGCCGCTGCCCGCACCGCGCTGGCTCCGCGAGTCGCCTCTCCCCTGGCCGATCTCCCGCACGTCGTCGTGACGGTGCCCGGGACCGACGGCGGTCGCCGGCTCGCGGCCAAGTACTCCGGCCGCGACCGCGGCGTGCCCCGGGACCTCGCGGTGTCCGTGCTGCCGCTGCCCGAGGAGCCCGAGGCCTACCTGCGCGGGAAGTCGAAACAGGCGCTGCGCACCAACAGCCGCCGCGCCCGGGAGCAGGGCGTGACATGCCGGGCCCTGGACCCGGCGGAGTCCGCCCGCCGGCTCGAGCAGGTCGTCCCCGACCCCTGGTACCGGGCGGTCGTGCCGGGCGCCCAGGCCGACCTCGCCGCCGGGCTGTGCACCGGCTGGGTCGCCGAGGACGCCGACGGCACCACGGAGGTCCTCGCCCTGACCAGCGCGGCCGGCCCGCTGGCACGCCTCGACCTCATGCTCTCGGCACCCGGGCGGGAGGGCGACGCGCGCTACCTGCTCTCGGCCCATGTCGTCACCGAGCTCGCCGCGGCCGGCACCCGCCTGCTCGCCGTCGAGGGCGCCCTGCTGCTCTCCCCCGGGCTTCGCCACTTCCAGCACCTGCTGGGCTTCGGCCAGGCCACGCTCGACGTCCGGGTGGCCTGAGCCCCACCGCGCGCCCCACCTCGGGCAGGCTGGGGAGGACACCCATCCCCGGCGAGGAGGAGCTCCCGCGTGAACAGCATCGACGTCCTGGTCGAGGCCTTCGGACGGGTCCGTGAGCACGTGCACGGCACCGTGGACGGGCTCGACGAGAAGGGACTGAACCTGCGCCTCGACGCCGACGCCAACTCGGTGGCCTGGCTCGTCTGGCACCTGACACGCGTGCAGGACGACCACGTGGCCGACCTGGCGGGGACCGACCAGGCGTACACCGGGGACGGCTGGGCGGACCGGTTCGGGCTCGACCTCGACCCCGCGTCGATCGGCTACGGCCACACCTCGGCGCAGGTGGCCGCGGTCCACGTCGCCGACCCGGCGCTGCTCACCGGGTACTACGACGCGGTGCACGAGCGCACCCTCGCCTACCTGCGCACCCTGCGTGACCCCGACCTCGACGAGGTGATCGACGACCGCTGGGACCCGCCGGTCACCCGTGGTGTACGGCTCGTCAGCGTCGTCGACGACGACATCCAGCACGCCGGCCAGGCCGCCTTCGTCGCGGGGATCGTGCAGCGGGGCTCCTGAGCGGCCACGGGCCACGCCCGCCCGGCGAATGTGATGTGGACCACACCCGCTCCACTGCGCTGAGCGGAGCAGTACTACCCTCCCCCTTCGAGCAGGGAATCTGTCCGATCGGGCAGGAGTGAACCGGACATCAAGGACACTCCGCGCTGTCCGGTTCCTCCCCGTCCGTTCCGTTCGCGCCCGGCGCGCACGTTGCGTCGAGGAATGATCTTGGGATAGGTCTCCGTGTGACGCGGCGCACGATCGGGAACCGTCGCGGCGACACCCGCACCCCCGAGGGAGAGGACGTCGATGTCCACGACCGTCAACGACCCGCACAACGTCGAGAGCACGTCGGGGCAGGCCGCTGCGGCCGACCCCACCAAGGGCTTCGCGGACCCCGGTCCGCTGGGCCTGGCCGCGTTCGCCCTCACGACCTTCCTGCTGAGCCTGTTCAACGCGGGCATCGCCCCGGAGAACCTGGAGAAGACGGTCCTGCCGCTCGCGCTGTTCTACGGCGGGCTCGCGCAGCTGATCGCCGGGCTGTTCGAGTTCCGCAAGGCCAACACGTTCGGCGCGACCGCCTTCTGCTCCTACGGCGCGTTCTGGCTCTCGTTCGCGGCCTTCGTGCAGTTCGTCGAGCCGTCGATCCCCGAGGCGAGCGCGAAGACGGCCACCGGCCTGTTCCTGCTCGGCTGGGCGATCTTCACGCTGTACATGTTCATCGCCTCGCTCCGCACGAGCGCAGGACTGATCGCGGTCTTCGCGTTCCTGTTCCTGACGTTCCTGGCCCTGGTGCTCGGGACGCTGCTCGGGATCGCCGCCCTCGCCACGGTCGGCGGCATCCTGGGCATCATCACGGCCATCGCGGCCTGGTACACCTCGTTCGCGATCGTCACGAACTCGACCTACGGCCGCCAGGTGCTGCCCACCGGTCCCCGCTAGGTGCCGAAGGCTCGTGAGCACTTTCCGGGGCTATAACCCCGGAAAGTGCTCACGAGCGCAGCACCTGTTCGGCAGCGGGAACGCCCGGCCCGCCCGCACGGCCGGGAGCGCCGCGAACACCGGCTGGGCGAGCAGCGTCCGCGTGTTCGCCTCCACCTGGCCCT
>NZ_DASXJD010000068.1:0-2497 GCF_036497585.1 Actinomycetospora sp. | reverse complement strand
CCCGCGGCTGGCCCTGCTCTCCGAGCGCCTCGCCCCGATGCTCACCGAGCAGGTGATGCGGGAGCTCAACGCCCGGGTCTCGGTGGGGAAGCGCTCGCCCGACGAGGTGGCGCGCACCTTCCTGCGGGAGCAGGGCCTCACGGGGTGAGGCCGTACCGGCTCCCCCGGGCGCGCCCTGCCATGATGCCGCGGTGCTCCGGCCGGTCCCGACGCCCGTCCCGGCCAGGGCGGGGCTCGCGGTCCTGGTGGTGATCGCCGTGCTCACGGTGCTCGTCACGGCCTGCGGCAGCGCCCGGCCCGGCTCCCCGGAGGCCTCGGGCGGCCTCCTCGCCCAGCGCGCCGACCTGCGGGGGGCGAGCTACGTCGTCGGCGGGGGGCCGAGCACCCCGCTGCGCCTGCTGTGCCAGATCACCATCGCCGCGGTCCAGGCCGCGGACGGCGACGCGGACGACGAGTGCGGCAAGACCGGTGCCCTCGACGTGTACGGGTCGCCCCAGGAGTCCGACGTCGACACGGGGTGGGCCTCGCTGCGCACGACCCTCCCCGACGGCACCCCGTCCCCCGACGACGCCGTCCCGCCCTCGCCACCCACGCTCGCCGCCCTCCGCTCCCTCGACGCCCCGCTCGGCGTCACGTGGCTCGACCCGACCGCCTTCGACGGGGCGGACGTCGTCGTCACCCGCCCCGGGGCGGCGGCCGACCTGCCGGGGCTGGCCGGGCTCGCCCGCACCTCGCCGGTGACGCTGTGCGCGGTCGCCGACGCCGTGCCCGGCACCACCGCCGCCCCGGGCACCACCGCTGTGACGGCGGGCTACGGCTTCGCACCCGTGGTCGTGCCCGAGGACGCCAACGCGGTGCTCGCCGGCGTGGCCACCGGGCGCTGCACGGCCGGGCTGGTCCCCGGCGACGCCGGGCGCGTGCCCGCGCTGGGGCTCGTCGTGCTCCCCGACGTCCGCGGCGTGCTCACCGGTCCCGCCGGGCCCCGCGGGTACGCCCCGGTGATGCGCACCGGCGTGCTCGACGGCCACCCCGGCGCCGCCGACGTTCTCGGCGAGGTCACCCGCCGGCTCGACGGGACCGCGATGCGGAGCATGGTCCGCGAGGTCGAGGTCGACGGCCGGGACCCCCGCGACGTGGCCCGGCGCTGGCTCGTCGCGGCGGGGCTCGTCGCGAAGGGCTGAACAGTCGCGCCAAGGTGCAGCTACCCGAGCTCGTCGACGGCGGTGGTCAGCGGGACGGTGCCGTTGATGAGCTCGAGGGTGCGCCCGGCCGTGCCCGGTGCGTCGAGGAGCGCGACGAGCGTGGCGGCGGTGTCCTCGCGGGTGACCTCCTCGTGGCCGACCCGGCTCTCGGCGAGCGTGACCCGTCCCGTCGCGGGGTCGTCGGTGAGCCGACCCGGGCGCAGGACGGTGGCGTCGAGATCGCCGCGACCCGAGACCCCCTGCTCCGCGTCGCGCTTGGCGCGCAGGTACTCGCCCCAGACCGAGTCGTCCTCGTCCTGCGACGGCGCCTCGGCGGCGCCCATCGCGGAGACGAGCAGGTAGCGGCGGACCCCGGCCTTCCCGGCGGCGTCGGCGAGCAGGAGGGCGGCGTCGCGGTCGACGGTGCGCTTGCGCTCGGCGGTGCTGTTCGGTCCCGCGCCGGCTGCGAACACGACCGCATCGGCACCGCGGAGGTGCTCGGCGAGCTCGACGGCGCCGATCGACTCGAGGTCGACGACGACGGGCTCGGCGCCCGCGGCGCGGACATCCTCGGCGTGGTCGGGGTTGCGGACGAGCGCCACCGGCTCGTCGCCCCGTTGGGCGAGCTGCCGCTCGAGGACGAGGGCGATCTTGCCGTGGCCTCCGGCGATGACGACGCGCATACCGATCGCCTACCCGGGGCGCGGATCCGATACGCGTCGGTGTCCGTTCCGCCGGTTTCGGCGCTCCGTGGATACCGAGACCTTGCGCACAACCGATCCTTCGCCTGTGATGGAGATCGCCACCGCGCCGACCGGCTCCGCGACTCCTCGTCGCCGACGGGCCCGTGCACCACCACCCACGGGCCGTGCCCGGTCACCCGGCCGTGCCCACTCCACCACCACCGAGCGTGGCCGATCCGGCGCGCGCGCAGGAGGACGAACCCGTGTACGAGAAGAACGGTGAGAAGTACTTCGTCGTCGACTCCCACATGCACTACTGGGACGCGTCGCCCGAGAACTGGGTGGCCGGTGCCGAGCAGTACGCCAAGGGCTGGATCGAGTGCTTCCACGCCTATCAGTCGCTGGGGCCCGCCGAGACGCACCGGTCGATCGAGCACTTCCAGAAGTACTCGGAAGAGGACTTGATGAAGGACCTCTTCGAGGACGGCCACGTCGACGTCGCCATCGCGCAGCCCACCTACCTGCGGGAGTGGTACACCGAGGGCTTCAACACCACCGAGCGCAATGGCGAACTGCTCGCCAAGTACCCCGAGAAGTTCCGCCTGAACACGCGGTTCGACCCGCGCGACGGCG